>CAZRXR010000013.1:0-32428 GCA_964604125.1 uncultured Synergistaceae bacterium
AGTCCCGCTCTGAGCACCAACCCCCAAAACTCAAAATCGAACGATACTCCACGGAATAAAAGGGGTCTTGCGACAGCAAGGCCCCTTTTTACGTTCCAAACCGTTTGAGCTCCGTCGAAAAAACGCGAAACGATACAGAATCGGCATCACGTTCAGTACACCGCGCCATAACCGGGGCGGGAACAAGCACGCCGACGGGAGTTGAAAACGCCGAACGAGACGAAGGTACGCGCGCTCAAACCAAAAGAGAGCCGTAATTCAGCGCGCGACACGGACGGACTGTATCTGACCGCTTATCCGACGGGTTCAAAGGCATGTTTTTTCCGCGAACAGACGACAGACGGAAAGGAGTTCAAGAAAAAGCTCGGAGACGATCCCAAGATAAAATTGTACACCGCGCGCCTCGCGCGCGACGCGCCGAGAAGGATGGTGTACGCCCGCGAGGAAACGAGAGCGCGCGGCTTCCGCCGTGCGCCCGGATCACGTCAGGAACACATCGCAAGAAGAAACCTAAAATCAGTGAGAACGCATGACCCGCGCGCTATTTTAATCCTTTCCTGATCATCTTCGCGCCGGCTTTATTCCCCGCGAGTGTTCCGATTAGCCTGACGATTACCGCGCCGAATGAGTTCCCGCGATCGTATGCTGACCAAAGTCAAAGACCTCATCAACCGCGACTACGGCGGGAGCGGGAGCATCAAGGACGTGCGCTTGGAAAGCATCGCCAACATGCCCATCTACAAGAGCATGAATCTGCCCAACGGCACGCAGCCGACCAAAATCACCGGCGAGAACAACGACTACACGGGAGATTTCACCAAGTCTGTGGCCATCGTCGCCAACCGCAACGCCGTCGGTACGGTCAAGCTGAAAGACGTTTCGGTGAAAATCTCGGGCAGTGAAGTCAAAATCCTGTTCGAGGGTACGCTCATCACCGCGTCTTACGCGATGGGCCACGGCGTACTCGACCCTCGCGGCGCGATCGAGATCGCTACCGGCGACGCGGCCGACGTTACCGTCACCCCGTCCGAGAACGACGACTAGAAAACGGGGAGATGAAAATCTCCCCTTTACTTTTTCAAAGAATAAGGTATAATCATGCCACGAAAAAACTACCCCCGCGTACTGAACGCCCTCGACATGGCAAATATGCGCCACATCGAGGCAGAGGAAAAGAAACGCGGAAGAAAGTTTGATTACGTGCCGGGGCGGGGCGCTCCCGCAAGCCGCCCCAAAGTCAAGCCCACGGCGCGGATCGTCAAGAAATCCGCTCCCGCTAGAGTCGTACAGACCGTCAAAACCGACACGTTCGGCGGGGCGGACGCGAGCGAACCCCTCAGGCCCGCGAAGAACATCATGGAAATGCGCGAGGGTATTAACAACAGACACCGCGCGCTGATGAACGCGAATTTTGACAGAGCGTCACAGATCGGCAAAACACCTTCCGCTCCCCGGCGGGATAAGCCTGTTATCATGGGCAAGGAAACCGCTAAAGCCGCCGTAGGCGCGGCAATCGGAACAGGAGCGGGAGCGGCGGCGAACGCGGCTTATAAAGTGGGCAGTTACAGAACAGGCAAAGGCGACTGGGGAGTGCGCAGAGCAATCGAACTATACGGCAAAAACAAAGGCGCATATAAAGCCCTTAGACATGCGATGTTATCACGAGGAATCACCGGCCTTGTTCGCGGAGCAAAAGCGGCTTTGCCGTATGCCGCTATAGGCGGCGGCGCTTATTTAGCGGGGAAATATCTTGAAAAGAAACACCCCAAATTCGGAGAGACACGGGAGAGAATACTCGAAGACTACAAGAAGAAATACGGAGAAGGCAACACCTAAAATCCAAAATGGAAGGACATGTTGCAAATGTTCAATATTCTTATTATCACGGGGATTATCGAGACGATTATTATTGTTCCACTTGTGTATCTCTATTTCACCACCGTAAAATATAAATTTAGAAAATATCCGACATTACAAAGTTACATTGACGCATACAAACCCTACCAAGCTGAAATAGACCAACTGGGCGAAGAAAGAGCCTTAGAACTGTACAGGCGGCTTGCCACTTGGGAATACACGCATCAAGACCAACAGGCAATAGACAGCCCTGAATGGCTAGCTATCTTTCGTGAGTATTATCCCGATTTTGAGTTTTAACCTTCCCAACACATTGGACAGGCCCCCTCACGCTTCAGGCGCTCATACGCGCACAGCGAACCAGCAGGGGACATTCGCGCGGACAGCTTGACGATCGCGGACTGTCCGCATTATCAGCATCGGAACTTCCCCCCCCCCGGGTCCCGCGCGTTCGTATGCTATCATTGGCGGCGGCGCTTATTTAGCGGGAAAATATCTTGAAAAGAAACACCCGGGTTTTGCGGAAACACAGCGGAAATTACTTAAAGATTATATAAAGAAACACGGTCTTTCGTCCGGGACTTAATACAAAATTAAAATAAGGGGTGGTGAGTAAATTGTCTGATAATGCTATCATACTTTTGCTGTGTGTATTCGATATAGTGTTTTTATCCATTTTTGCGTGGCTCTATTTCACCACAGGCAAATATGCGTTTAGAAAATACCCGACATTAGAAAGCTATATCAACTCCAACCCGCCTAATCAAGCGGAAATTGACTGGCTGGGCAAAGAGAGAGCCTTTGAGTTGCACAGGCGGCTTGCCACTTGGGAATACACACATCAAGACCAACAGGCGATAGACAGCCCTGAATGGTTGGCCATCTTCCGCGAGTATTATCCCGATTTTGAGTTTTAACCTTCCCCACACATTGGACAGGACCCCTCACGCTTCAGACGCTCATACGCGCACAGCGAACCGGCAGGGGACATTCTCGCGGACAGTTTGACGATCGCGGACTGTCCGCATTATCAACATCGGAACTTCCCCGGGGTTCCGCGCGTTCGTATGCGCATATGGCGCGACACGCGCGCACGGGGGCCGTGAACGCCCATCGGCTGTATTTCAGCCGGTGGGCTTTTTTGATAACGGAAGAACGACATGCACAATACGACCAGACTTGACGCTATCAACACCATGCTCGAAACCGTAGGAGCGGAACCCGTCAACACCCTTGCGCATACAAGCAATCAAGATGTGATGGTTGCTATGCGCACCCTTGACGCCGTTGTGCGCGAGATACAGGCCGAGGAGTTTTATTTCAACACCGAGGAAGGGAATGACACACTCTCCCGCTTCCGCCAAGTTGCCTCGCGTGGCGGAACGACGTTCTCTTATTAAAACAAAGCTCCCGTCGCCTTTAACGACGGGAGCTTTTGTCGTCCTCGATCCGTTTTTTTACGTATGTGTCAACCCTCATCAAGACGAAGATGAGGACGGGCGCCGCGACAAAGATAATAAAGACGCCGGAAAAATAGAATCCAGTCTCCTCTGGCGAGAGAACGTTTGCTATCGGATAATCCAGCAAACAGCCCAAGCCAACGCGAATCACGGTTTGAATCACAAATTTTTCTCCTTTGTCGCCGACACAGGCGCGCTGCCCGAGCGCGCGCACCGCGCGGACATTTCGCACGGAGCGAGGGATACGGCGGACACACCGGGCATATATGAGATGTTCGTCCGCGCGTGTATTATATGGGTTTTATGTGCTTTGCGCAAGCGGAAACGAAAACGTGCGGCTCACGCGAAGGGGTAAGATAAAAGCGCCCTTTCTCATTTCTGAAAAAACGTATGTCTTTACGTCTTATCGCAGTTTGAGACCCTCTGCTCATCGGTGATTTTCCCCTCGCGGAGCCAAAAAAAATCACGTCCGGCACGGCACGTCCAGCCTTATACGGAAAAAGGCCAGAAACGTGGCATACCCTCATACGGCGTCGCCTTCAACCTCGGAAACGACAAGTTTCGGCCCGCCGATCGCGGCGAGGTGCGTCGAGCCGTCGTATCTCTCACATATCAGGTTTTCGCGGCCGCGGCCAGCGCTGTCGAGCGCAATCTCTTTCGCGCGAGGTTTACCCTCGTGATTGACTTTTCTCCCAAAAATCTTTTGTACAGCCCCTCCCCCGTCGTTCGGATCCTCTGCGACACGGGATCCGGTCTCGTTTCCCCAGCGGTCTCCCGCAAGCCGTGTTTTGGCGGGGCAGGGCGTAATCGTCCGATTGCCGCACGAGTGGATAAAGGCGGACAGACGCTGTTTTTCGACAGCCGGATTTTCGATATACCCGGACGAAAGGGTTTCCGTCCGAAGCGGCGCCGCTTTCCCCATCTTCTTAATCATGACAGAGAACCGCCGCGAAACGCCCCCGGCGGGACGCGGCGTATTCCGCGCGCGATCGCTCCGCCCCGCTCCGAACCGCTCAGCGCGCCCGGCTGATCAAAGCGCCGCGCCGCCGCGAAAAACGCCCGGCGCGGGCGACGCCGGCGGATCGCGGCACGCGGCTTGCCGTCCTTTTCCCGGGCGGGAAGGTTCGCGCGCACAAAACCCTTGACATAATCCGATCCACAAGCGACAATATTCACTATAATAGCTAGACGATTTCGCGCGCCGGGGCTTTTCCCCGCCGGACGGGGAAAACGCCGGGCGCGGACAGTTCAACCGAGGAGGCTCGAATCACGTCATGGACTTGACGAAAAAAATCACGCGCGCGGCCGCCGCGTTCTGCGCGTGTCTGTGCGTCGTTTCTCCGGCAGGAGCGATCAGCCAGAAGGAGTTTATGGACATCTGCCTGAAAGGCGACGCGCTGAAGGTCGCGTCCGCCCTCAAGGACGAGGGCGTCTCCGCCAACAAGGCGGACGCGAGGGGCATGACGCCGCTGATGATGGCCGCGCAGGCCGTGGGAAACGCGGCCGACCCGAATAAAATACGCCTGTTGACGGCGGCCGGCGCCAACGCCAACGCCGCCAACAAGGACAGAGTGCGCGTGCTGATGCTGGCCGCGCTGCACTCCACAAATCCCGACGTGATCACAGCGCTCGTCCGCGCCGGCGCCGACACGGAAGAACGCAGCGCCAAGGGATTCACGGCGCTGGCGCTCGCCGCCGCTTTCAACCCCAACCCCGGGATCGCGGACGCCCTCGTCGATCTCGGGGCCGATGTCAACGCGACCGAGAACACAGGCTCCACGCCGTTCCTGCTGGCCGTCCGCAACGGGAACTCGTTCGAGGTGCTGAAGGCCTTGATCGAGGACGGCGCCAACCCCAGAACCCCGAACTCGGCCAAGAAAACGCCGCTCAGCTTTCTCGAAACGAGCAAAAAGTACACGCCCGAACAGGTGGCGTATTTGAAGGACGCCATCTCCAGGAAAAGCGGGCCGAAACCGATGAGCGCCGAGCGTTTCGCCAAACTCTGCTCCCGGGCGGCCGAGCCGCGCGTGCGCGCCTACCTCGCCGCGCGCACCGATCCAAACGCGCCTTTCGAGGGGATGACGCCGCTGATGTACGCGGCGCGTGACAACGCGCACGCGGGCGTCGTCGCCACGCTGATGAAATGGGGCGCCAAAGAGGACGCCCGCGACGACAGCGGCCGCACGGCCCTTATCCACGCCGCGCAGTCCGGCGCGAACCCCCGCGCGCTGACAGAACTTCTCACGCTCGGCGCGCGCGCCGACATCCGCGACGTGGAGGGGAAAACCGCCCTCGACTACGCCAAGGCAAACCCCGCCTATTCCGACGACAGCCTGCTGCTGCTGGAGTCCATCCTCAAAAGCGTCGCCGAGGCCGAGGAGCGCGGCATCCAAATCGAGGCCGAGCGACGCGGCGGCCCGGACGCCCCCGCCGGCGGCGCGCAGGCAACAAGCCTCTACAAAAAGCTGGCCGAGGACGGGGACGAGATACTCCGCCTCACCGCGTCGGTGTCGGAACTGCAAAAGAAGCTGACTCAGTCCGAAAACGCCCTCAAAGACGCGCTGTCGCGCGTGGACGGAGACCGTGCCCGGGCCGAACAGCTGCAGTCCCTCGTTTCCGAGCTGAACGAGACCGTGTCGTCGCTGAAGGCCGAACAGTCGAGAGAAACGGCGGCCTACCGGGACAACGTCGAGCGTCTCACGTCTCTCTGGAAGTCGGAGATGCAGAAAAACCTCAGCCTCGTGGAGAAGACCGCGCTGGGCGAGCAAAACATGAAAAAGCAAATCGACGAACTCACCGTCCGTCTGCAAAGCGCCGAAAAGGCCGCCCTCGACCTGACCCGACAAAAGGAAGACGCCGAGAAGCGCCATCTGCGCGAAAAAGAAGAAGCCGAAAGCGAATACCGGGCGGAAACGGCGCGGCTGAACGAAGCGCACCGGGGCGAACTCGACGAACTGGCCGCGCGTCTCCGCGCGGCGGAAGACCGCGAAAAGACCGCGCGGCAATACCAGTCGTTCGCCGTCGCCCAGCACAACCGCGAGATCATCGACCTCAAATCGGAACAGGCGCGGGCCATTCAGGACACCACGCTCAGATACGACCGGCAGATCGCCGACTTGACCGAGCGGCACGAACAAGACCTCGAAGACGCGCGAGCCCTCGCCGAAAAGCGGACGGCGGAGGCGCTCAAAGCGTCGGCGGAACAGCTTAACAAGGCGCACGGCGACGAGCTCCTCAACGAGAAAAGCCGTCACGCGCTGGAACTGGTAAACACGCGGAAACAGCTGGAAGACGACTTTGAAAAGAAACTCGCCGACTTCGCCGCGCACAAGGACGAGGAATTCCGCGCGGCGACGGCGGCGCATGAAAGCGAGACCGTCGAACTCAAAAAGCAGTTCGCGCAGAGCCTCGACGCGCTCAGAGGCACGCTGCAGAGCGAACGCGACGCGAACACGAAACTGGCTTCGGAACTGAACGAACTGCGCGCGCAGTTCCAGGCGCAGACGGCCGATCTGACGGAGCGGCTGAAGACGCTGGAAGCCGACGCTCAGGCCGAACTTCGCCAAAAGCTGAGCGAACAGGAAAGCGCCCTCAAAACCGCGTTTGAAGTGGAGAAGGCGCGCATGGAGACGCAGCACCGTCAGGAACTCCTCGACACGGCCTCCAAACTCGAGACCCAGCATTCCGGCGAGATCAACAAGCTGAAAGACGATCACCTTCTGCAGATGAACGACGCCGTTTCGCAGATCCGGCAGACCCTCGACGAAACGCGGGAGCAGGCACGGATCGACGTTGAGAACGCCCGCGCCGCCGCCGACCGTCAAGACGCCGCGCGGCGGGAAAACGACGCGAACGTCTCCCTCGAAGGCGTCCGGCAGGGCCGCCGGGAGGAGCGCCAGCTTCTCGAAGCCGCCTACGCTCAATCGCTGCGCCAGGCGGAAATACGCTACGAAAAACTGCTCAAAGAAAACCAACTGAAACAGAAGATCGAACACGACGCCGCCGTCGAAGTGCTCAACACGAAGCACCGCCACGAGCTTGAAGAAGCGTCCGCGCGCGCGCAGGCCGCGCAGCGCGACGCCCTCGCCGCGCTGAAAGCCGAGGACGAGCGGAAAAGCGCCGAGGAACTTTCCGCGCGGGAACGGCAGTGGGCCGCGCGCGAAGAAGAACTGCTCCGGCGGCACGCGAGCGAGATCGATCGGATACGCGCCGCCCAGGCGAAAAGCGGCGACGAGATGAGCGCGGCTTTAAAAGACGAGTACGAACGCCGGACTCAGGCCCTGCTCGCGCGGCAGGAAGAGCGCCACGCCGCGGAGACGCGGAGGCTCGAGGCCATCCATGGGAACGCGCTGAGAGCGCTTGAGGAACGCTACGGCGTCCGGACGGCGGTTCCGCAAAACACCGTTCGGGACTGACGCGCTCCCGCTTGATCCGCTTTTTATACAAAAAGAAAGACTCTGCCGAACGCGCGTTCGCGGAGTCTTTCTTTCCCGGAAAATTTTCCGGCCGGGCGCGGCGGTCACGCCCCGCGCGCGGCGCTTTTTTCCCCTATTTGAACCACTTGTCGCGCAGCGCCTCGAGCTCGCCGTTCTTTTCCATGTCGGCGATGATCTTGCTGACCGCTTCGGTGAACGCCGTGTCCTTTTTGGGCATGGCGATCGCCTTGTCGGCGCCGGTAATCTGCTTGTTGAAAGCGATGACGACCTTTCCGGCGAAGTCTTTCGCCTGCACGAACTTCTTGGCGACGGGAATGTCCATCAGCGTGGCGGCGGCGCGGCCGAGAATCACCTCGCGGACGCAGTCGTCAAACTTCTGGAACGTCTTGACCTCGACGTTGCCAAGGCTGCGGGCAAACGTCTCCTGCACGGTGCCGATCTGCACGGCGACGACCTTGCCCGCCAGCGCGTCGGTGTCGGCGGGAGGGTTCTCGGCGCGGGTCACGAAAGCGCTGAAGGAGATCTCGTAGGGATACGAGAAGTTGACCCTCTTGATGCGCTCTTCCGTCGCCGACATCCCCGCGGCGGACAGGTCGATCTTGCCGGTCATCAGCGAGGGGATGATCGAGTCGAACGGCATATCGACCCACTGCACCTTCTTTCCGAGCTTCTGAGCGACGAACTCGACCAGTTCGATGTCGAACCCGACAAGTTCGCCCTTCTCGTTCCGTGACTCGTAGGGCGGGTACGACGACTCAGTTCCCGCGATCAGCGTGTCCTTGTCCAGCGCCGACGCGGCGAAAGCGCACGACGCGCCCGCCAGAACGGCGGCAAAAGCGGCAAACGTTTTCCATTTCATGGCGATACCCTCCGAAAGATAAGATGTATTCTGTGCTTCGTTCCGCATAATAATACCTGTTGTTTCTTTTGTCAAGAGGAAAGAAAAATTAGTTTATCGCGATCCTTATCATACTTCCGAGACGCGACCGGAGGCGTTTTCGATGCTCAGCGAAAGCGAATTCTGCGAAAAAATCCGCTCTCTCGGCGGGCAACTCTACGTCGCGGGCGGCTGGGTGCGCGACTTTGTCATCGGCAGGACGGCCCGCGACAAGGACTACGTCGTCTGCGGCCTGACCGCTGAAACGCTGAAAGACGAGTTCCCCGTCCGCTCAGTCGGGAGCCGCTTTCCCGTTTTTCTGCTCCTTGTGGACGGCTGCCTGCGCGAGGTGGCGCTGGCGCGCACGGAGCGCAAGACCGGGCGTGGGTACCGCGGTTTTGACGTGTCGTTTTCACCGCGCACGACGATCGAGGAAGACCTGTACCGTCGCGACACTCGGATAAACAGCATGGCGCTCCGTCTGCCCGACATGACGCTGATCGACCCGTTCGGCGGGAGAACCGACATCGAACAGCGCGTTATCGGCGCGACATCGGCGCATTTCCGCGAAGACCCCGTCCGCTCGCTGCGCGCGGCGCGTCAGGCCGCCGAACTGGGCTTCGAGGTTGAAGCGGGCACGCTCGCTCTGATGAACGAGACGCTGGACGAACTGGCGCGCGAGCCTGCCGAGCGCGTTTTCGGCGAGATCCGCAAGGCGCTCGCCTCGCCCGCTCCCGCCAGATTTTTCACGACGCTCGATTCGGCCGGGCTGCTGGGCGCCGCGCTGCCCGAAATCGCGGATCTGCGCGGCGTCGAACAGTCGGCCGCCTGCCACCGCGGCCTCGACGCCTTTGAGCGTGCGATGGACGCGCTGACCCGCGTCTGCGAACTCACTCCCGACGCCGGAACGCGCTTCGCCGCCCTCGTCCGCGACATCGGCAAAGGCGCGACGCCGCGCGAACCGCTGCCGCGCCGCTACGATCACCCCGCGCGCGCCCTTGAACGCCTCGCGCGCATGGACGCGCGCATGACGCTGCCGAAAAGCTGGCTGCGCTTCGCGCGTTTCGTCGTCGCGCGGCACATGGACATCCCCCGCGTCCGCGCCGCCGGGAAAATCTTCGATCTGCTCCTGGAAATAAGTCGGCATGGATTTTCCGCCCGCGAAGTCGCCGCCGTCGTCGCCGCCGACACGGGAAGCGCGCCGCCGTGGCTGCTGCGGGCCGACGAGCTGACGGACTTTATCCGCGCGGAGCGGAAGTCTGTGACATTCCCGCCCGGACTGCCCCCGTCGGAGCGCTCCGGCTGGCTGCGGGCGCGGCTGTCCTCCGCTCTCGCCCGGAAATTGAAATCCCCGGCGGCGCCGCGCGGTGACGCCTAAATAGAATACGCGCGCCTTTCAAACGCTTTTTCGCGCTTGAAAGGCGCGTTTTTTTCACCGCCGCAACGCGCCGCCGCGCGTTTCCCGTCGCGCGGCGTGTTCCGCCGCGTCCTTTTTTGTCGAAGCCGCGAAAAACAATCTCCATCGAATTACAGAGTTAAACTGAAAAAATCGCTGATAACTCTTGATTTATCGAAAAAACATTAAATATTTACTCCTCATCGGCCTTGAAAAAGTATAAGAAAATTGTATTATTACGATTGTTAGCACTCGGAGCGATTAAGTGCTAATACAAATCACTCCGAAGAAATCAGCTTTTCAACTTGAGGAGGAACCCCGAATGCAGTTGAAACCCCTTGCGGATCGTATCGTCGTGAAAGTGGTCAGCGGTGAGGAAAAGACCAAAAGCGGCCTGTATCTGCCCGACACGGCCCAGGAAAAGCCTCAGGAGGGCGAGGTCATCGCCATCGGCAACGGCCGCGTGCTCGACAACGGACAGAAGATGCCGCTTGAAGTCAAAGTCGGCGACCGCATCATCTTCAGCAAGTACTCCGGCACCGAGATCAAGCTCGACGGCGAGAAGTTCGTCATCTTCAGCGAGCGCGACGTGCTCGCCGTGATCGAGAACTAGGCGGCGCGCCGCGAACCGTGCGCAATCACTTCGTTATATCTTTCAGGAGGAATCCATAAATGGCTAAAATTCTTGCTTTCGGCGAAGAGTCCCGCCGCGCGCTTGAACGCGGCATCAACAAGGTTGCCGACACCGTCGGCGTCACCCTCGGCCCCAAGGGCCGCAACGTCGTGCTCGACAAGAAGTTCGGCTCGCCAGCCATCACGAACGACGGCGTGACGATCGCCAAGGAGATCGAGCTCGAAGATCCCTTCGAGAACATGGGCGCGCAGCTGCTCAAAGAAGTCGCCTCCAAAACCAACGACATCGCCGGCGACGGCACGACGACGGCGACGGTGCTCGCGCGCGAGATGATCATGGAAGGCATGAAGAACGTGGCCGCCGGCGCCAACGGCATCTTCCTGCGCAACGGCATCGGCATGGCCGTCGATGTCGTGACCTCTCACCTCAAAGAGATGGCCCATCAGGTCAACGGTCAGGACGACATCGCGCAGGTCGCCACGATATCGGCCAACGACAAGGCCATCGGCGCGATCATCGCCGAGGCCATGGAGAAGGTCGGCAACGACGGCGTCATCACCGTCGAGGACAGCCAGACCACCGGCACCACGCTGGAGACGGTGGACGGCCTTCAGTTCGACAAGGGCTACATCAGCCCCTACATGGTCACCGACCCCGAGCGCATGGAGGCCTCCCTCGACGACGCCTATGTGCTGATCCACGACGGCAAGATCAGCAACGTCAAGGATCTGCTCCCCATCCTCGAGAAAGTCCTCAGCACCGGCAAGAAGCTGCTTATCATCGCCGAGGACGTGGAGGGCGAGGCCCTCGCGACGCTCGTCGTCAACAAGCTGCGCGGCACGATGACGGTCGTGGCCGTCAAGGCCCCCGGTTTCGGCGAGAGGCGCAAGGCCATGCTGCAGGACATCGCCATCGTCACCGGCGGCGAAGTCGTCACCTCCGAACTCGGCGAGAAACTTGAAAACATCAGCCTGTCCAAGCTGGGCCGCGCGAAGAAGATCCGCGTCACCAAGGAAGACACGACGATCGTCGATGGCGCCGGCGACAAGGAAGACATCAAGAACCGCGCCGCTCAGATCCGCACCGAGATCGAGAACTCCACGTCGGATTACGACAAGGAGAAGCTGAAGGAGCGCCTTGCCAAGATCGCCGGCGGCGTGGCCGTGATTCAGGTCGGCTCCGCGACCGAGACAGAGCAGAAAGAACTTAAGCTGCGCATCGACGACGCTCTTTCCGCCACGCGCGCGGCCGTTGAGGAAGGTATCGTGGCCGGCGGCGGCGTCGCGCTCGTCAACTGCATCGACTGTCTGGAGCAGGAGATCGAGAAGCGCGGGCTGAAGGGCGACGAGCGCACGGGCGCCAACATCGTGCTGAACTCGCTGTCGTCTCCTCTTCACCTGATCGCCACCAACGCCGGACTTCAGGGCGACGTGGTCGTCGCCAAGGTGCGCGGCCTCAAAGAAGGCGAAGGGCTCGACGCCGCCAAGGGCGAGTACGTTGACCTGATGAAGGCCGGCATCATCGACCCGGTCAAGGTCACCCGCAGCGCCCTCGAGAACGCCGCCTCGATCGCCAAGATGGTGCTGACCACCGAGGTGCTCGTCGCCGACAAGCCCGAGGAGAAGAAACCCGGCCCCGCCGCCGGCATGGACGGCGGCATGGGCGGGATGTACTAAATCTCTCCAAACCGCGAGAAAACAAAAAAAAGCCCGCCGCGAAAGCGGCGGGCTTTTTTGCCGCGCGCTCTCGCGCGCGCTTTACGCCGAGACATTACGCGCACACGGCCGCCCCGCTTCACGCGGGGCGGCCGTGTTTCACGCTATTTGATGTTGTACTTTTTCAGCAGTTCCTGATAACGCTCCTCGATCGGGCGGTCGTCGCGCTTGATGTTCTCGCGCCAGCCGCCCGTCTTTTTAGCGTCTCCCGGGGGCGGGGGCGGCTCGGGATCGAAAGAGGGGCCGGGCGGCGTTCCGTTTCCGTCCGCGGGCACGGGGGCGACTTCTTCCGGCGTAAGCGTCGGCTGGCCGACGATGTCCTCCTTGTCCTCGGGGAGCAGGAGCAGCTGCGGCGCGTTGCTCTCGTCGCCGCTTATTCCGCCGTGCACGGGACACAAAGAGGCCGGCGCCTTTCCCGCCGGGAGATAGACGGACGTGACCTTGGCACACGCGGGGGAAGCGAGGTACCCCGTTTCCACGCAGATCTTCACGCTCTCCACGTCGGCCTCGATCTCGGGAAAGGTTTTCGGAGAATCCAGGATCCTGACGGCCTCTCTCATAAAGGCGGACCAGACGGGGACGGCGATCTGGCTCGCCGTCGCGTTCCTGCCGAGGGGTTTGAGGTCGTCGTTGCCCGCGTAGAGCACCGTGACAAGCCCGGGCACGCCGCCGGCGAACCATGCGTCGGTGTAATCGTTCGTCGTGCCCGTCTTGCCGAACATCTCGTACCCCGCGATGCGGGCGCGCGAACCAGTTCCGGCGCGGATGACCTCCTGAAGCATCGACCTCATGACCAGAGCGGTCTCGGCCGAGATCGCCTTTTCAGAATACGGCGCCGAGGAGTAGAGAACCTTGTCGTCCTTGCTCCGCACTTCTCTGATGAACACGGGCGCGACCTTCTGCCCGCCGTTCGCGAAGGCCGAGTAGGCCACGGACAGCTCCAGAGGCGTCACGCTCGCCGTCCCCAGCCCGACGGACAGGAGCGGCGAAAGGTAGGGAGACGTTATGCCCAGACGCCGCGCCGTGTCCACGACCCTTTGCGGGCCCATCATGTACGTCAGGCGCACGACGGGCGTGTTGTGCGAGTGGGCGAGCGCGCTGAGCAGCGTTTCCTCGCCCGCGTACTTTTCGCCGTAGTTGCGCGGCGTCCACACGGGTTCCGCCGAGTTGGGGACGTTGATCGAGATCAGCTTGTCGATGATGTGATCGACGGGGCGGTAGCCCTGTTCGACCGCCGTCGCGTAGACGACCGGTTTGAACGCGGAGCCGGTCTGACGGAACGCCTGCGTCACGCGGTTGAACTTCGTGCCGCCGAAATCTTTGCCGCCGACGAGGGCGAGGACGGAGCCGTCGTTGGGGTTGACGGCGACGAGGCCGCCCTCGCTCTTAAGGTTCTTCATCGCGCTCTCGGCCGCCGCCTGCACGTCGAGGTCGAGCGTCGTGTAGATCTTCATGCCGCCCTTGTACACCATGTCGCTGCCGTACCGCGGGATCAGTTCCTTGAAAAGAATGTGGCTGACGAAGTAGGGCGCTTTGTTGATGGACAGTTTGTTTTCCTCGATCCGTTCGCTGAACTTGAGTTCTTCGCCGGCGGCCGACCGCGCCTCGTCCTCCGTGATCCAGCCGAGTTTGAGGAGCCTGCCCAGCACGTAGCTCTGACGTTCGCGCGCCAAATCGGGGTGGCGTATGGGCGAGAACTTCTCCGGCGCGGCGACGAGCCCCGCGAGGATCGATGCCTCGCCGAGCGTCAGCCGCGAGGCGCTCTTGTCGAAATAGCTGTGGGCCGCTGAGTCGATCCCCCACGCGCCGTGTCCGAAGTAAATAGCGTTCAGATACGTCTCGATCAGCTTGTCCTTCGTGTAGAGCTGCTCCATGCGCAGGGAGATCAGCGCCTCCCTGGCCTTGCGCTCAAGGCTCTTTTCGTTGGTCAGAAACAGGTTGCGCGCAAGCTGCTGCGTGATCGTGCTGGCTCCGTGCCCCCTGTCGCCGATGAGCAGCGAGCGGAGGATCGCCAGCGGCCGGATGCCCGAGTGTGAATAAAACTCGGAATCCTCGGCGGCCAAAATCGACATGACGACCCACTTGGAGAAGTCGGCGAGCTTCATCGGTTTGCGGTTCTCGACGAAAAGCTCCGTGACGACCCTGTTCCGACAGTCGTAGACCGTGCTGGCCTCGTTCGCCTCGTAGCCGAGGATCTCCTCGTCGGACGGCAGCGTGGCGGCGATCCTGTCGATGTAGAACGCCAGCGCGACGGACGCGGCGGCCGCCGCGACCAGCGCGAACAGCAGAGCGTACAGGGCGCATTTTTTCAAAAGCGGGGAACGCCAAAAAGAGCGGCCCCCCGGACGGGACGCCGACTGACCGACGGGGCGGGAGACGGGTTCGGCCTTTTCGGCGCCTCCGGCGGGAGCCGAGTCCGGCATCGCGGACGAGTTTGCCGGGGATTTCCCCGGCCGCTTGACGGATGTCTTTTTATTTTTGCTCATAAAAACACCTCATTTAAAGACGACGCGCGGGCTTTCAAGTCTATTTTAGCCAAAAAAATCAAAGCGTCAAATGAAAAGCGCTTTTCGCGGTGAAAACAAAGGCCGCGCGAGGGGATTCCGCGAGGGCGCGCCGTCGGCGAAAGCTTCGGCACCGTTTGGCGGCGCGCCGCGCGGATATCGCGCGCGCCTGTTTTCGCCGCGCGGAAAGCGTTCCGGGCGCGCTTTCGGCTTTTCTTCCCGCTTCGTCGGATTTTATTCGCGGCGCGGAGCGCCGGAACCCGTTCCCCGGCGGCGGAGGGCGTTCGCTCTCCCTCCGGGTGGTTTTTCTGTTTCCGGGGCGGATGTCCCCTCGCGCGCTCCGCGCTCTTTCGGGCCGACGCGCTCCCCCGGCCCCGAAAGTCGCGAAAGCCCCGGGCGCGTGGAACACGAGCGGGCCGCGACGCGGAGAATTTCGCGCCGTTTCGCCCGCGTCTTAGGCGGCGCGCCGTCGCGCGTATTATCGCCGGTATGAAAGCGCCCGCCGCGCGAGCGACACGCTCCTCCGCGACGGGCGCTTTAAAAGCCGCGCTTTTACGCAAGCGTCGCGGCGCGGCCGCGCTCGAACTTCCCGAAATGCTCGCGGCAGTAACGGCGCACTTCCGTCTCAGTCGAGAGATTGAGCACGGCGTCCGCGCGCTCGCGCATCTCGTCCGCGCGCAGCGTGGACAGCAGCCACTGGGCGCGGAGCATTTCCGACGGGTTCATGCTGAACGTGCGCAGCCCCATTCCGAACAGGATCGGGCTGAGAAGCGGCTCCCCCGCCATCTCCCCGCACAGACCGACGGGTCGCCCGGCGGCCTCGCCGTTTCTGATGACGGTCTGCACCAGCCTCAGCACCGACGGGAAAAACGGCGAATACAGATAGGAGAGCGCGGGCGCGAGACGATCGACGGCCATCGTGTACTGGATCAGATCGTTGCTGCCGACGCTGAGAAAGTCGCACTCGCGCGCGATCAGGTCGGAGATGACCGCGGCGGACGGCGTCTCGATCATCACGCCGAGTCGCGTGTCGGGGTTGAAGGCGGCGCGCTCCTTGAGCAGTTCTTCCTTCACGTCGTCTATCACATTTTTCGCCTCGCGCACCTCGCCCACCGCCGAGATCAGCGGCAGGAGTATCGAAACGTCGCCGAAGGCGCTCGCGCGCAGCATCGCCTTGATCTGGACGCGGAAGATATCGACGCGCGAAAGCGAATAGCGGATGGCGCGGTGCCCGAGGGCGGGGTTTCTTTCCTCGGGCATGCTGAGATAGCGCGGGATCTTGTCGCCGCCGATGTCGAGCGTGCGGAAGACGACCGGGCGGCCTTTCATCGCGAGAATCGTCTTTTTATATTCCCAGAACTGCTCGCCCTCCGAAGGGAGATGATCGCGCGTGAGGTAGATATATTCCGTGCGGTAGAGACCGACGCCAAGTCCGTTGATCCCGGCGATGGCTTTTACGTCGGCCTCGGACGCCGCGTTGCCGAAGACCTTCAGCGGAACGCCGTCGGCGCTGCGGACGGGGCGGCCCATGAAGGCGCGCAGACTTTCCTCGAAGCGCCTGTCCCGCTCCTGAAGACGGCGGTATTCCTCGATGGTCTTTTCGTCGGGGTTGACGAGCACTTCGCCGTTGTTTCCGTCAACGATGATAAAATCTCCGTGGTACACGTCGTTCGCGACGCCGGCGATGCCGACGACGGCGGGCTGGTGTCTGTTGCGCGCGAGGATGACCGGGTGCGAGCCGATCGTGCCCTCCTCGCACACGAGGCCGATGATGTTGTCCTTCTGGATCAGGGCTATCTCCTCGGCCCCGATCGCGCGGCAGACGAGGATCAGACCCTCCTTCTGGGCTTTGGGGGAATCGCCGCCCTCGATGTGCAGAAGCAGACGGCAGACGCGGGCGGAAACGTCCTTCACGTCGTCGGCGCGGGCTTTCAAACTCTCGTCGTTCATAGCGTCAAAAACGCGGACGAGCCTCTCGGCGACCGTCTTGACGGCCCACTCGGCGTTTACGCCTTCGCCGAGGATCATGTTCCTGATCTCGTCGATGAACTCGGGATCGTTCAGCGTCTCTCCGTGCACACGGTACAGATCCGGGCCGGCTTCGTCCTTATCGGCGACGTGTTTTTCGCCGCCGTAGAGGCGTTTTATCTCCTCGGCGGCCGTCGCCGCCGCCAAGTTAAAGCGCTCCGCCTCGCCCTCGGGATCGTCGATGAACTCTTTCTCGATCTCGATCTGCTCTTTCCAATCGACGTAAACCTGCCCCATCGCGATCCCTGGGGACACACCGAGCCCTTTCACCGAAACTCCCCCTCCGAACTCCCGCTCGATAAACCCTAAAAACACGGCGAGCCGCCCGCGTCACGGCGATCGGCTCCATGCGCCGACGCCGCGCGCGCTTTCGCCTTCACGCACGGCTCCGGCGCGGTCGCGTCGCGGCGCCCGTTCGCGCGGGCCGCGCCGCGCTATAAAGCGTTTCTGAAAACTCCCGCGGCCGGCGGATCTCACGCGCCCATGATGCGGCTGCGGAAGATGAAGAACACCGCGCCCAAAATGCACAGCATCGCCCACAGGTAATCGAGCGTCAGCTTCTCTTTCATGTAGAACGTCGAAAACGGGATAAAGACTGTCAGCGCGATGACTTCCTGAAGGATCTTCAGCTGCCCGACGGAAAGAACCTCGTTCCCGAAACGGTTGGCCGGCACCTGAAGACAGTACTCGAAAAAGGCGATGCCCCAGCTGAACAGAGCCGCGACGAACCACGGACGGTCGGCGAGGTTCTTCAAATGCCCGTACCAGGCGAACGTCATGAACACGTTGCTGCAGCACAACAGAATTACCGAAAGAAACACCGATCTCATCATCCGCCGCCTTTCCCGCGGGACCGAACCGCCCGCGACTTAAAAAATTTCCGCGCTCCGCGGCGTCCGCCGCGCTAAAGCGTCTCTTTTTCGCTTGACTGAAGGATCGAAACGGCTATTCCCGCCCTGACTTTCGCCGCGAACGCGCGCGGGTCGGCGGAAATCTCCGGGAACGTGTTGTAATGCATGGGAACGACCACGCGCGGCGCGATCATGTCCGCGGCCCGAGCCGCTTCGTCGGCGTTCATCGTGTAGACGCCGCCGATGGGCAGGAGCGCCAGATCGATGGACATCGCGCGCAGATCTTTCATGCCGTCGTACAGCATGGTATCGCCCGCGTGGTACACCTTGCGGCCCTCGACCTCCACCACGTAGCCGCACGGCGTGTCGTCGGCGATTTCGCGCCCGTCCTCGTCGCGGATCTGGCTGCTGTGCACGGCGGGCACGGCGGTGACGCGGCCGAAAAGGAACTGCCGGCTCTCGCCCACGTTCACGGCGGCGATGTTCTCCGCGCTCACGCCCTTGGATTTCAGGTACCCGGCGAGCTGCGGCCCGCAGACGACGGTGCACTCTGTCCGCTTGGCGACGGTCACGGCGTCTTTGATGTGGTCGAAATGCCCGTGCGTGAGCAGGATGGCATCGACGGCGATGAAGTCGTCAGCCGTGCAGCAGGCGTAGGGATTTCCCGTAAAGTACGGATCGATGAGGACGGAACTGTAGTCGGTCTGAATTTTAAAACTCGCGTGCCCGAGATACTGAACGTGAACGGTCATGGTCTCAAACCTCCGTATAAACTCGCCGCGGCGAAAGAGTTTGAGAATCGCGGCGGCTGTGCTAGTATTATAACGCTTTTTTTCCGAAAATGACACACGGCGATACGCCGAGACAAAGGAGTGTCCACGATGAAAAACACTGTGCTCGTCATCGGCGGGGGCGGCGCCGGGCTGACCGCCGCCGTCAGCGCGGCGAAAGAGGGCGCGCGCGTCTGTCTCGTCTCGAAGACGGAGCCCGGCTTGAATACTTGCACGGCCTACTCGGGAGGCATTTTCACGCTGGCGAGCGGCGGCGTGACGCCCGCCGAGCATTACGCCAAAACGATGGAGACGGGCTGCGGCGCGGGAGATCCCGCGCTTGTCCGCGCGATGGCCGAAGGCGCCGAAGAAGCGCTGCGCGCGCTGCGCTCGTGGGGCGTGGACATCCGCTTTCCCAGAGACGGGAAGGCGAGCGTGCGCCACTTGGCTCCGCGCAGGCTGATGTCCGGCGAAGGGCTGACGGCGCGGCTTGCCGCGATCGCCCGCGCCGAAAACGTCGAATTCCGCCCGTTTTCCGTCGTCACCCGCCTCCTCCTCGACGACCGGGGCTTTTGCGGCGCGCGGATCGTCGGCTGGAAAAGCGGCAGGGCCGAGATCGTCCCCGCGGACGCCGTAATCATCGCGACGGGCGGGGCCGGGCGGATTTTCAGCCGCACGGACAATCCCGCGCGGCTGACGGGCGACGGCTACGCGCTGGCGCTCGACGCCGGTCTGCGTCTCAGGGACATGGAATTCATCCAGTTCTACCCGCTCGGCTGGCGGGATCCGCGACTTCCCGTGTGGATGGCCGATCTCGGCCTGATCGATAGCGTACCGCTGACGAACGCCCGGGGCGACGAGTTTCTCCTGCGAAACCTGCGCGAATGGGGGTTTAAAAACGGCGAGGAGGGCAACCTGTACGCGCGCGACCGAGCGGCGGTCGCCATCGCCCGCGCCGACCGAGAGGGCGGGGCGTTTCTGCACATTGAGGAAGCCCCGCCGAAGCTATGGAGCGACAGGAAGTTCACGCGCGGGCTGATCATCGACCCGGCGCGGCTCAAAAGCCTCGGACGCCCCGTCCGCGTCGCGCCGCTCGAACATTATTTCTGCGGCGGGATCGTCATCGACGCCGACGGCCGCGCGGGCACGCCGGGCGTGTACGCCTGCGGCGAGTGTACGGGCGGCGTGGACGGCGCCAACCGCGTCGGCGGCAACGCGCTGTCCAACATCGTCACGTTCGGCCGGCGCGCGGGCACAGCCGCGGCCCGCGAGAGCCGGCGGGCCTCGCCGGTTCCCGCCGCGTCGGCGCCGCCGCCGGTTTTTGACGAACACGGCGTCGCGCCGCGAAAGCTGCGTCTCTATCTTCAGCGCACGATGTGGGACTGCCTCGGCCCCATCCGCCGCGCGAGCGGGCTGCGAAGGGCGCTCGATTTCCTCGACGAGGCGGAGAGCGCGCGCCTTCGCGCGTCTACTCCCGCCGAACTTCTCCTCGCGCTCGAGACGCGCGGGCTGATCGCCTCGGCGCGAGCCTCGGCGCGGGCGGCTCTGGCGCGCCGGAACAGCCTCGGCGCTCATTACAGGGAGGACTGACGGCTCCGGCGGCCTCCCCTCTTTGCGCGCGAAAAAACTCCCGCTTTCACGGCAGAGCGCCGGAAAGCGGGAGTTTTTTTACGCGACCGCGGTGTTTTTCGGGATCAGTCAAAGTCCTCGATCCTGAAAAGTTCGGTGTAGCCGGGGTAGGGCCACAAATCGGCGGCGACATAGCCTTCGGCCTCGTCGCTTAGCGCGCGGATGTCGCGCATCACGGAGGTTCCTTCGCCGACGAGCAGCGCGGCGGCCTCGCTTGTGCTCTTGCCCTTCACGCCGGCGACGACCGCGTCGAGGCGGACGAGACCGGCAAGGATGCCGCACTTGATCTCGGCGAGGCGGGCGATGTTGGCCTGCCACGGGGCGAGCGCGCCCTTCGCGTTCTCGGGAAGCGCCGAGATCGCTTTCGTCTCGCGGATCAGCTGCTTGCTGACGGCGGGAAGAACGCCCTCGTACATCATATTGCGCATGACGCCGAGTTCCGTCTCCACCGTCTCGCAGTACTGCTGAAGGCGCACTTCGTAATACGCCTCGATCTCGCGATCGGTCATGATGCCGAGTTCGACGAGGAGATCGCGGTGCTCTTTGACGAGATACTGGTCGAGCGCCTCCACGGTGTTTCTGCACACGGGCAGGCCGCGCCTGCGCGCTTCTTCGATCCACGACGCCTCGTAGCCGTTGCCCTCAAAGCGCACCGCCGCCGACTCGTCCCATGCGTCCTTGATCACGGCGAGGGCCGCCTCGGTCACGTCGGCGCCCGCGACGACGCGCGCCTCGAGAGCGCCGCTGAAACGTTCGATGCCGTCGGCCCACACGGCCAGAAGAATCGTCAGAGGCCCGCTCAGCGCCTGCGGGGCGCCGACGGCGCGGAACTCCCACTTGTTGCCGGTGAAGGCGATAGGCGAAGTGCGGTTGCGGTCGCCCATGTCGCGCGACACCGAGGGCAGACGGTCAAGCCCGAGGTCGATGATGTCCTTGGCGGTGAAGTCGTCGGTCACGCCCTTGGCGATGTTCGACAGCGCGTGGTTGAGAACGGCGCCGAGGAAGATGCTCATGACGGCGGGCGGCGCCTCGTTACCGCCCAGACGGTGCGCGTTGCCCGGCGACGCGATGCAAGCCCGCAGAAGCCCGCCGTGGCGGGACACGCCCAGCAGGAACGACGCGATGAACGACAGGAACTGGATGTTGCGCCTCGGGTTGTTGGTGGGCTTGAGCAGGTTGCGGCCCTCGCTGTCGCGCAGCGAGACGTTGAGGTGCTTGCCGCTGCCGTTGACGCTCGCGAAAGGCTTCTCGTGCAGGAGAAGCTGGAAGTGGTGACGCCGCGCCATCTTGCGCATCACTTCCATCAGCATCTGGTTCTGGTCGCAGCCGCGGTTAGCCTCGGCCAGAACGGGCGCGAACTCGAACTGCCCGGGCGCGACCTCGTTGTGGCGCGTGCTCAGCACCTGCCCGAGACGGTACATATCGCGCTCCACGTCCTCCATGTAGGCCAGCACGCGCGGGTGGATGGCGCCGAAGTAGTGCGCCTCGACCGTCTGCGATTTTGGCGAGGGAGCGCCGATAAGCGTGCGCTTGCACAGCTCGATGTCGGGCCTCTTGCGCGCCTTCGACTCGTCGATGAGGAAATATTCCTGCTCGGCGCCGATCGTCACGTCAACCGATCTCACGTTGCGGTTGCCGAACAGCTTGAGCAGACGCATGGCCCTTCCCTGGATCGCGTCGATGCTCTTGAGCAGCGGCGTCTTCATGTCAAGAGGCGTTCCGTCGTAGGAGATGAACACCGACGGGATGCACAGCGTGCCGCCCTTGTGGCTGAGGACGATGAACGCCGGGCTTGAAGGATCCCACGTGCAGTAACCGCGCGCCTCGAACGTGTCTCTCATGCCGCCCGACGGGAAGGACGAGGCGTCCGGCTCGCTGCGCGTCAGTTCAGAGCCGCTGAACGTCTGGATCGGAGCGCCTTCGTTGTCGAGATTGAGGAACGCCATATGCCTTTCGGCGGTGACTTCCGTGCGCGGCTGGAACCAGTGAGTGTAGTGCGTCGCCCCCTTGGAAAGAGCCCACTCCTTCATCGCGGCCGCGACGTAGTCGGCGATCGAGGTGTCGAGTTTGCCGTCGCCCTCCACAGCCGTCATCAGCTGCTTGTAAATGTTTTCCGGCAGACGTTCTTTCATCTCGGTCTTGTCAAAAACGTGCATCCCGAAGATCTCCGCCGGACGCGCTACGCCTTCATCCATTTCTGACCCTCCTGTCAAAAAATCGTGTTCCCCGACGCTCGACGAGCGTACCCCGATAAAAAAATTCGCGCATCGCTTTCACGATTGGCACAGTATATCACACCTTATCGAAAAACGCCATGCTTAAATCGAAAAAATCTTAAATTTTCACCGTCAAAAATCTCATATGAACAGGTCGTTTTTCAAAATCACATGTCTAGACGCTCGGCTTCGGCTGAAAATAAAAAGTTCTCCCGCCGCGCGGCGGGAGAACTTTTCGCGTTCGCATTTTAAAAATGTTCCGTCAGCAGTTGCCCTCGTAAACATAGCGCAGGCTGCGGCGCGCTATGCCCGCGAGACGGTACACTGTCCCGACCGGGGTAGGCCCGATGTCGAGGCATCGGTAGCGCGGGAAGTACCGCGTCAGGTGCAGCGGGATGCCGGGATCAAGCGACGCCAGCCAGGCGGCAAGTCCGTCGATCTCCGATTCGGAGTCGTTCTTGCCAGGGACGATCAGCGTCGTCACCTCCACGTGGCAGCCTGAAAGGACAGAGACGCGGATAAATTCCTTCACTGTCTCCAGGTCGCCGCCGAGCCAGCGGTAATACCCGGCGGTCATGCCTTTCAAATCGATGTTCATCGCGTCGATCGAGGGCAGCAGCGCCTCCAGCGGGGCGCGCAGCAGCGAACCGTTCGTGACAAGCACGTTTTTCAGCCCGAGAGCGCGCACGGCGGCGGCGCAGTCGCGCACGAACTCGTAGCCGACGGTCGGCTCGTTGTACGTGTAGGCGACGCCGATGTTCCCGCGCGGCACAAGTTCCAGCGCCCGGCGCGCCACGGTTTCCGGGCTGACGCGCCGAAAGCCCATTCCCTCGCCGCCGCTTTGCGATATCTCGCTGTTCTGGCAGAAAGGGCAGCGCAGGTTGCAGCCGAAACTCCCAAGCGAGAGGATCTTTCCGCCCGGGAAGAAACGGCGCAGCGGCTTCTTTTCGACGGGATCGAGCGCGGCAGACGCGACCACGCCGTAGTTTTCGCAGACGACGCGGCCGTTCCTGCTGGCGCGCGCCCGGCAGACGCCCCTCTGCCCTTCGTTCAGCATGCAGCGGTGAAAGCACAGCTCGCAGCGTGTCATACGTGCCGCTCCACCTCGAAGCGCTCGATGGAATATTTCTCGCCGCGCCCGATGCCCGCTTTCCGCAGGGCGATGTCAAGCTGCCTTTCGACGGTATCGACGCCGTCGAGGTCGGGCAGCAGCAGGCCGCGCCTTTCTCCGCTTGCGACGATCACGCCCCAGCGTTTGGGGTCGAGGTCGCCGCGCCCGGCCGGTTCGGGCGCTCCGAGCACATCGACGTCGTAGATCAGATACGGGAGTTCCTGTTCCGTCACCGGCTCAAAGCGGGGATCCCGCGTGCCTGCCGAAACGGCGTTGCGCGCGATCTCGTCGGCGATCGACTCCGCGGCGGGATAAATCGTGCCGACGCAGCCGCGCAGTTCGCCAAACTTTTTTATCGACACGAACACGCCCGCGCGGGCGTCCGTCAGCCGCGGCGGCAATCCCGGCGGCGACGGGGGGACGCGCCCCGTCGCGACGAAATGCTCCAGACTCCGCCGCGCCAGCCTGACGTATGCGTCGTTTTTCGCGGCGGCTTCCTCGCAGACAGAGCGCGCGCGGCGCAGGAAACGCTCCCCGCAGCGGCGGGCCTCCGATTTGCCAAGAGGCTCGAAGCACGCGACGCCGTAGCCGACGCCGAACGGCCCCTCGTAACTGAGCGCCTCGGCCTTCACCTCGAACCCGTCAAAGGCCCCGGCCATGATCGCGAACGATCTCAAACCGCACTCGGCGGCTTTTTCGCGGAAAACCGGATCGAACTCCATCAGCGCGCAAAAGTCAGCCCGCCCCAGCGCCTCCATGACCCTCGCGTCAAAAACCGGCCCTTCGGGAGCGAAGCCGTACGGCCCGTCGGCCTTGAGCTTGTGCGACAGATCCCCGCTCGCGACGATCGCCGCGCGGCGGCCGAGCGACTCGGCCGCCCGGGCGACAGCCTGACCGAAGCGGTAGTGATCGTAGAGCGAAAACCCCGAAAGCCCGACGCGCACGACGGGAAGGCGGCCGCAGGCCCCGAAAAAATACAAAAGCGGGATCATCGCGCCGTGGTCGAGGGCGCTGTCGCGCTCGCCCAGCGTGCCCGCGGGGATGGCGGCCTTTTTCGCCTCGCCGGCGATCTCGCGGGCCAGCGCGGCGTCGTAGTCCGTCTCTACGGCCAGATCCGGGCGGCCGAACGCGCCGAAATCGCCCCGGGCATGGCGTCCCGGGGAAATGTGGAAGTAGTCGCGGTAGAGAACAGAGTGGGGCGAAAAGACGATCAGCGCGTCCGGCTTCAGCCGCGCGCAGCGCGCGGCCGCCTCACGGCAGGCCGCGTCGGTTTTCGCGGCGCGGCGCTCCTCGCCCCGACCGATCTCCGATACGATGATCGGCGGGTGCGGCACGGCGAAAGCCCCGATGACAGACATGGCTCTTTCATCTCCTTTGCTCGCGGGGAGGGGCGCTCCACGGCGCCGTTTCGTCCTCGCTCTCCCTCAGAAAATGCAGAAACAGCGTGATCGCCAGCAGGTCGGCGCAGCCGCCCGGGCTGAGGTTCTCCGCGATGAACTCTCTGTCGAGTTCCGAGGCCGTCCCGACGGAAGGGAAAGGCTCGCGGGCGGTCAGTTCCCCGACCCGTCCCCGGATCTGCCGGAACCGCGCCAGACTCGATCTCTTGATCATGTTTGTGTCGTCAACGGCGGCGATAAGGCGCAAAAGCGCCGCGACCGCCGCGTCGTTGAGCGAGCGGCCCGACGCGAGGGCCTTTTCAAACAGCGGCAGCGCGAGGCCCACGACCGACGGGAAGCCGGCTTCCGCCTCGCCGCGCGCGCCCGTGACGCCCGAATCACGGAATATCCTCTGCCCCGCCGTCCGCCCGGACGGCGTAAACTCGCGCGTGACGCCGGAAACGACGCGCGACGCCTCGCGCGCCACGGCCCCGGGGGGGGCGGCGGCTCCGGCGGCCCACAGCGCGCCCCGCGCCGCGCAGAGCGCCCCGAAGGAAAAGATCGCCCCCTTGTGCGTGTTCGCGCCGCCCGTCGCCGCGAACATCGCGTCTTCGGCCTCCATGCCCGGCAGGCGCAAGGCGCGGAGCAAGTCTCCGGGCGCGCGATCCGCGCCCTCGATCCCCATGCGCGCGCACGCGGCGAAATAGCTTGAAAGCGCGCACGCGCTGTCGATAAACGTGAACAGATCCATGTCGCGGTGCGAGCCGTTGTTGAAGCGATCGACCAGTCCCGGCTTGGGGGACACGCAGACCTCGTACAGCAGGGCCCTCTGCGCCGTCCGCGCGACGCGCGAGCAAAAGCGCGCGCATTCGTCCTCGTACATCAGCGCGGCGGCGGCCCGCGCCAGTTCATCGGCGCCGTGGACACGGCGCGGGGCGCACTCCACGACGGGGCGACCGCAGACGAAGCAGCGCCTCGGCGGCCACCCGACCGCCGACCGCTCCATTTTGACGCCGCTCCCGTCGAGAACGTCCATGTCGTACAGGCGCGACGCCGGAGAGCTTTCTTCAAGCGCGCAGGCGATCTTTTTCACCTCGGGGGCGGGGGCGGCGACCGACAGGAACGCCTCGTTCCCCGTCGGCTCGGAAAAGACCTCCTTCGCGCCGACGCCGACGCCCGCGCGGGCGAAAGACCGTTCAAGCCGCTTCAGCCCCCGCGTGAAAAAAGCCCGCGCGAGAGGGAACTGTTTGATCGGCCCCGGCATGTTCAGCGTGTAGCTGACGAGCGTTCCCCCGCCGCCTTTCAACATTTTTTTCTGGCGCGCCGCGCGGCGTTCGCGCGCGTCGAGCACCTCGGCCAGCGAGACCTCGTGTCCGTTCAGCAGCTTCTCTGTTTCCATGCGGATCGCTTCCTTCGGTTCGCGTTTTTCTGCCGCCATAACTATACCGTTTCCCGAGCGTTTTTGTAAAGCGCGAAAAAGAGCGCCCGGCGCGGGAGACGGCGCGGCCGGAGAGTTTCCCCTTTAGCGCCCGCGCCGCTCCCGCGCTTCATCCCCGTCGTCGCCGTCCGTCCGGGCGCGGCAGTAGTCCCGCAAGGCGGAGAGAAAGGCGGCGGCCAGAGGCGCGAAGTGCTGGCGCTTGCGCCAGATCACGCTGACGGAAGTGACAAGGGGCGGTTCCAGCGGGCGGAAAGCCAGTCCGCTGCCCGGGCCGCAGTTGATCAGCCTGTCGAGCGTCAGCAGACAGCCGAGGCCCTCTCTGGCGAAGACAGAGCCGTTGTAGGCGAGGCGGAAGAACCCCCGGAAGTCAAGCCGCTCCGCTTTTTCGCCGCACCAGCGGGGAAGATCGGCTTTCAGCGCCTGCTCCGAGCAGAAAAGAGGGCGTCCCGCGAGATCGGAATAGACGACGGCCTCCTTCGCCGCCAGAGGGTCGTCCTCGGGCATCAGCAGTCCCCACCGATCCTTTCCCGGCAGCGTAAGGGAACCGTACTTGCTCCCGTCAGGCTCCTCGGCCAGCAGGGCGAAATCCAGCAGGCCCTTGTCCAGTTTCTCCGTCACCTGTTCGGTGTCGCCGCTTGTCACATGGTAACGAATGTCGCGGCAGACGCTCTCCATGCCCTTCAGCACACGGGCGATGTGCCTCACCTGACACGTCTCGGCCAGTCCCAGATAGATGACGCCGCCCGTGTTCTCGAGGCTGCGGAACTCCTCCTCGATCTTCCCAGCCAGATCCAGCAGGTCGGCGGCCCTCCTGCGGAGCAGCGCGCCTTCCTCTGTCAGCTGGATGCTGAAGCTGTGGCGGATAAAGAGTTTTTTCCCCAGTTCCTCCTCCAGCCCGCGCAGGGCCTTCGACAGCGTCGGCTGAGTCACGTGCAGCAGGGCCGCCGCCCTCGTCATGTTTTCCTCCCGCGCGGCGGCCAGAAAATAGCGCAAAGACCTCAGTTCCACTTTTAACGCCTCCCGCGCCGATTATAGCCCCGCCGACAATGATATGCAATATTTTCATGTCGCGATATAAGAAATGACTATTAGCGCGCGACGCGCGCGGAAATTATAATAGCGGCACTGGGAAAACTTCCGTCCGCCATGAAAGCGCGCGCGGTCGGACGCGGGGAACGCGCGCTTTTCGCGTTAGGCGGGGAAGTCCCGCCGCGGCCCGGGCGACGTGAGTACCCGGAAAATTTTTAAGGCACACGAGGAGGAAGATGGCGATGAAACGCACAGGGAAATTCGCGCTGATTCTGGCCGGTTTGGCGTTGGCGTGTCTGAGCGCGGCGCCGCCCGCCACGCGGGCGCGGAGCGCTGAAAACGCGGACAATCGGGCGGGAGGTATGAAAATGGAAAAACTGACGCTGGTACAGGAATGGGACAAGACGTTCCCTCGGGATCCCGAGGTTGAACACAGCAAAGTGACTTTTGTCAACCGCTACGGCATCACGCTGGCCGCCGATCTCTACCGGCCGAAGTCCGCCGCGGGGCCTCTGCCCGGCGTCGCCGTCTGCGGACCCTTCGGCGCGGTGAAGGAACAGGCCGCCGGTCTCTATGCCCAGACCGTCGCCAAGGCGGGCTTTGTCACGCTGGCGTTCGATCCCTCCTTTACGGGGGAAAGCGGCGGCGCGCCCCGTTACATGGCAAGCCCCGACATCAACACCGAAGACTTTCAGGCCGCCATTGACTGGCTGCTCCTCTCCGATCTGGTGGCGGACGGACGGGTGGGCGTCATCGGCATCTGCGGCTGGGGCGGCATGGCCTTGAACGCCGCCGCGATCGATACCCGCGTGAAAGCGACCGCCGCGATCACCATGTACGACATGGCCAGAGTCAACGCCAAGGGGTACTTTGACGCCGAGGACAGCGAGGCGGCCCGTTACGCGAAAAAAGACGCGATGAACAGGCAGAGGATCGAGGATTTAAAGTCCGGCGCCTATAAACTCGCGGGCGGCGTCGTCGATCCCCTGCCCGCCGACGCTCCGTCTTTCGTCAAGGACTACTATGACTATTACAAGACGAAACGCGGCTATCATCCGCGCTCCCTCAACTCCAACGGCGGCTGGAACGTCACAGGGTGCCTGTCCTTCTTCAACCAGCCCATCAACTGCTATCTGGCCGAAGTCCGCTCCCCGATCCTCCTCGTCCACGGCGACAAGGCCCATTCGTACTATTTCAGCAGGGACGCCTATCGGATCCTGCGAAACGGCCTTTACAAGGACAACAAAGAGTTCGTCACGATTCCCGGCGCCTCCCACACCGACCTCTACGACGGCGGCGGCAAGGACGCCATTCCGTTTGACACGCTGATCTCTTTCTTCCGCCGTTATCTCGGATAAAGCGACGTTAACCGCTCGGAAACGGGCCGCCTTTCCCTTTTCACGGGAAAAGGCGGCCCGTTTCTTCGGTTTCTCCGTCGGCGCGCGCCGTCGCGAGCGGCGGCCCGTAAAACTTCTTCCCGTCGCGGGGCGTCGCCGCGCGACGGCGGAGAACCTTTTCCGCTTTCGCGAAACCCGGAACGCGCTTTCTTCTAAAAAAAAAGACGGCGACAGAGACAGCCTGCCTCGACAGGGAATCTCCGCCGCCGTTTCCGACGGTACAAAAAAATTTTTACGTGCGCTCGCACAGTTCCAGCAGCACGCCGCCCGTCGCTTTGGGGTGCAGGAAGGCGATCATCGCTCCGCCCGCGCCGCGGCGGGGCTTTTCGTCGATCAGCTTTACGCCCTTGGCCTTCAGTTCCGCGAGAGCGGCCTCGAGGTTCTCCACGCGAATGGCCACGTGGTGGAGGCCGCCGCGCCCGCCGTTTTTCTCCATGAACTTCGCGACGGGGCTGTCCGGGGCGGTCGGCTCGAGAAGCTCGAACTCCGTGTCCTTGATGGGCAGAAATGCCGTCGTCACCTTCTGATCCTCGACGGTCTCGACGCCGTGACACTCGACGCCCAGCGTGTCCCGCCAGAACTTCAGCGCTTCTTCGATGCTCGGGACGGCGACGCCCAGATGGTCAATAACGCTCACGTTCATGCCGAAAATCCCCCTTGAAAAAAATTTGTTGGTGTAACGCCATCATAGCAGAAAAACGCGAAAGCGGAAAGTCTTTCAGCGCGCGAAAAAAGCGAAAACGTCGCCCGCGCCCGGCGCGCTAAAAGAGCGAACCGTCCAATCCAAGACGACCCAAGACCGACCGCCCGAACAGGCAGGCCAGAATCATCCCCGCGAGCAGAAAAGGCGCGAAAGGCAGCGCGTCGCGCCGCGAGACCCTGCCGATCAAAAGCAGCGGCAGCGCGGCGCCGCCCCCCGCCAGCACCGCGAAATACAGCGTCAAAAGGGCCATTTTCCAGCCGAGAAGGCTCCCGACGCCGGCCATCAGCGTCGCGTCGCCCCAGCCGAACGCTCCCCGCGTGAGGACGAGCGCGACGGCGACGGGCGCGGCCCCCGCCGCCGACCCCGCGAGCGCCAGCGGCGCTTCGCCGCGCCATAAGCGCAGCGCCGCCCCGGCCAGCAGGGACAGCCAGACCGCCCTGTCGAAAATGTAGCCGCACAGCCAGTCCGTCAGGGCGTGGAACTCCAGCGCGAAGAACGCGGCCGCGAGAATACTCAGTTCGCTCGCGTCGGGAAAGCGGGCGCGCCCCCAGACGGCAAGCGCGCCGCACGCGGCGGCCACGACAACGGCGGCGCACCCGGGGAGACCGCGCTCCCTCGGGCATTCCTCCGACGTTTTGAGCGCCAAATGCCAGACGGCGAAACCGGCGCACGCGCCGATCAAAAAAACGGCCGGGATCTCCATCGCCGGCTACTTAAACAGCGGCAGAAGGGCTTTGAACTCGGGCGTTCCGCCCCGCCTGAGCAGCTGGTAGACGATGGTCTCCGTCGGCAGCGCGGCGATCCCCGCCGCGATCAGATTGCGCGTCGCGAGATCGTGGTCGGCGGGATCGCGGCTGGCGCACGCGCCCTCGGCGACGACGGTTTCATACCCTCTCGCCTTCAGCGCCATCGCCGTCGTGAACACGCAGATGTGGCTTTCGACGCCGAAGACGACGACTGTTCCTCGCCCGGTCGCCGTCAGCATCGTCTCGAAGCCGTCGGCGTCGAAACACGAAAAACAGTTCTTTGCCAGCGTCGTCTTCGGGTCGAGATACGGTCGGAGTTCCCCGACCGTGGGGCCAAGCCCCTCCGGGTACTGTTCCGTGACCAGCGCCGGGACGTTCAAGACACGAGCGCACTTCAGCAGCCTGCCCGCCTCCCCTACGCACCGCGCTCCTCGGCTCATCGCCGGGATCAGCCTTTCCTGCAGATCGAGCATGAGGAACACACATTCTTCCGCGCTCAAACAGATCGGTCTCATCAAACGGCCTCCCGCACGTGGAATGAATCGCGCTTTCATTATCGCACAAATTTTCGCCCCGGGCATTTATGTTTTACGCGGTTGCTGTTACAATAATCGTGCCCACGAAATTTCAGCCGGGAGGTGTCCGCTTTGAACGAAAACGACGACTATAAAATCCCGCCGCTCACCGTCAGCTCGCTGATGCGCACGATGTCGGCCCCCGACTATCCGGCGCACATCGTGAGGCTGCTGAATCAGGTCGTCGGCTGGCTGCCCCGGACGTTCCGTCTCGACGGCGCCGATCTTCCCTACTGGGAGTACGCGCGCGAGGATCCCGACGGGCTGTACGACGAACTCTCGTGGCTCGCCCCTATGGCCGCCCTGCTGCCGTCCGCCGCCGCTCCGCCCTCCATGGCCGAAGCCGTCGTCCTCTCTCTCGGCGAGTTCGATCTCACCGGCGCCATGCGCCTCGCCGTCGATTACAGCCTGATCTTCTCCAAAGGCGCCTGCCGCCGCGTATGGCTCGTTTCGGACTGCTGGATCTACTGCGATGTCGCCGAGTACGCCGATCACATCAAAGCGATGAGCGAAAGCGACATCTCGCTCAGGTTTGTGCTCATCACGCCGTGGGGCTGGGTGGAAGTTCCTGTCTCGTCTCTCGCCGGCCAGCCGTCCGCCCCGCCCGGCTCCGACGACAGCCGCGGCAGAAACCGGCGGCGGCGCGACGACGACTGATTTTTATGTTCAGCATTGACGAATAACAGCCGACGTTGTACAATGCTCCCTGTGTCCGGGGTGTAGCGCAGTCTGGTGAGCGCGCCTCGTTCGGGACGAGGAGGTCGGAGGTTCGAATCCTCTCACCCCGACCATCGCAGGACGCAAAAGCCCCGGTTCGCTCCGGGACTTTTTTTGTGTCCCCGGACGAAAGAGGTGACGACGGTGGAACAGCGCAAAAAGGACAAAACGGTCGCCTTCAACCGCGGCGCGCGGCGCAATTATTATATCCTCGAGACCTTCGAGTGCGGCGTCGCCCTCTCGGGGACGGAGATCAAATCCGTCCGCGCCGGGAAGGTCAACCTGCGCGACAGCTACGCGCGGTTTGAAGGCGGCGAACTGTGGCTGATGAACGCGCACATCTCCCCCTACGAAAAGGCCAGCTGGTACCAGCACGATCCCCGCCGGAACCGCAAACTGCTGATGCACCGCGTTGAACTCCGCCGTCTCGGCGCGAAAGTCAAAGAAAAGGGCTTGACATTGGTGCCGCTTTCGATGTATCTTAAAGCCGAGCGGCTCGCGAAGGTGCAGCTCGCGCTCGCGCGGGGCAAAAACGCCCACGACAAGCGCGAGGCCCTCTCCGAACGCGACGCGAAACGGGCTATCGCCCGCGAGTTCCGCAGCCGTTCGATCTGAAGCGTTCCGTTGTCGCGAAGATCGGATTTGGGGACGATCAGGTTCGACTGGTATGGTGGAAGTCTGGAAGCAGGCCGAGCGACGGGCGCGACCCGTCAAAAAAACAGAAACGACAACAACTACGCTCTGGCCGCTTAGTTAAGCGGTCGCCCGAACGATCGAGAGCGCTCGCAAAATCGCCAGGGCTAATCACAGCGGGCGGCGTGTCGGCACGGTACGTATAGATTTGGAAACTGTTCTGTCGGTCACAGTTCCATCTCTGCGAATGAAAGAGATCGACTAAGCCTGTAGCCGTCCATTCATACACATCATGTCAGGACCGGGGTGCGATTCCCCGCGTCTCCACCA
>CAZRXR010000014.1:0-9952 GCA_964604125.1 uncultured Synergistaceae bacterium
GAGCGTCTGGCTACGGACCAGAAGGTCGTGGGTTCGAATCCTGCGTGGCGCGCCATTTGCAGACGCGAAAAAAGGGAGTTCCGCGCGAGGGAACTCCCTTTTTATGTATTCCCCGCACGGGAGGCGAGAGACGATGGAAAACGACGAGTACTACATGGGCGCGGCGCTCGAGCAGGCCCGGGCGGCGTATAACGAAGGCGATATCCCCGTCGGCGCCGTCGTGGCCGACGGCGCGGGGCGGATCGTCGGTCTGGGACGCAACCGCCGCCGCGTCGAGCGCGACCCCACCGCGCACGCGGAGATCGTCGCCATCCGCATGGCCGCGCGGGAACTGGGCGTTTGGAACCTCAGCGGCTGCACGCTGTACGTGACGCTTGAGCCGTGCCCGATGTGCGCGGGCGCCGTCGCGCAGGCGCGGATATCGCGCCTTGTCTACGGCTGCGCCGACGCCAAGGCCGGCGCGTGCGGCACGCTGATGAACATCGCCACCGACGCGCGGCTGTCCCACCGGCCGGCGGTCACGCCGGGCGTGCGCGAGGAGGAGTGCCGTCGGCTGCTGCAGGATTTTTTCATCGACTGCCGCCGCCGGAAAGCGGAGGCGCGGAGTTGAGCGCGTCCGAGGCGGAAGGCGACGTGTGTACGCCGAAATACAGCCGCGGCGTCGCCGTCCACGAATCTTCCGGCCTGTGCCCCTCAAGCGCGTGGAGCACGCAGCGTCTCACGTCGGGGAAACGCGCGCTAAGGCCCGACACCAGTTCTTTGGCGCGCGCGCGCTCCGTGCGCCCGGCATACGCGCAGCAGTGCTGCGACGTTTTCACGCCGAGGCGCTCGATCTCGCGCGCGATCTGGCGTTCGGTAAGGTAGATCATCGGCCTGATCAGCCACACGTCGGCCCTGTCGTGCCACAGTTTTGGCTGGAAGGCGCGGAACCTTCCGTTGCGGAACAGGTTCATCAGCGCCGTCTCGACGGCGTCGTCGAGGTTGTGTCCGAGCGCCAGCTTGTTGCAGCCGCGCTTTTTGGCCGCCGCGTTGAGCAGCCCGCGCCTGAGATTGGCGCACAGGCTGCACGGCGAGGCCTCCTTTTTTTGCTCGATGACATGTTCGATGTTGAAGGGCACCACGGCAAGGGGCACTTCCAGCGCGTCGCACACGGCTTTCACGCCGCCCGCGTCCCACGCCCCGCCCGTCATGTCAACGCTGACGGCCTGAAGGTCGTATTTGACTGGGCTGTATGCCTTGATGTCTTTGAGGATGTAAAGCAGCGTTAGACTGTCCTTGCCGCCGGACACGGCGACGGCGATGCGGTCGCCCGGGACGATCATGTCGTAGCGGAAGATCGCCTTTCCGACGAGACGCCGCATCTTCGCGCTGACGCGCGGAACCTCGGGCGCGGGTATGCTCATCCTGAACTCCTCCTTCTTTCGTTGGCTTTTCATTCTAGCACGTTTTGGGAAATTACGGCGTCCGCCGCCCCTTCGATGTGCTAAAATGAACGCACGTGAATTTCTGCGCGGAGGGCGGACATGCGATTTTTAATTGATGGAAACGAGTGGAGCTTTCCGCATATGGACTCGCTCCCGAGACTTGAACTGCTCGACGCGCTGCGCGAGCGCGTCGCCGCCGAGGGGCGCGTGATCGTCGATATGCTCTGCGACGGCGAGTCGCTGGGCGAAGACGAACTGCTTTCCGTGCCCGACGGGATCGACGTGGACGTGATCACGGCCACGCCGTGGGGGCTTGGGAAGGACATCGTCGATGAGATGAAAAACTCGCTGCTCAAGGTGTTTGCCGCCATCCAGAGGGCGCTTGACGCCCCGGATTCCGACGGGACGCCGGGACTTGAGGGCGCGTTCGCCGAGCTGGACTGGATGGACGACGTGAGCGAAAGCCTCGCGGGCGCCTATCCCGAATACGGGGGAGCGTTTCCCGACGCGGAACCGCTGCGGCGACAGCTTCGCGTCTTTCAGCGCCGCCTTGCCGAAGGCCGGTACGCCGACGCGACCGCGTGGCACGAGCGGCAGTGGAAAAAGGAGACGCTGCCGCCTTTCGCGGAGCGCGTTAAAGCGCTTGAAAGCTGGTTTGAGGAACGGGAACGCCGCGACGGCGGCGAAAGCTGAAGCGACCGGGAGGGCAACGTATGAGTCTGAGAAAAGGACTGGCTGTCTTTCTGCTGCTCACTCTCGGCGTGAGCGCGTTCATCATCAGCAGGAGCGTTGACCACTACGCGCTGTACGCTTTCAAAAACATGGACAAGATGTGCGTCGTCTACGCGCTGCTGGCGGTGTTCGCGGCGTGGAGCTGCGACGCCGCGCGTTTCTGCCTGACTGCGCGCGCGATGGGCTACAAAATCAGGTTTCCGCGGGGCCTCGTGCTGACGTGGCTACACTATTTCGGCTGCGCTCTCACGCCGATGCAGGTGGGCGGCGGCCCGTTTCAGGTTTATGTGCTCTACCGCTCGGGCGTACCCGTCGGCTCGGGCGTCGCCATCACGCTTATCCGCACGCTGTTCAGCACATTTCTGCTCAGCGTGGCCGCGCCGACGGCGTTCGTGCTCGTTCCGCAGCTGCGCCGGGGCGGCGTGCTCGTCAAGGGCGTGTTCTGCTACGTCGGGTTCCTCTCGCTCCTGATGTGGCTGATCTTCATCCTCAGCATCGTCAAATCCCGCTTTATCAAGAAGTTCTGCGGCGGCGTCCTGCTGCTGCTGGAGCGGCTCAGGCTTCTTCGGCGGCTCAGAGTGCGGCGCGTCTACCACGCCGTCTGCACCGAGGTTGACAGCTATTCCGAAAACGTCAAGCGCATGGTGGGCCCGGGGCTGCCGTACTTTGCGGCCGCGTTCGCGCTCTCGGTCGGGCACCTTGTGGCGCTGTTTTCCGTGCTGCCGATCCTCATGCGCTCGCTTGGGCTGGCGGTCAACTATCTTCACGTGGTTCTCGCGCAGACGATGTTCATGTTCATCCTCTATTTTATCCCGACGCCCGGCGCCAGCGGCGTGGCCGAAGGCGGCGGCGCGGCCATTTACGGGCTGCTCATGCCCGTGAACATCGCGGGCATCATGGCTGTGGTGTGCCGTTTCTTCACGGAGTATCTGGCTATTTTCATGGGCTGCGTCGTCGCCATCCGCATGATCGGCTGGGGCGCCGCCGAGCGCATCATCGGCGGCAAAGACGGCGAAGTTTCGGAAGGAGAAATCGAAAAATGAGAGACTGGCTGACCGCGCTCCGCGCGTGGGCCTTTAAATACCGGGGCGGGGTGTGGACGGCGCTGTTCGCCGTCATCCTCGCGGTGGCGCGCCCGCTGCCCGGGCGCGTGGCGTCCGGCGTCGCGCTTGTCGCGCTGGGGCAGCTGACGCGCTTTTGGGGCGCCGGCTGCATCGTCCGCTACCGCGGCGAGGAAGTCAAGGCCGAGCGCCTCGCGACGTGGGGGCCTTACGCGCTCGTGCGCAACCCGCTCTACGTCGGGAACGGGATGATCGGCCTCGGCTGGGGGTGGATCTCGGGCAACCTCGCCACGGTCATCTTCCTCGTCACGTTCTGGGTGCTCTACGGACTGCTGATCGTGCCGCACGAGGAGGCTTTCCTGCGCGGCAGGTTCGGCGCGGAATACGAGGCGTACCGCGCGAGCGTCGGGCGCTTTTTCCCCAAGAGCCTGTCGCGCGACACGTGGGCCCGGGTGCGGGACGGCTCGTTCGACGCCTCGATCCTGCTCAAAAGCGAGATCCACTCGCTTTGGGTGCACGTGGTCGGCACGCTGCTGATCCTCTCGCGGTTTTTCTGGTGACGGAGATCGGGATGCGAAGCGGAAATCTCAAAGCCGGCGGGGCCGCGAAACGCCGCGGGCGACGGAACCGGTTTCCTCTCAAAAAGAGGAGAGGCTTTTCTCTCGTCGAGCTGCTCGTCGCGCTGCCGCTTGCCCTGATTATCGGTTCGGGCGCGCTGCGCGTCGCCTCCCTGTGTCTGGCTTCCTTTGAGAAAAGCTACCTCGTGGCGGCGTACCCGGGGTGGGACAGCGCCGAGCGGCTGCTGGCCTTCTTGGATCTCCACGTGCGCCACTGCGGGATCGGGCTGCCGCGAAGCTGGGAGAGCGATCTCTTTTCGCCGCCGCTCGGGCTCGGCTCCATGCCCGTCTGGTCGCGGTGGGGCCGGGCGCTCGAAGTCGGCGAGTCGGTCGGCGGGCAAAGTTTCCGATCGAGCGGCGAAAACTCCGGCGGCACGCTGCGCCTCGTCTCCGGCATGCCGAGCGGCAGCGTTCTGCTGACGCCGTTCGCCGTTTCGGCCGGAGAAAGCGCGCGCGCCGAGCTTTCGTCGCCCGTCAAGTCCGAAGCGGCTGGCTCTCCGGTCAGCGCCGCCGAGTGGGTGCTCGCGCCGGGCTGGCGCACTCCGCTCCGTCTCGTCTCCGACGCCAACCGATCCTCGCCCCTGCTGACGGCGCGGCGCGACCTGTCGCTGCCGGCGGGGGTGCGTCTCTGCCGTCTTGCCGCTCTGACAGCGTGGGCGAGCGGCGGCGTTTTTTATGCCGACTTCAACGACCAAAGCGGCGCGCAGCCGCTTTTCCGTCATATCGACGAGGTCGAGTTCCGCCTCGACACGAACCGCCGTCTCCTGCGCGCGACCGTGCGGTTCGCGGGCGCCCTCGGCAGGACGATCGAGGTGAAACGCGCATGGCTGGTCGGCCGGTGAGGAGCGGTAGCGTCTTGATCGTGACGCTGCTCGTCTCCTCGCTGCTGGGAGGGCTGCTGCTCGTGGAACTGCTCTGGTGGGAGAAGGAGCGCGAGGGCGCGGAAAACGCGGCCGACTTCACGCGCCTGCAAAACGAGGCGGAGAGCGTACTGGAGCGGACGACGGCGTGGCTGGCGTCGGAGCGGCCGGGAAACCCCGCCGACGGCGGCTTTCGCGTCCTTTCGCTCGCGGACGGCGCGTCGCCTTCGGAACTGGAAATATCCGTTCCGCCCGGCGTGCTCGCCCCTTCTCCGCGGGGGATCGCCGTGTCGGTTACGGTGCAGTGGTGCCGATACAGTCCCGGCTCCGCGCTCAAACTGACGGGCGGTCTTGACTGGCCGCCCGCGCTGGCGCAACCCCCGGAGGACGGCGAAAAGCCGTTTTCGCAGACGTTCGAGCAGGCCGTGCCCAGGACGGCCTCGGCGGGAGCGTCCCACTTCGCCGCCTGGCGCGTCTGCGTGCGCGCGAGCGCGGGAAAAGACGAGGACGGCGACCTGAGATCCGTCTTCGCCGAGCGCGTCGTGCTGGTTGGGCCATGAGGGCGGCGTTCTTCGCCGCGGCGGCGGTTTTATCGTGCGCGCTGTCGTGCGGCGCGGTCGTCCGCGAGCGGCCGCAAAACAGCTTTTCGGCCTCCGCCGAGTGGGAGATCTGCGGTTCCGTCCTCCTCTCCGCCGAGGGTGCTCAAAACGTCGTCTACGTGCCGCTTCGGCGCGGAAGCGCGGAGGGCGGCGACACGGGCGCCGTGGAAAAGGACGCTGTCTCCGCGGACGGAACGCTTACCCGCCTGTGGCTTTCGCGGACCGCGCCGCCGAGAAGAGTCCTGCTGCCGCCATGCGACGGTGCCGGTTTCCGCGCTGGCGGACTGGTTGAACTCGACGCCCGGGACGAAAGCGCGCGCGCTGCGTCGGGCGCTGGCCCCGAGGAGTGGGCGGGCTTTTGCGGGCGCGTTTCCGCCAGAGAGCAGGGCGCGCCCTACCCCGCGGCGATGACGCTCGTTGACGGCGTGCTTTTCGTGCAGGGCGACGACGGCCTCGTCTCCGCCATCGACGCTCGAACCGGCGGCGAACTGTGGGCTTTTCTGCCGCCGCACTTTTTGAGCGCCGAGTTCGTCGTGCGTCTTGCCCGGGCGGGAGCGCCCCCGTGGCTGGCTGCGGGCGCGCTGACGGCCGAGACTGTCGAGGCGGGCGGGGACGCGCGCGTGTACCTCTGGGGCACGCTCGGAGAGGGCGCGGGCGGCATGTACTGCCTCGACGTCACCGACGTGTCCGCTCCGAAGCTCGTCTGGTCGTGTGACGACACTCGCGGCGTGTATATCGGCCCGGGAGATACCGCCGCGCCTCTGGGGCGCGTTCGTTCGGCCCCTGTCGCCGCGCCCGCCGGTTCGCGGCAGATACTGATCGTCCCCTCGGGCGAGGGGGCGGAAAGCGCGTTGCTGGGTCTGGATCCGGGGTCGGGACAGGTTTTGCGCCAAACCTCCGCGCCGTACACGATCGCGCGCACGCCGCTCGCGACGCAGTCGCGGATCGGCGAACTGACGCGCCTGACGGCCTGCGACGCCGGAGGCGGCGTGACTGAGTTCACGGCGGACGACGACTTTTTTGCCGTCTCCACGCGGCTTGATCTGCGGCGGACGTGCGGCGTTCCGTCGCTGGAACTGACGTTCTCGCCGCTGCCGTGCCGCCTTCCGCGCGAGCGCTGGCTGGCTTTCATCGCCGAAAGCGAGTCGGGGACGCTCGTGGCGGCCTGCCCTGCGCCCTTAAAGGAACGCTCGTGGAGCGAGGCCCCGTGGCGCGGCGGCGACTGGGGCTGGTACCATGAGTACTCTGGTTTCGGGCCGGTCGTGTCGGCGCTTTTCTACGACGGCGTGCTGTACCTGCTGGGCATGGAGCCCGGCGGAACAGTCGTCAAGGCTATTGACCTGAACGGGGGCGGGCTTCTCTCGACCCGAGAGGCGCCGGGGGCCCGCGCCCTCGTTCCGGCCGAGCGCGCCGTCGCCGCGCTCTCCTCGGGCGGAGCGGGGCTTTCCGCCGCGCGCGTGACCGCCGCCGGGGCCGCGTCGGCCTCGATCCTCTACACGATTTACCGATGAATGGAAGTGGACTGACCGTGGACGAGCGAAACGAAAGACAAATTTCCGCCGCTCGCGGCCGCTGGGGTCACCTTTCGCCGCGGCCCGAGGCGCTGGCGCTCGTGCCCTACGAGGCGTCGCGGCGGCTGCGCGTGCTGCCGATGTCCTTAAAGGAGGACGGCGGACTTATCGCCGCGACGCCGCATCCCGACGACATGCTGCTGGCCGATGAACTGCGCGCGCTGAGCAAGACGCGGGTTGAGCTGATAGGCACGCCGTTCCCGCCTCGGGAGTTCGCGCAGGAAATCGACAGGGCCTACCGTTTTTCGGACGCGGTCGCGCGGCTGGCCGATCCGATGGCCGGGGCGCGGCCCGAAGCCGCCGCTTCGGAACACGACGACAGTTCGCCCGCCGCCGGCATCGTCGAGCGGATCATCGAGCAGGCCGTGCGCGAACGGGCGTCCGACATCCATATCGAGCCCGGCGAAACATCGACGCGGGTGAGGTTCCGCGTGGACGGGCGTCTCGCCCCGGCGCTCGAGATGCCTTCAGCGGCGCATCCTTCCGTGACGGCTCGCATCAAGATACTGGCGCAGATGGACATCGCCGAAAAGAGGACGCCCCAGGACGGGCACATCATGCGCGAGATCGACGGACGCAGGATCGACCTGCGCGTCTCCACGCTGCCGGGGATCCGCGGGGAGAAGACGGTGCTCCGCGTCCTCGACCGCGAAAGCGCCCTGTTCCGCCTGGACGACCTCGGTTGCATGCCGCGCGCCGCCGACGCCATACGCGCTCTGCTGTCCGCCCGGCGGGGTCTGATCCTCAACACCGGGCCTACGGGCTGCGGCAAGACGACGACGATGCACGCGATGATCGCCGAGCTGGATCTGGACGAGTTCAACGCCGTGACCATCGAGGACCCCGTGGAGTACAGGATCCCTCAGGCCACGCAGGTGCAGGTGAACGAAAAAAGCGGCCTGACGTTCGCGTCGATTTTAAGGTATGTGCTTCGTCAGGATCCCGACGTGATCTTCGTGGGAGAGATACGCGACGAGGAGACGGCGTCTTTGGCCATCCGCGCCGCTGTGACGGGACATCTTGTGCTCGCCACGCTGCACTGCGGCGACGCATACAGCGCCCCCGCCCGCCTCGCGGACATGGGCGTGCCGCCGTACCTTCTGGCCGCCACGCTCCGCGGCGTGATCTCGCAGCGTCTGTTGAGGCGTCTGTGCCCGGACTGCCGTCTGCGCGACGAAAGCGCCGCCGGGGCGCTGCGCGCGCTCGGGCTGCCGCCGTCGCTTGTCGCCTACCGCGCGGGAGGGTGCCCGCGCTGCGGCGGGCGCGGCTATCGCGGGCGCGCCGCGGCCTTCGAGGTGATGCCCGTTTCGCCGTCTCTGGCGCGGGCGGTCGCGAGGGGGGCGAGCGCGCTTGAAATTGGGGAGATCGCTCGCCGCGAGGGCGCGCTGACCCTGCGCGAGAGCGCCGCCGAACTGGTCAGGACGGGCGTGACCGGCTGCGAAGAAGCTTTGGGCTGCCTAGAGGCTTGAAAGGGGCGCGGACATGGAAAGCGTTTCACTGCGGGAACTGCTGGCGCTGGCGTGCGCCCGGAAGGCCAGCGACCTCCACCTCACTCAGGGTGAGCGGCCGAGACTGCGCGTGCATGGGCGGCTGTGCGCGCCCGAGGGGGAGCCTCTCGGGGGGCGGGATGAGTTCTTCGCGCTTTTTACGCCGTACCTGTCCCCGGAAGATCTCGCCGTCTGGGCGGCAAAGCGCGGCATCGACGCGGGGTTTGAGTGTGAGCAGGCCGGGGCGCGCCGCAGATTCCGTCTCAACGGCTACTGGTCGTTCGGCAAAGCGGCGGCCGCGATCCGCCTGCTCCCCCCGGACATCCCCCCGCCCGAGCGCTGCGGCATCCCGCGCGGGCTGACGGAACTGTGCCGTAAAAAGCAGGGCGTCATCTTCGTCACCGGCCCGTCGGGGAGCGGAAAGAGCACGACGCTCGCGTCGCTGCTCCAATGGCTCTGCTCGCGCGAGGCCGAGCACGTGGTGACGCTCGAGGATCCCGTGGAGTACGTGCTCGCGTCCGAGACGAGCCTGATCCACCAGCGTCAGATCGGAGCCGACGTCGCCGGTTTCGCCGAGGGCGTGCGCGACGCGCTGCGCGAGGATCCCGACGTCATATGCGTCGGCGAGATGCGCGACAGGGAGACGGCTCAAGCGGCGCTGACGGCAGCGGAAACGGGGCATCTGGTGCTCGCGACGCTCCACGCGCCCGACGCCCCGCGCGCGGTTGATCGCGTCATCGACCTTTTCTCCGCCGAGCAGCAGGCGCAGGCGCGCTCACAGCTTGCCTCCACGCTCCTGGCCGTGTGCTCTCAGCGCCTTCTTCCCTCGCGGAACGGACGCGCCGCCGCCTTCGAGCTGATGACGGCTTCGGCCGCCGTGCGGAACGCCGTGCGCGAGAACAGAATATCGCTGCTGAAAAGCCTGATCCAGACGGGCGGCAGGGACGGCATGCTGAGCATGGAGGCGTCTCTGGCGCGTCTCGCGGTCTCGGGGGAGGTCAACGCGGACGAGGCCGCGCAGCGCGCGTCCGACGCCAAGGAGTTCGAGCGGCTTTTGGCGTGCGGGAGGACGCGAAGATGATCTTCCGCTATCTCGCTCGGAACGCGGCGGGGCAGATGCGGGAAGGAACCTCCGACGCGGAAAGCCCCCGGGCGCTCGCGGCCGAGCTGTCGCGCGCCGGGCTTGTGGCTGTGCGCGTCGCGCCCGCTGGCGTGGAGACGCCGATCGGAGAAAAAGAGAGTTTTCTGCGCGTCCTCGGAACGATCGGGACGGTGTCTTCCGCGCGAAAGACGCTGTTCTACCGCCAGCTGGCCGTCGTGCTGGGCGCGGGCATTCCTCTCGCGGGAGCGCTGTCCGACCTGGCCGCCGCCGAGCGCTATGTTCCTCTCGCCAAGAGGATAGAGACAGTCCGCAGGATCGTTGACGCGGGCGGCACGCTGCACGAGTCGCTGCGGAAAGGAAAGCTGGCGCAGCCGCTTGAGGCCGCGCTTCTCGCGTCGGGCGAGGAGGCGGGGCGTCTCGTCGAGTCGCTGGAGACGCTGGCGCGGCTCTGCGAGCGCAGGGAGCGTCTGCGCGGCAGGATTGTCTCGGCGTCCGTGTA
>CAZRXR010000014.1:10052-32410 GCA_964604125.1 uncultured Synergistaceae bacterium
GTCGTCGGCGCGATGATCCGCAGCGCGTCGCTGTCGCGCGCGTTCCGGGCGCTGGGCACGCTTCTGGCTTCCGGCGTGCCGCTTTTGCGCGCGCTGGAACTGGCCGAGGCGGGAACGGGGAACGCGGCCGTTCGGGAGGCGTTCTCGGCGCTGCGTGAAGCCGCCGCGAGGGGCGAGCCACTGGCGGAGACGGCCGCGAAGACGCCTTTTTTCAGGCCGGTCGCGTTCCAGCTGATCGCGGCGGGGGAGAAGGCCGGGTGCCTCGACCGTATGCTCGGCCGCGCCGCCGACTGGCACGAAAACGAACTCGAGGAGGGCGTCAAACGCCTCGGCTCGGCCCTAGAGCCGCTGCTGATCCTCGTCGTGGGGGGCGTCGCGGGACTGGTTGCCGCCGCGCTGTTCGCGCCTGTGCTGAAGGCCGTTTCCGAGCTTTCGGCGGCGATATGATGTCCAGAAAAGGTTTCGCTCTGGCAGACTGCCTGCTTGCCGCGGCTCTCGCCTGTCTGCTGCTGCCCGCGCTGGCGGGGAGATTCTCCGACGATTTGGAAGCGTTCGCGCAGCTTCGGTCTCGCGAGGAGGCCGTCCGTCTGGCTGATTCGAGCCTAGCGCGCGCGGCCGCGCTCCGCGAAAGCGGCCTGCCGCCGACTTTCGCCGAGCGCGCCGAGGGCAGTTTCGGCGTTTACGACATCGAGACGACGCTGATTGAATCCGCCGGGCGCGTGATGATCCGGGCGGAGGTTCGCTGGGATTCCCCTCAGGGGGAAAAAAATTTTACGCTGACGCGCGCGTTTTAGGCGCGCCTGAAAAAAAAGAGGCGACGGCGATGAAAACAGGGCGAGAGACTGTCGCCGCCGCGCTTTCTTTCGGCGGCGACAAAGCGCGCTACGCCGAGCTAGCGCGGTCGGGCGGCGGCTGGCTCGTGCGGGGCGCGGAGACGTTCTATCTGCCCGACGGCTGCGTTTTCGGCGGCTGCGTCACAAACGGCGCGGCCCTCGGGGCCTGTCTGCGCCGCGCGCTGCGTTCCCGCTGGAAAGATCGGCCGCTTGCCGTCGCCATCCCTACCGCCGACTGCATCTTCCGCGATCTGTCGCTGCCGGTCGCCGACGCGGACGAGGCCCGTGAGGCGGTCAGGCTGAACTTCTCCGCCTATTTCCACTTCCCTGTCGAGGAGGCGCTCTTTGACGTGTGTTCCTCGCGAGACGACGAACCGCTTTCGGCGCGGAAGCGTTTTCTGGCCGTCGCGGCCCCGCGCGGAGAACTGATGCCGCTGTTCGAGGCGCTACGGGGCGTCAGGTCGCGCGCCGCTCTGGCCGAGCCAGCCGCTGTCGCCGCCGCGAGGGCGCTGACGGATCCGGGCGGCCCGGACGACGCGAACGGCAGACTTTTGGCCGTCTGCGGCGACGGGATCGTCGATCTGTGTTTCGTGCGCTCGGGCGCGTGCCTGCTGTGCCGCGGCCTTCCTTTTGACGAAAACGGGGATCCCGCCTCGTCGGCCGGGAGCGCCGCCGACGAGATACAAAAGACGCTCGGCTACGTGCGGCGAACGTTTTCGGTCTCTCCCGTCCCCGCCGTCGCGGGCCTCGGCCCGTTCGCCGAGGCGCTGCGGGAGGCGCTTTCCGTTCCGGCAGCCGCGCGCGCCGAGGTGCCGGCCGCGCGCCGCCTGACTTTCGAGGATCCCGGTTCGTCCGCGTGGTACGCCGTCGCCGGGCTTCTGTTGAGGTATGCCCGTGAACGTTGAACTCAACCTTCTTCCCGAGGAATACGCCGCCCGGCACGAGGCTTTTCGCGGGAGTTTTAAAAGGCTGCTTCTGGCGTGCGCCGCCGTGCTGGCCGTGTCGGCGGTTTTCTTTCTGTCCGTGTTCGCGCTGCTGCTCTCTCGAAAAGACGAGTTCGCACGCGCCCGCGTAGAACGCGACGAGGCGATGTCGGCCCTCTCTCTGCTGGATCGAAAGCGGCGGATCCTGCGCGGACGCGAAAGCGTTTGGCGGAAGGCCGCGGCCCTGTCGCGCTCCCAGACGCCCGTGCTTGAAACGCTGTCCGCAGCCGTGCGCGCCCTTCCGCCCGGGGGCAGGATCGAGTACCTTTCCGTATCGGGGGAGCGCTGCCGCGTTGACGCGGCGCTGGCCGACGCCGCCGAGTCTCTCGGCGTGCAGCGCAAGCTGGGGACGCCCGCCGGGTATTCCCCGTTTACGGTCACGGAGCGGAGAGTTGTTCGGCAGGGAACGGTCATCGTCAGGTTCGACGCCGTGAGGAGGCCCGAAAGATGAAAAACGACGCGCTGCTTAACGCCCTCGCGGCGGCGGCCGTTCTGATCTCGCTCTTTTCCGCGGCCGCCGGATACCGCGTGGCCCTTTACGCGCGCGATCTCGCCGGGCGTGCCGGGGAGGCGCGGGAGGTCGCGCGGAGAAGCCGCGCGCGTGCGGCCGCGCTCGAGACGGAGATCCAGAGCGTCCTGCGCGAGCTTGAGGCCGCCGAAGGGCTGCCCGTTTCGTTCGCCGAAAGCGCCGAGGCGCTCAAAGCCGCCGTTGAACAGTGCGCCCTTTCGACGGGGGTCGGCTGTTCCGTCGCGGCCGGCCCCGGGGAAGAACCCGGCGTCACGGCGGTTGAGGCCGCTTTCCGCGCCTCCCCGGAGAGGTGCGCGGCCTTTGTGCGCGCGATCATGAGGCGGCGCGAGTTCTTCGTGCCGCTCCGCATGGAGTGGCGCGCCCTCGACGACGATCGCGCCGCCGTGGAAATCGGCTTCGCGGCCCCCATGACGCGGCCGTCGGACGAAGTGTCCCATGACGCCGAATGACCTGTTTAAAAACGCGCGCGAGGCGCTGGCCTGCGGAGCCGTCGTCCTCAACCTCGCGGCGGCGGCCTTCTGTACGTATACGGCTTTTTCCCCCGCGCGCCCTGCGCCGCCGCGCTCGGAGACGCGCGCGGCCCAGCCGCCCGCGTTCGCGGGGTTTCTTGCCGACCGCCTGCAGAGCCGGCTTTCCCTTATCGAGGAGACCGAGGAGAGCGAAAGCGCGGCTTTGGGACCGGGCGGCGCTCGCTTTGCCGTGCGCCCGGCGCTCCGCCTGCGCGCCGTCGTCGTGTCGGGAAAGCGCCGCTGCGCCGCCGTCGCCGTCGAGGGCGAAAAGAGCGTGAAGATCGTCGATGAGGGCGGCTCGGCGGCGGGTATCGTGTTCAAAGAGATCACTCCCGCCGGGGCCCTGTGCGCGTGGCGCGGCTCCGATTTCTTCGTGCCCGTCGAATAGTCAAAAGGAGCGGTTGCGGATGGAATGTCGGCGTCTTCTGCTGACGGCGCTCTGCCTTTTTATCGTACAAAGCCGAATTATCGCCGCGCCCGCTCGAAGGGCGCCGAGGCTTTCGGGCATTTACGCCGAGCAGTCCGGCGACTCGCGTCTGTGCCTGACTGTCGATGGCGAACGCCTGCCGCGTCCCGAGATCTTCGAGCAAAACGACACGAGCCTGATCCTGACGTTTAAAGGCGTCAGTTTTCCCGCTTTGCGCTGGCAGAAACCACTGGACACGCCGCTCGTTCCCTATCTCGAAGCCGAACAGGCGGGAAACGACACCGCCGTGCGGCTGTTCTGCGCGTCCCCGCTCGAACTGCGCGACGTTAAAAGCGCGGGGCGCGCGCTGAAACTCTTTTTCGGCAGGCGCCGCGCCGCGCGGTCGCGAAAGGATCCCCCGGGGCCGAAGGCCGCGCGCGAAGAAACCATCTCCGTAAAGCCCGTGACGCTCGCGGCCGCCGACTGCTCGCCGGCCGACCTCCTGCGGATGCTGGGCGCGCTGGCGCGGGTGAACATTGTCGTTGACGCGACGGTTCCGCGCGACGCGCCCATGAGCGTGTCGTTTTCCGAAACTCCGTTTCAGGAGGTTTTCGACTACATTTTGCGCAGCCAGAACCTTGAATACGCGCGCGTGGGCAAGACGGTTGTCGTCGGAGCGCGCGGCAGCGCGGGGATGCTTCTGGGGCGGCTGACCGCCAAAAGCTATTTCGTGGCTTACGCCGACGTTGAGAAAGCCGCCGAGCTGGTCAGAGAACTGGCCGACCTCACCTCGCCGGCCAACAAGGTGGTCATCGACGAACGCCGGAAGGCGCTCATAATCCGCGCCAGCGCGCACCAGCACGAGCGCGTCCGGCGCGTTCTTGCCGACATCGACGCCCCCGGCCGGCAGATCACGTTCAAGGCGCGGATCGTCGAGGTCAACGAGGACGCGGGCGACGAACTCGAGGGCGCCGTCAACGCCGTCTATAAATGGTGGTGGGGAAGTTCTCAGGGCGGGACTTTCGCGACGGGCGGCGCGCGCTACGGCCGCGGCGGGGAGTCCGAGGGGCTGCCCAACCGGGAGTCGGCCGACCTTCCGGGCGACATCGGCAGCGGCGTGGTCAACCTTGCCGACACGGCCGCGCGAATGCTCGACGCGCGCATTCAGGCCCTCGTGCGGAAAAGCGCGGCCCGCATCATCGCGAGTCCCACCGTGACGGTGATGGACGGCGAGAAGGCGACCGTCAAACTCGTCGAGAAACTCAAGTACGTCTCAAGTCGCGACGACGCGCGAAACCCCACCTACGGCGACGAGGAGGTCGGCCCCAAACTGGAAGTCGCCGTCAGAATAGGCCGCGGCGACGTGATCACGGCCGACCTTTCTCTGGAGACGGGCGAGGTGACGGAGTGGATCCGCGGCGCACAGGGCGAGCAGATCCCGCAGCTCAACTCCCGTTCGGTGGAGACGAAAGTCCGCGTGCGCGACGGCGAGCCGTTTGTCGTCGGCGGGCTGTTCAAGGAGACCCTGTCGCGGACGCGGCAGGGCGTGCCCATCCTCAGCGGTATCCCGCTGATCGGCGGCCTGTTCTCCGTCAGGCAGAGCAAAAAGACGCGCTCGCAGGTCGTCATGATCCTGATCCCGTCGATCTTGCCGGTAGAGGATATTGCAATCCCGGCGAAAGTACTATAAAATAAAATGTCTTAGTTTGCGCGCGGGAAAACGCACGCTGAAATTTCGGGAGGTCGGCAGAAAAATATGGCAGATATCGTCGATACCAGTAAATTTTATCCGGGCATGAAGCTGAAATGGCAGGGCGGCCTGTGGGAGGTCGTCGAGTGCCAGCACCACATGAAGGGCCGCGGCGGCGCCGTCCTCAAGTGCAAACTGCGCAACCTTGACTCGGGCAGCATATCCGAGAACAGCTTTGTCTCGGGCAACGACAAGTTCGAGCGCATCGTCTTCGAGGAAAAACCCGCCCAGTACAGCTATAAAGACGGCGACAACTACGTGTTCATGGACATGGAAAGCTACGACCAAGTCTACCTCAGCAAAGAGGTTCTCGGCCCCGCTCTCAACTATCTGACGGACAACCTCGAGGTCAGTCTCGACATGTACGAGGGCCGCATCATGGGCATCACGCTGCCCAACAGCGTCGTGCTGAAGATTGTGGACACGCAGCCCAACTTTAAGGGCGACACGGCGTCGGGCGGCGGCAAGCCCGCGACGCTGGAGACGGGGATCGTCGTGACCGTGCCCTTCTTCGTCGGCAACGGGGAGAGTATCGTCGTTGACACGCGCACAGGCGAGTACGTGGAGCGCGTCAAAAAGTAGCGTTTTTGTACGCGGAGAAGATCGCGATGGGCGCGCGTGACAGGTTCCCTTATATCGGAAGGCTCCCCGACGCGGGCTCGGCTGCCGGGTACGCGGCGCGCGGGTTCCGTTATGCGCCCGTCGGCGCGCCGCGAAGCGCTGTCGGCGGTGAGTCCGCGCTGCAAGAGGCGGGCGAGGACGGAGACTGTCATGGACGTTGAGAAACTTGATCAGACGCCCGAGCCGGAATACTCCTCCGGGTTCGACTTGGACAAGGCCGTCGAGGACGCGGCCGCCGAGGAGGAAAGCGGCGGCGGGAAACTGCACATCTCCGAGGAAGTCCTCAAGGACATCGCGGGGCGCGCCTTGACGCACGTCGGTTCCGTCGTTCCCGCCAGTTCCGGCTCGTCGGTACTCGGGCTGGGGCGCAAGGGGCCCGACGGCGTCAGGATCTCGCTCGTCGAAGAAGATCGCCGGCCTCGGATCTCGGTGGACGCCTACGTGCTGGTGCGCTACGGCAAGCGCATCCCCGATGTCGCGTGGGATCTCCAGGAGTACTTGAAAAACGAGCTCGAAGGCTGCACGGGCTACGAAGTGAAAGCCGTGAACATCTTTGTGCAGGGCGTCTATTTCGGCGAACAGCCCCAAAAGGACGACGGGGCCGCCGGAGAGATCGAAAACAAGGCGGTTCCCGTGTCTGCCGGAGAATGAAGACGATCAGCCGGCTCGGCTTCGGGCCGGCTGATTTTCGTTTTTCGCGCGCGGAAAGGGGGAGAGCGCGACGTATCAGGATTTCGGCAAAACGCCCTACGGGTTTATCAGGATAGACACGTCCGCCATCGTGTCGCTCGTGGCCCGCCATCTCCCCCGCGGGGCGCTGTGTACCGCCGTGCGCATGAGGCCGCACGACCGCCTCTGTCTGGTCGTGATAAGCGACCGTCGCGAGTTCTGGAGCCGGGAGGACGACATGCGCAGGGCGCGCGCCATCGCCGACGAACTGCGCCTCGCCGGCATGGAACTCCCGCGCCTGCGGTGGATCCGGCAGAGCAGGTACTTTGAACAGCCTCCTCTCGAGGAACGCGGCGCGCTCTCGGAGCCGAGCTTCTGGGCAGCGGCGGCCTGCGGCTTGTACGCCTGTTTCGCGCTCACGTGGGGCAAACTGATCGTCTACTTCTGCATCGCGAGCGCGAGCTGGATGGCCGCTTTCTGGCTGACGACCGGCGGTGGCTGGAACCGCCTCAGAAACTTCATCCCGTTTCCGAGGCGGGAACGATGACTGCGCGAGGTGTCTCGATGACGGACAACGCGGGAAAAATTTCTCCCGGCCGGGAGAAAAAACACAACGCGCGCGTGCGCCTCTTTCAGATTCTCTGCGCGCTGGACGGACAGAGCGCTCCTCCCGGCGCCTCCGAGATCGAGGCGCGCTTCGAGGATCTGTTCGCGCTTCCCGACAACGGCGGCCCCGACGTGCCCGACGCGGACGGAGACGACGACGTGGTCGCGCGCGTCCCGCGGGGCGAGTTCCGCGCCACGTGCGCCGCTGCGGCGCGCCTGCTCGCCGCGCGGGCGGAGATCGACGCTCTCATCGGAAAAAATCTGAGCGGCTGGAGCATTGGCCGCATGACGCTCGTGGATCGCACGCTGATCCGCCTCGCCGTCTTCGAGGCGTTCGTCGAGCGCGGCGTAAGCGTGGCTGTGGCCGTGAGCGAGGCTGTCCTCATCGCCAAGGAGTTCAGCGGCGACGAGTCGGGGCGCTTCGTCAACGGCGTCCTCGCGCGGGTCGCCAAGGCGGTGGAACCGTGATCAGGCACGCGGCTGCGCGGCGGGCGGCCAAAACGCTTTCCGTAGACGAGGTGGCGAAACGTGTCAGAAACATGCTCGACTACGACGAGACGCTGTCTCGCGTCACCGTCGAGGGCGAGCTGACCGACTTCAAGCGGCACGCCGCGACGGGACACGTCTATTTCACGATGAAGGGGGAGAGCGCCTCACTTTCGTGCGTGATGTTCCGCGCCGACGCGGCGGGACAACTGCTGTGGCCGCGGGCGGGCGACAGGGTCGCCGCGCTGGGCGCTGTGAGGCTCTACGAGGCCCGCTGTGCCGTGCAGCTGTACGCCGTAAAGCTGCTGCCGCTCGGCGAGGGCGCGGCGGCCCGGGCTAAAGAGGAACTCCGCGCGAGGCTTGAAAGCGAGGGGCTTTTCGCGCCGGAGCGCAAGCGCCCCGTCCCGCCGTACCCGCGCGCGGTCGCGTGCGTCACCTCCGGCACGGGGGCGGCCGTGCGCGACGTGATCAAACAGTACCGCGCCCGGTACCCGCACTGTCCGCTGATCGTCGTGCCCTGTCTGGTTCAGGGCGTCTATGCCGCGCAAAGCGCAGCGCTGGCTCTGAGGCGTGCCGGAGCCTTGCCGGGCGTGGACGCCGTGCTCTTGGTACGCGGCGGCGGCTCTAAGGAGGATCTAGACCCGTTCGACGACGAGGATCTCGTGCGCGAGGTCTCGCGCTGTCCCGTTCCCGTCGTGACAGGGCTTGGGCACGAGATCGACGTGTCCCTGTGCGATCTCGCCGCGGACAGGCGCGAGCCGACGCCGACCGCCGCGGCCGCCGCTGTCTTCCCCGACGGGGAAATTGAACTCGAGGCGCTGGCCGCGCGCTATCTCCGTCTCCGCGCGGCGGCGGGGGGCGCGATCGCCTCGTGCCGCCGCGATGTTTCGGCCGCTTGGGCGGCGCTGCGCGCGAAAATCGCCGCGCGGATGGAAAGCTCGTTCCAGCGGCTTGACGAAGCCGCCGACAGGCTGGACTTGAGTTTTTCGCGGCGTATCGAGGCCGCCTCCGCCAAACTCGACGAGTTTGAGCGCTCTCTCGGCAACCTCTCACCGGTGGCTCTGGCGCGGCGCGGTTACAGCTTTGTGCTTTATGACGGCCGCCCGCTCACGTCGGTGAGCGGGATTGCGCCGGGCGGCGCCGTGACGGTGCAGCTTCCCGACGGCGAAGCGTCGGGCGTCATCGAGACGATCGTTCCGCGCGAGTTCCCGGCGCGGCCCTGACCTAAGGAGAATATACGATGGAATACGAAATTGCCGACATCTCGCTGGCGCCGGCGGGACATGCGAAAATCGACTGGGCGTGGCGCTCCATGCCCGTGCTGAACGCTTTGAAAAAACGCTATGCCGGAAAGCGCCCCCTCGCGGGCGCGCGGCTCTCCGCGTGCCTGCATCTGGAGGCGAAGACGGCCTGTCTGCTGCGGCTGTTCAAGGATCTGGGGGCCGATGTGCGCGCCGCCGGCAGCAACCCGCTTTCTACGCAGGACGACGTCTGCGCGGCGCTGGTTGACTCGGGCGTTTCCGTCTTCAGCCGCCACGGCATGGACGCGGCCGAGTATCATGAAAACCTGCGCCGCGCTCTGGCGTTCGGCCCCGAGATCATCGCCGACGACGGTGCCGACCTCGTGGCGACGTTGATTTCCGACATGGGCGGGCTCGTGCCCGGCGTCAAGGGCGCTTCGGAGGAGACGACTTCGGGCGTCAAACGCCTTAAAGCGATGGAGAGGCAGGGCCTTTTGCCGTTCCCCGTCATCTCGGTCAACGACGCCGACAGCAAATATTTGTTCGACAACCGCTACGGCACGGGCCAGTCCGTGTGGGACGGCTTTATGCGCACTACTAACACGCTCGTGGCGGGAAAGACCGTCGTGATCGCCGGCTACGGCTGGTGCGGGCGCGGCGCGGCCATGCGAGCGCGCGCCCTCGGCGCTCGCGTGGTCGTCACCGAGTTGGATCCGCACCGCGCTTTCGAGGCCGTGATGGACGGCAACGAGGTGATGACGATGGCGCAGGCGGCGCCCGTTGGCGACGTGTTCCTCACGTTCACGGGCAATATCCGCGTGATCAGGCGCGAGCACTTCGAGGCGATGAAGGACAACGTGATCCTCGGCAACGCCGGCCATTTCGACGTGGAGATCGACAAAAAAGCCCTTGCCGCTCTCGCCGTCCGCCGCGAGCAGGCGAGAGCCAACATCGAGACGTTCACGACGGCCGACGGCAGGCGCATCAACCTGCTGGGCGAGGGCAGACTCGTCAACCTTGCCTGTGGCGACGGGCACCCTATCGAGATAATGGATCTCAGTTTCGCGCTGCAGCTTGAGTCGGCGCTGTACCTCCGCGAGCGCGGGCGCGCGCTTGAAAAGCGCCTGATGGACGTACCCGAAAGTATCGACAGGGACGTGATGACGGTCAAGCTTTCGGCCGCCGGCATCTCGCTCGACCGGCTGACGGAAGAACAGCGCGCCTACATGGCCGACTGGCGCGAGGGTCTGTGATGGACGTTCTGTTTCGCGACGTCTGGCTGCTCGACGCTGAAAGAAACGGCGCGGAGCACGCCGATCTTCTCGTGCGCGGCGAACTCATAGAGAGCGTCGCGCCGCCCCGCACGCTTTCCGGGGATGGCCGCGAGGTCGTAGACGGACACGGCGGTCTGCTTGTGCTGCCCGGTTTTTTCAACGCGCACTGTCACGCGGCGATGACGCTGCTCCGCGGTCTGGGCGAGGAACAGCCGCTGATGGAGTGGTTGGAGCGGCGCATCTGGCCCGTCGAGGCGCACCTCGACGGCGGGATCGTGTACGCCGGGACGGCGCAGGCCGTCTGCGAGATGGCGCTTGGCGGCGTGACGGGTTTCGCGGATATGTATTACTTTATGGACATGGCCGCGCGCGCCGTCAACGAACTGAAGGTGCGCTGCTGTCTGGGCGTCGGCGTGGTGCGCGATCCGGCCGTCTTCCACAGGACGCTCTACCGCGATTACGCCGACGTGTCCGGCCCCCGGATAATCAACAGCGTTGACCCGCACGCGCCCTACACGGTGTCGTTCGACTTCGTGGCCGAGGCGGCGGCGGAGGCCGTAAGGCGCGGCCTTCCGCTTCAGACGCATTTTCTGGAGGCGGAATGGGAGCGCGCCTATTTCACAGATACGCTCAAAATGACGCCGGTGGAATACCTGGAGAAAACGGGGCTGAGCGGGGTTTCCCATCTCGTGCTGGCCCACGGCGTGCAGTTTCGCGAGGACGAACTCGAGTATCTGGCGTCGCGTCCCAACATCACGGTCGTGCACTGCCCCGCGTCCAATCTCAAACTGGGAAGCGGCATCGCCCTTCTGCCGAAGATGCTTTCATCGGGCGTGCGCGTCGCGCTGGGCACCGACGGCGCGGCGAGCAACAACAGGCTCGACCTGTGGAGCGAGATGCGCCTCGCCGCGCTGATCCACAAGGGCGCGAACCGCGACTCGCTGGCGGTATCTTCGCGGGACGCGCTGCGGTGCGCCACGCTGTCGGGGGCGCGCGCGTTCGGCTTTGAGCGCACGGGGCTGATCCGCCCCGGGTGGAACGCCGACTTGACGGCGGTGGATCTGGACTCTCCGCACTATATCGGCGCCGACGAGCAAAACATGTGCGGCTACGTGGTGAACGCGGGGTCTTCCGCCGACGTGCTCCACGTGATGTGCGGCGGCGACTGGATCGTGCGCGATCGCGTTTTCGCGCCGCGCGACGTCCGCTCCGTCATGCGCGAATCGCGGAAGCAGAGGGCGCGTCTGCTCTCGGCTCGGTCATAGCGGGAAAGCGGCATCCGCGACCGGATGCGCGCGTACATTTTTGTGACACAGGCAGGAGGTTTCAACCGTGCAGTACCGCAGCGGCAAGGAAGTACGCGATTTGTTCATAAAGTTCTGGGAGTCGCATGACAGCCACCACTACAAGAGTTTTTCCCTGCTTCCCGACGATCCGTCCCTGCTGTTTACGATCGCGGGAATGGTGCCGTTTAAAAAGTATTATCTGGGTCTGGAGGAGCCGGAGTACCCGCGCGCCGTCACCTCGCAGAAATGCGTGCGCACCAACGACATCGACAACGTGGGGCACACGGCGCGGCACCACACGTTCTTCGAGATGCTCGGCAACTTCTCCTGGGGCGGCTATTTCAAGCGCGAGTCGCTGACGTGGGGCTGGGATTTCCTCACGAACGTGCTGGGGCTTGACGGTAGCCGTATGTATGCCTCGATCTTCAAGGACGACCGCGAGGCGTTCGACATCTGGACCAAGGAAATAGGGATGAGCGAGTCGCACATCGTCCTCAACGGCGAGGACGAGAACTTCTGGTACATGGGCCCTCAGGGGCCGTGCGGCCCCGACTCGGAGATCATGTACGACCAGGGCGAGGAGTTCTCCTGCGGCCCGGACTGCCACCCGGGCTGCGACTGCGACCGCTTTCTCGAAATCTGGAACCATGTGTTCACCCAGTATGATCGCCAGGCCGACGGCAGCTACAAGCCGCTGCCGCGCAAGAACATCGACACGGGCATGGGGCTTGAGCGCCTCGTGTCGCTGATTCAGGGCGTGCGCAACGATTTCGAGACAGACCTGTTCACGCCCATTATGAGGAAGGCCGGCGAGATCGCGGGCATCCGTTACGGCGACAGCGCGCGGGGAGACTTGGCGCTGAAAGTCATCTCCGACCACGCGCGCTCCGTGGCGTTCATGATCGCCGACGGTATCCTGCCCGCTAACGACGGGCAGGGCTATGTGCTGCGCCGTCTGCTGCGGCGGGCGTCGCGCTACGGGCGGCTGATCGGCATCGACAGACCCTTCATCAACGAGGTCATCCCAGCGGTCATCGCCGAGATGGGCGATCCCTACTCCGAGCTGATCGAGAACCGTCTGACGATCGAGAAGATCGTCGAGATCGAGGAGAACAGTTTCGGCAAGACCGTCCGTCAGGGCGGCGAACTGCTCGAGGTGGAGATGAGAGCCGCGCTCGCTTCGGAGAAAAAGCTCCTGAGCGGCGAGGCGGCGTTCCAACTGTACGACACCTACGGGTTCCCGCTGGAACTCACCAGAGAGATCTGTCAGGAGCGCGGCGTGAGCGTTGACGAAGAAGGCTTCAGGGCCGAGATGGAGCGCCAGCGCGAGCGCGCGCGCAGCGCCAGCAAGCAGATAGCGAACAACGTCATCAAGGGCAACGTGTACAACGCGATCTTCAACGAATTCGGCGCGACGGAGTTTGTCGGCTACGAAACGGGCGAGTGTTCCGCGCGCGTGCGCGCTCTCGTCAGGGACGGACAGAGCGTTGGGCGGCTGGACGAGGGCGAGGAGGGCGTCGCGCTCCTCGACCGCTCGCCGTTCTACGCCGAGCGCGGCGGGCAGATAGGCGACACGGGCACGCTTCGCGCCGAAGGCGTTTCGGCCGTCGTCACCGGCTCCACGCATCCGTTCGGCGAGCTGAACATGCAGACTGTTAAAGTTGAACGGGGATGTCTGGCCGTCGGCGCGGAGGTGACCGCCGCAGTGGACGCGGAGCGCCATCTGGCCGTGGCGCGCAACCACACGGCGACGCACATCCTGCACGCGGTGCTCGGGCGGGTTCTCGGCGGGCACGTGCGCCAAAACGGTTCGCTCGTCACCGACGCTTTCCTGCGCTTTGACTACACGCACTACGAGGCGCCGAGCGCCGGGCAGCTTGAAGAAGTCGAGCGTCAGGCCAACGCGGCGATCATCGCCGACATGCCCGTCTCCACGCTTGTGACCGGTCTGGAGACCGCGAAGGCGACGGGCGCGAAAGCCCTGTTCGAGGAAAAATACGGCAAGGTGGTGCGCGTCGTCTCGGTGGGCGACTTCTCCAAAGAATTGTGCGGGGGCACCCACGTTTCCTCAAGCGGCGTCATCGGCAGCCTGGCCATCGTCGGCGACGAGAGCATTGGCTCGGGCGTGCGCCGCGTCACCGCCGTGACGGGCATGGGCGCCGTGCGTCTGCACCAGAGGCTCCGCCGCGTGACAGAAGAACTCTCGCGGCGTCTGGCGGCAAAGCCCGAGACGCTCGTCCAAAAGGTCGCGAGCATGGAGGAAGAACTCAGAGGGCTTAAACGCCAGATCGAGTCGATGTCTCGCGCCAAGCTGGCCGGCAGCATCGACAGCGTCGTCGCCAAGAAGACGCTGTCGGGCGGCGTCAACCTGTATCTGGGGCGCGTTGACGGCGAAGACATGAACCTGCTCCGGGAGACAGGCGACTCCTACAAGGACAAGGATCCGAAGGCCGTCTTCATCGTCTTTTCCAAGGCGGGAGACGACAAGGTGCAGATTCTGTGCATGGTCGGCGAGGAGGCCCAAAGGAGAAAACTTCACGCCGGGCGCATCGTGAAAGAGCTCGCGGCGATCGTCGGGGGGAGCGGCGGCGGGCGGCCCAACATGGCGCAGGCCGGTGGCAGGGATCCGTCGAAGATCCCCGAGGCCGCCGAGGCGGCCGTCGCCATCGTTTCGAAGATGATCGGAGCTTGACGTGCCGCGGATCATCTGCCTCGACATCGGCACAGTCCGCATCGGCGTGGCGGTCAGCGATCCCCTGGGCATGTTTGCTCAGGGGATTGCCGTATGGAGCGCGCGAGGCCCGTGGCTCGACGAGCTGGAGCGCGTGTTTGCCCGCTACGGCACGGGCTGTCTGCTTCTGGGGCTGCCTGTCCGCGAGGACGGGACGATCGGCCCTTCGGCTCTGTATGTGCGCGAAGTGGCCGCGCGGATCCGGGAGCGGTTCCCCTCGGCGACGGTAAAGTTTTCCGACGAGAGATACAGCACGCGCGTCGCGACGGCCTGCCTTCTGGAGGGCAACGTTTCGCGGAAAAAGCGCCGCGCCGCGGTCGATAAGGTCGCGGCCGCCGTGATCCTGCAGGGCTATTTGGACAGGGAAGGAGCTGAGCGCTTCTAGATGGACGGGAAGAACGGGACGACTGTCGCGGTGAAGATGACGCCGATGCTGGAACAGTATTACTACTGGAAGAATAAATATCCCGACTGTATCCTGTTCTTCCGCATGGGCGATTTTTTCGAATGTTTTTTCGACGACGCCAAACTGGTCTCGCGCGAACTGGACATCACCCTGACGGCCCGCGACACGGCCAAGTCCATGCCCATGGCGGGCGTTCCCCACCACGCCGCCGAGCAGTACGCGGCGCGGCTGATCGAAAAGGGCTACAAAATAGCCGTCTGCGAGCAGATGACGCCTCCCGACGGGCGCACGCTCGTGGAGCGCGAAGTCGTCAAGGTTCTCACGCCGGGCACGTTCATTCCCGAAGACGGCGTGCTCAGTTCGTCGCTGGCGGCGCTTTTGGTGCGGAAGGACAGCTGGACGGTGGGCTTTCTGACGCCGAGCGCGTCGAGCGTTCAAGTGGGCACGTTCGGCCGCGGCGAGGCCGAAAGCGTCCTCGCGTCGTTCGCGCCGCGCGAAATCCTCGTGCCGGGCGGAAGAAAGTACCGGGAATTTTTGCGCCCCGCTCCGGGCCGCACGACATCGGAGGTGCCGGCGGAGGAGTTTGACGCCGAGGCGGGACTGTCGAGGCTGTGCCGTCTGTGGAACGTAGGCTCGCTCGAGGGGTTCGGCCTGAAGCGCGGCGACCCGCGCATCGGCGTGGCGGGCGCTCTGGTTGGCTACGCCGAGGAGACGAGTTTTTCCAAGGCGCGCCACATTCGCGGCATCTCACGCATCATGCCGGAGGGTTTCTGCCACCTCGACTCGAACACGCAGACGAACCTCGACCTGTGGGACGGCGAGATCTCGCTGTTCTCCTGCCTCAACCTCTGCTCGACGTCTTTCGGGGCCAAGCTTCTGCGCGACTGGCTCGCGCGCCCGATCAGTTCGATCGAGCGCGTCAACGCCAGACTCGACGCCGTCGAATCCCTCTTTCGCGACGCGGAAGTCTCGCGGAAACTGCGCGACCTGCTCGAAAAATGCCGCGATGTCGCGCGCGCCGTCGCCAGGCTGCACATGAAAAGCACCAATCCGCGCGATCTGGGGGCCCTGCGCGACACGCTCGATGTCCACCCGCGCATCGCTATGGCGCTGAACGGGCTGTGCCCGCAGGCGGAACTTCCCGACCCAGCCGAACTGTCGCCGCTGCGCGAACTGCTCGGCCGCGCCCTTCGCGACGACTTGCCGCGCGCGCTCGGCGCCGGGCCCGTCGCGGCGTCCGGCTACGACGAGGAACTCGACCGCTGGAGGACGTTCGGCGACAGCGGGGAGGAGTGGCTCGACGACTTCGTCGGCCGCGAACGCGCCCGCACCGGGCTTTCAAAGCTGAAGGTGGGCTTCAACAAAGTCTTCGGTTTTTACGTCGAGATCCCCCGCGCCGCCGCGGGCAAGGCCAATCTGCCGAGTGACTACGCTCGGCGCCAGACGCTCGTGAACGCCGAGAGGTTCATCACGCCCGAGCTCAAGGAGTACGAAGATCGCCGTTCCCGGGCCGACGACAGGATCGCGGAACTGGAGGAGCGGATTTTCGGCGAACTGGTCGAAAAGAGCCTCGAGTACACCGACGCGATCCAGCGTCTGGGGGCCGCGCTCGCCCGCCTCGACGTTTTCAACGCCTTCGCGCGCGCCGCCCGCGAACGCGGCTACTGCAGGCCCACGCTTGTGCGGGAGCGGCGTCTCGATGTGCGCGAGGGGCGGCACCCGATGGTGGAACTGGCGCTGCGCGGTTCCCCCTGCGTGCCGAACGACCTTTCGCTCGACCTCGACCGCCGAACGGCGCTTGTCACGGGGCCGAACATGGCGGGCAAGTCAACCTATCTCCGCATGGCGGCCGTCATCCAGATCATGGCGCAGGCGGGCAGTTTCGTGCCCGCGTCGTCGGCCGTGCTGCCCGTCGCCGACAGGATCTTCACGCGCATCGGAGCGCACGACGAACTGGCGCGCGGCAACAGTACGTTCATGGTCGAGATGATGGAGACCTCGAACATCCTGCACAACGTGACCGATCGAAGTCTGGTCATCCTCGACGAGATCGGGCGCGGTACGTCCACATACGACGGCATGAGCATCGCGTGGGCCGTGATCGAATACCTGCACACGCTGTGCGGCAAGCGCCCGTTTGTGCTGTTTGCGACGCACTATCACGAACTGACTGGCCTTGAAAAGTCCATGCCCGGGCTGTTTAATTTGAGCATGGGCGTGGAGGAGACGGCCGAGGGCGTGCGCTTTCTGCACAAGGTCGCGCGCGGGCCGGCCGACCGCTCCTACGGCATCGAGGTGGCGCGCATCGCTGGCCTGCCCCGCGTGGTGCTGAAACGGGCGCGCGAGGTGCTTGAAAAGCTGGAGGAGGAGAAAGGTTCGCCCGAAAGCGGCGCGCGGCGTTTCGCGCCGTCCGAACAGGTGCGCATGTTCGATCTGCCGGGCGACGCTTTCATCGAAGAAGTGGCCGCCCTCGACCCCGACCGCCTCACGCCGAAGGACGCGCTCGACGAGGTGTACAAGCTGGTTTCGCGGGCACGAAAGCTGAGGTGCGAGTGATGCCGATTCGACGACTGCCGGAGGAACTGTCGCGGAAGATCGCGGCGGGCGAGGTGATCGAGCGTCCCCTTTCCGTCGTGAAGGAACTGGTGGAAAACAGCCTCGACGCCGGCGCTCGCGCCGTGGAAGTGGAGCTTGCTCAAGGCGGCAAGACGCTTATATCCGTGAGGGACGACGGCCGCGGCATCGCGGCGGACGAACTTCCTCTGGCGGCGGAAAAGCACGCGACGAGCAAAATAGCCGCCGAGGAGGATCTGGACGCCATCGTCACGCTCGGGTACAGGGGCGAGGCGCTCTCTAGCGTCGCCGCCGTCAGCCGGTTCGAGCTTTACAGCCGCCGCGCCGGCGACCGCGAGGGCGCCGTCCTGCGCTACGAAAACGGCGCGGCGCGCGTGTCGGCCCTGCCGCTGCGCCCGGGCACGACGGTCGTCGTAAAAGATCTGTTCTACAACCTGCCCGCGCGGCGCAAGTTTTTGAAGTCGGCGGCGGCCGAGTTCCGCAGGATATTCCGGCTCGTTCAGGATTACGCTTTCGCCTACCCCGCCGTGAGGTTCGCGCTTGTTCACGGCGGCAGGACGGCGTTCCAAAGCCCCGGAGACGGCGACGTACAAAGGCTGCTTGAGCGGACGTGGGGCGACGAGCCGGGGATTTTTTCCGCCCGGTACGAACAAGCGCGCTGCGGCTGTGCCCTGTGGTGGCAGGACTGCGGGCCGCAGAGCCGCTTCCGGCTGACCTCGTTCGTGAACGGCCGCCGCGTGGACGACGCCGTGATCAGGTCGGCGGTCGCGGGTTTCCGCTGGGCGGCGCGGGGCAACTGGCTGGCGATGGTCGCGCTGCCGCCCGAGGACGTAGACGTCAACGTCCACCCCGCGAAGTCGGAGGTGCTGTTCCGCCGTTCGGGCGATGTGTACGATCTGGTGCGCAAAACGACCGAGAAGTTTTCGCGCGAGTATTCGCACGCGCCGTCGCCCGCTTCCGCGTCCCCCGCCGCGCCGGGTTTCGCGTTTGAGAGCGCGCGCGGCGGGGGAGGCTCTCCCGCTGGGTGCGGGGCATGCGTGGCGTATCCTTTCTCGCGGATGGAACCGCCCGTCTTTCGCGCCGCTTCGCCCAACTCCTACGCGGCGCGGCGGACACAGGCGGAGGGCGGACTGAGCCTTCCGTTTGAGCCGCGTCCGTCCTTCGAGACGCGCGCGGACGTGGATCCGGCGGACGGCGCGCTCTATCTGGGGCAGATGCCCCGGGGGTACCTTGTGTTCTGCGACGGCGAGGGACTGCTGATCGTGGATCCGCACGCGGCGCACGAGCGCGTCAACTTTGAGCGGATCCTCAAATTGTGCGCGCGGCCGGGAGGGATCGAGCGCCTGCTGATGCCCATCCCCCTGCCGCCGACGATGGGCGAGGAGGCCCTTTCGCGGCGTGAACAGCTGAAAGAACTGCGGTTTGAGATCGCCGACGACGGCTCGCTCGCCGCGCTGCCGTTCCACGCGAAAGCAGTCGGTATCGGCCCCGTCGATCTGCTGCGCAGCGCTCTCGCGGCGCTCGACGAGGGCGGCGGGAACTCCCGGTCGCTGACGCACGCTTTCGCCGCGAAGGCGTGCAAGGCTTCGGTCAAGCTGACGACGAAATTTGACGCGCCGACGGCGCTGCGCCTGCTGGCCGAACTGAACGCCTGCGAGCGGCCGAACGCCTGCCCGCACGGGAGGCCGACGGTGCTGCGCCTGAACGCGCGGTCGCTTGACAAACATTTCGGGAGGCTGGGGCTGTGAGCGGAGGAAAGACGCGCGTTCTGGCCGTGATCGGCCCGACGGCGGTGGGCAAGACGGCGATGAGCCTGAACCTGGCGCGCGCGCTGAACGCCGAAATCATCTCGGTGGACTCGCGCCAGGTGTACCGCTACATGGACGTGGGCACGGACAAGATCTCGCACGAGACGCGCCGCGAGATTCCCCATCATCTGATCGACGTGGCCGACCCCGACGAGGTCTTCACGGCGGCGGACTTTGTCGCGCGGGCGAAAGGCTGCGTGGAGCGTGTCCTTTCGCGGGGGCGGACGCCCCTTTTCGTGGGAGGAACGCCGTTTTACTACCAGGCGCTTTTCTCGCGTCTGCTGTCCATCGATGTGCCGAGCGACGAGGCGCTCCGGGCCGAGTTGTGCGCGCGGGACGCGGCGGCGCTGCACGAACGGCTCGCGCGCGCGGATCCCGAAAGCGCGGCGCGTCTTCACCCGAACGACAAGTTCCGCGTGGCCCGCGCGCTGGAGATCTGTATTCTCTCGGGGCGGAAAGCCTCGGAACTCTACGCGCGCCAAAAGGCGGCCGGCGGCCCCTACGACGCGCTGTATCTGGGGCTGTGCCGGCCCCGGGCGGATCTGGTTTCGGGCATCGAGGCGCGAGTGCGCAGGCAGTTCGCGTCGGGGTACCCGGAGGAAGTGCTCCGGCTGCTGAAACGCGGTTACTCGCCCGATCTCCCGTCGATGCGGGGCTTCGGCTACAGAGAACTCGTCCGATACCACCGGGGGGAGATGACGCTCGAGGAGGCCGCCGTCGGCGACGCGGTCGCGACGCGGCAGTTCGCCAAGCGGCAGATGACGTGGTTCCGCAAGTTCGCCCCGGTCGTGTGGTTCGACCTCAGCCTGAGATCTCCCGCTGAAAACGAGAGACTGCTGCTGCGGGCGGCCCTTTCGCACCTGGAAGGGGAGGCGCGGAAGTGAACGTCCTGCGCGCGGAACCCACCGGGCTGTGCTTCGGCGTCAGACGCGCCATCGCGACGCTGGAGAGCGCCCTTTCGGGAGGAAGGGGCGTGTACGCCATCGGCAGCCCCATCCACAACCCTCAGGAGATCGCCCGCCTTGTGAAAAAGGGACTTACTGTGGTCGAAAGCGCCGACGCCGTGCCCGAAAACGCCGTCGCCTTCATCCGCGCCCACGGCGTCGCCCCGCGCGTCACGGAGCGCCTGCGCGCCAGAGGCGTGCGCGTCATCGACGGCACGTGTCCTTTCGTGCGCGTCGTGCAGAAGCGCGCGCGCCAGCTGACCGACGATGGCTACCATCTGCTGATCCTCGGCGACGAAAGCCATCCCGAGGTGGCGGGGATACTCGGGCATGTCACAGGCAGGGCGACTGTTTTCCCGACGCTCGCGTCACTTTATGGCTCGACAATCTTTCAAAATTCTGGTACAATTAAAAAGATGGGATTAGTATCACAAACGACCCAGGAACCACGGCTGCTGGCCGAGGCCGCGAAAGCGGTCGTCGGCGCGGCCGACGAACTCCGAGTCTATAACACTATCTGCCGTGCGACGCGGGAGCGTCAAAAGGCCGTCGCGCTCCTCGCCGGGCGCGTGGACGGACTGATCGTCATCGGCGGGCGCGACAGCGCGAACACGGGCAAACTGTACCGCATCGCGCGCGAGGCCCGCTGTGATGTGAGATGGATCGAACACGCGCTCGAGCTTGACGGGGCGTGGTGCGCGGGCAAGAACGACATCGGAGTCGCAGCCGGAGCGAGTACGCCCGACTGGCTGATCGACGACACGGTCGCGACGATCAGGAAAATCGCAGGACGTCAGGGGGATGTCAGGAATGAGTGAAGAAACGAAAAACCAGGTTGAGCAGGTCGAAGCCGCTGAAGCGCCCGCTGTTGCGGAGACGCCCGCGGCCGCCGAAACGCCCGTCACGGCGGAAGCCGCAGAAGCGCCCGCGGTTGCGGAGACGCCCGCAGCCGCCGAAACGCCCGTCACGACGGAAGCCGCCGAAGCGCCCGCTGTTGCGGAAGCGCCCGTGGCGGCGGAAGCGCCGGAAGCGCCCGCCGTCGCGGAACCCGCCGAAACGCCCGTAGCGCCGCAAACGCCCGCGCACGCGGAAGCGCCGAAGGCGGCGGCCGAAGACGAGCCAAGCGACATGGCCTCTCTCCTTGCCCAGTACGACGCGGCGGCGGAGGAGATCAGCCGCGGGCGCGTCGTCGAGGGCACGGTGGTCGGCAAGACCGAAGGCGGCTGGCTTGTCGATGTGGGATACAAGTGCGAGGGGCTGCTGCAGGAGCGCGAGTGGACGCACCGCATCCTCGTGGGCGACAAGCCCGCTCCCGAAGACGGCGAAAAAATTCAGGTGCAGGTGATCAGCAAGCGCGACGGCGAAGAAGCTCAGCTGCTCGTCAGCCGCTGGAGATGCGAGTTCGACCGCCGCTGGGCCGACATGGAGGCCAAGACGGGCGAGAACGACGTTCTGACCGTCGTCGGCCTGCGCACCGTCAAGGGCGGCCTGATGGTCAACTGCTGCGAGCTTGAGGGATTTATCCCCATCTCGCACCTTGCGGAGGAGGGCCGCGGCGTCAACCCCGCCCGTTTCGTGGGTGAGGAGTTCAAAGTGCGCCTGCTCGAGAAGGACAAGCGCAAGCGCCGTCTTGTTCTGTCGCGCCGGAGCCTGCTCGACGAGGAGCTCAAGGCCGGCCGCGAGAAGTTCTACAACGAAGTCCACGTCGGCGACGTGCTCGAGGGCACGGTCAGCAGCCTGACCAGTTTCGGCCTGTTCGTCAACGTGGGGCCCATCGACGGCCTCGTCCACATGAGCGAAATCTCGTGGAGACGCAGCGGCAAGCAGCGCGAGACCTACAAGAAGGGCGACCGCGTCAAGGTGAAGGTTATCGGCATCGACCAGGAGAACAACCGCATCAGCCTGAGCATCCGCCAGGCTCTGGGCAACCCCTGGGACACCGTGATGGAGCGCTGGCAGAAGGGCCAGCAGACCAAGGGCACCGTCACCAACGTGACCGACTTCGGCGCGTTCGTCGAGGTGGAACCCGGAATCGAGGGCCTGATCCACATCGGCGACCTGTCCTGGAGCCGCATCAAGGATCCGAAGGAAGTTGTGCGCCGCGGGCAGGAGATCGAGACCGTCGTGCTCGACATCGACCCCGAGAAGAAACGCATGAGTCTGGGCTACAAGCAGCTCCACGATCCGTGGAAGGGCGTGGAGGAGCGCTACGCAAAGGGGCAGGACGTGCGGGTGAAGGTTGTGCGCCTCGCCGACTTCGGCGCGTTTGTCGAGCTTGAGAAGGGCGTCGAGGGCCTGATCCACATCAGCCAGCTCAGCACGCACCGCGTGGAAAAGCCCGGCGACGTGCTGCAGGAGGGGCAGGAAGTCACCGCGCGCGTGCTCGAGGTCAACCCCGCCGAGCGCCGCATCCGTCTGAGCATCAGCGCTATCGAGGCCGGCGAGAGAGCCGCCGAGCGCGCCAGAAACGCCGCGGAGCGCGGCGAAAGAGCGTCCCGCCGCGACAGCGCCCCGAGAGGCGATCGCCCCGCGAGGAGCCGCCGCAGGAGCGAGTCCGACAAGTCCGCGGGCGTCAGCGAGGAGACCGGCGTCACGCTTGGCGACGTGTTCGGCTCGCTGAAGCTCGACGAGTAAAACGGTATATGGTATGACAGAAAGGCCGGGAAGCCGCCAAACGGCGGCTTCCCGGCCTTTCTTTTTTT
>CAZRXR010000015.1:0-13599 GCA_964604125.1 uncultured Synergistaceae bacterium
ACCTGTTCTCCCGCCGCCACGTCGGCGACGCAGGTGACTACGTTGTCCTTCTCGTTCATCAGCAGCGCGTTGATTTCCATGCTCCGTTGCTCCTTCCCGTGCGTGGATTTTCCGCCCCCGCGAGCCTCGCGCGGTTCCCGCGTTCCGGCTCGCCGGCGGACGGGTACCCCTGTTTTCCCGTCCATACCGTGAGGCATTTGAAATCATACGACATTTCCGGCGCGGGGGAAAGGGGCGGAAAGTTACTTTTCGTCCCCGTTTTTGGCGTGTCGGCGGGATTCCCCGCCCGTATGCCCGCTCGTTGACGAAAAAGAACGAATGTGGGACAATAGCGGCGTTTTCGGTTTTTATCTTTTTCAAGGAGTCGCCCATGTCCCTGTATTCTCACGAAAAACTCGCCGCCCGCGCGCGGGAGATAGAGCCGCGGGTCGTCGAGTGGCGGCGCCGCATTCACCGGAACCCCGAGCTGGCGTTCCGCGAGACGGCGACGTCCGCGCTCATCGAAGAACAGCTGAGAAATTTCGGCCTCGACCGCGTGGAGCGCGTCGGCTCGTCGCGCACGGGCGTGCTCGGCGTGCTGCGCGGCACGGGCGAAGGGCCGGAACTGTGTCTGGGACTCCGCGCCGATATCGACGCCCTGCCCATACAGGAGCGTTCGGGCGTGCCGTTCGCCTCGCGAAATCCCGGCGTGTTCCACGGCTGCGGACACGACACGCACGCCGCCTGCCTGCTGGGCACGGCGTGGCTGCTGAGCGAGTTCCGCGATTGTTTCGGCGGCACTGTCAAGTTCTTTTTTCAGCACGCCGAGGAGGTACTCGGCGGCGGGGCCGAGTTTATCGCCGCCGGAGTCATGGAAAACCCTCGCGTTGACGCCGTGATGGCGCTGCACGCGCTGCCCGACATCGAACTGGGGCAGATCGGCGTGCGGAACGACGCGATGACCGCCGGGGTCGATGAAATCAGGATCACTGTCGAGGGAAAGCAGGCTCACGGAGCGTACCCCCATTTCGGCGTCGATACCATCCTCATCGCGTCAACGATCGTCACCGAGCTGATGAGCCTCGGTTCGCGCGAACTGCCGCCTACCGACTGCGCGCTTGTCACGTTCGGCACGATTCACGGCGGCATATCCAACTCCTATATCGGCGCGCCCGTCGTGCTCGAAGGCTGTCTGCGCACGCTGCGCGACGACACGCGCGACCACTTCGCGCGCCGAATCCGCGAGATCGCCGAGTCCGTGGCCTCGGGACTTCGCGGCAAAGCCACGGTCGAATTTAAAAGGGAAAGCTGGCCAACGACCGTCGATCGCGCCTGGGTCGATCGTGTGCGCGCCGCCTGCGCGCAAGTGGAGGGCGCCGCCGCCGTCGATCTGCGTTCTCCCGCCATGGGCGGCGAGGACTACGCCCTCTTTCTGCGGAAAGCGCCCGGCGTCCTTTTCCGTCTCGGCTGCCGCACGCCCGGCGGCCCGCACTGTCCCACACATTCCGTCGATTTCTACGCCGACGACAGGTGCCTGCGCGTCGGTTATGAAGTGATGACGACCGCCGCTCTGAACGCGCTTTGCGGCGCGGAATGACAAACACCGGCCAACCCCCGGCCGGATCTGTGAAAGGAGATACCGCGCATGAAACGGCACGCTTCCGCTTTTGTTCTCGCTGTCCTGCTCGCCCTGGGCTCCGCCGCCCGCGCCGCCGATCCCGACACGCTACGGATCGGCATGATCAACGACGCCAAAACGCTCGACCCGCTCAAGGCGGTCGATACCATCTCGTTTTCCATCGTCCGGCACATCAACGAGCCACTCGTCACCGTGGACGGCAAAACCCGCGAGCTTGTCCCCGTGCTGGCCGAGAGATGGGAAGTCAACGATCCTCTCACCTACACGTTCTACCTGAAAAAAGGCGTCAAGTTCCACAACGGCGAGGAACTGACCGCCGACGATGTCGTCTGGTCGTTCCGGCGCGCCATGTCAAAAGAGTCTCTCTACGCCAAATCGAAAGCGAAGTGCATCGACCCCGACGGGTTTAAGGTCATCGATCGCTACACCGTCGTCGTCAAGACCATCGCGCCCTTCGGCGGTTTTCTGGAGTCGATGAAGCACCCGTGGGCCAGCATCTTCAGCCGGAAAGCCGTCGAGGAGGCCGGCGCCGACTACTTCCGCCGCCCCGTCGGCACAGGCCCCTACAAGTTCGATTCGTGGATCAAAGGCGAGAGGTGCGAACTGTCCGCGTTCGACGGCTACCACGGCGAAAAGCCCCACGCGAAGAAACTCGTATTCCTCGTCATGTCCGACGACAGCAGCCGCGTCATCGCTCTGGAGACAGGCGCGGCCGACATGATCTACTCCGTTCCGTCCAGCGATTTCGACCGCCTCGAAAGCGAAGGCCGCGTCAAGGCTGTGGAAGGCATCGGCCACAACATTATCTACCTCGGCATGAACACGCAGAAACAGCCGCTCTCCGACCCGAGAGTGAGGCTGGCCGTCGATTATGCCATCGACAAGGACGCCTACGCGCATGTCGTCTATCAGGACAAGGCCGCCGTGCCCGAGGGGCCGCTACCGTTCTCCAGCAGCTTCACTCCCTCCGGCAGCCACCGTCTCCCCCGCGATCCCGCGAAAGCACGCGCGCTGCTGAAAGAAGCCGGGTACGAAAAGGGCCTCGGCCTGAACCTGTGGATCGAGAGCAACCAGAACTACATCAACGGCGCCACCGTGATCCAGTCGATGCTGGCGGACGTCGGCATCAGCGTCAACATCGTCACTCTCGAGTCGGGCGTGTTCGACGACAGCGTCGCCGCGGGCGAGCAGGATATGATCATCAGCACGTGGGGAATGCAGACCAACCGCGACGCGGGGCAGTTCTGGCTGTCGCTGTTCCACTCGCACAGCGTCGGCTCGACCAACTGGACTATGACGAAGGACGAGATCATCGACAGGAATATCGAACTGGGGAACGCCAGCGTCGATCCCCGGGCGCGCCGCGCGGCGTATCAGGCCGTGTGGGAACGTCTGGGCGAACTGCGTCCGTTCGTCTCGCTCGCCGTGCCCAGCGAGCTGTACGCCGGGCGGAAGGATCTGAAAGGCATGGAAGATTTCCGCGACGGACGCCTCAACTACCTGGGCAACCTCACCGTCGAATAAACGGCGCTCAAACAAACGCCCCCGCTTTCCCGAGCGAGGGCGTTTTTCGCGCGCCGTTTCGTCTCCGCCGGCAAACAATCCGTGACGGGCGAAGGACGGCGCAGACGTGGCGCGCGTAGGTGTTCACGCGGGCTGGGACAACAGCCGACGGGAACGTTCCGACGCTCCTGTTTTTGTTTAAGCATAACCGTACATGTTCACTTACGCGCGATATACCCGACGCCGCTTCCACCAAGCGTCCGTGAGCGCGGCGGGCGGAACGGGCGAAAAAAAAAAGGGGGGGGGGAGACAGGCCAAGCGGCATTTTTGCCGAAAAACTAACCATGTCAAGGCACGTACGGCGGAGTTTTTTAAAGCGGTGTCCCGGCCTCGCCCAGTTCGCCGTGTTCGCGCGCTCTGCGTTGTCCGCTTGCTCACGGCGGTTGATAGCGCGAGGCCGCTACAGTCTTCACTCGTATTTTTTTCGTGCCGCTCCGATGCCGACGTTTGTGACTACCGCAAACTTCGTCCGCGCTCCCCTTTTTTATCTGCGAGGGCCGGACGGATTCACGCCACGCTCGGGTTAACGCCGCCGCGAGATCTGTTTGTTCTCTGTCGTCGCTCTGGACGGCACGTGCCTCAAACTCCGCCAGCGCTCCCGTCTTGTAGCCGCCGCTCGCTTTTGCCAGCCTCCCCTGTCGCTCATGCCTGACTTCCCCGCCGATATTTTCCGTCGGCGCGTTTATTGCCGCGCCCGGGCGCGTATTTTTCCCCGCCGCGTCGCGAGCGCGCCGTCAGGTCTCCTTTCTTCTCTCCCGTATTCACGTGCCCCCGCGCGGCCTGTTTGCTTCGCGACGGTTAGTTTGCGCGACGGCGGCCGCAAACTTTTTTTTCTCGCGTCACTTTTCCGTGCCGCTCACACGCCGCCGTCGTTTGACTAGCAACCTGCGGGGCCTTTCAGCCGCCGCGCAATCTGCCTGTTCGCGGCGGTTGCTCGCGCGGCGGCTGCCGCGATGGAGGATCCGTTCTCCGCACCCGGCAGCCTGCGCGCTCGCGGTGCTTGTTTTAAGCGGCGGCGTTAGCGAACTTCGCTCTCGCTTTTCACGCGCCGCCCGGCACGGGCGTTTTCACGAACTTACTCCCTTTTTTCCCGATCCCGATTCGCTCTCGCCGCGTTCCCACTCCGCTTGCGTTTCCTTTTTTCATACGCGCAACCGCGAATTTCAGTCGTGTTTTCCTTTTTTCCCGCTCCGCCAGCGCTCCCGTTTTGTCGTCGCTACTCGCTTTTGCCAGCCGCCTTCTTGTCGCGCGCCCGTCTTTCCGCGCCAATTTTTCCGTCGGCGCGCTTTTTCCGCGCAACCCTGCACGGGCGTTTTCACGAACCTTTCCCCCTGCCGTTTCCCCGATTTCAATTCTCCCCCGTCATGTTCCCGCTCCGCCCACGCTTTCTTTTTTTATCCGCGCGGCTCGCGCAGGTGCCGCGCGGCCGCGAGTTTCAGTCGTTTTTTCTTTTTTTTCGCACCGCTAACGCCCCCGTCTTGCCGCATTCCATACGCCGCTTTTCGCGCTCTCCCGTACAAAGACAATAAAACAACCGCCGGATAAGAGCGGCCTGCAAGCCGCGGTCTTATCCGGCGCGTTGTGCTTTGTTTCGGGCAAACGGTCAACTGTCCGCGCCGGAGATACTCTCGGGCGCGGAAGCTGTTTCATCTCCGCCACGTGGACGGCATGAACACCATCAGCACGGTCGTGATCTCCAGCCGGCCGATCAGCATGGCGAACGAGAGCACCCACTTGCCCGCGGGGGGCACGGCCGCGTAGTTGCTCGCGGGGCCGAACTGTCCCAGTCCCGGGCCGATGTTGCTGAGGCACGCCAGCACGCCGCTGACCGACGACAGTGTGTCGATGCCCATCCACGTGAGCGCCAGCGACATCGCGGCGAGCATGAGCATGTACATCACGAAGAACGCAAGGATCGATCGCACCAGTTCGTTCTCCTGCGGTTTGCCGCCGACGCGCACGCACAGCACGCGCTTCGGCTGGAGCGTCTTGATCATGTCGTTTTTCACGCTGCGGGCCAGCACCATCACGCGCAGCACTTTCAACCCGCCGCCCGTCGAGCCGGCGCAGCCGCCCACGAACATCACCGTCAGCAGCGCGAGGTGCGTGAAGTACGGCCACTTGAGCGTGTCGGTGACGGCGAAGCCCGTCGTCGTCAGTATCGTCACTGTCTGGAAGAAAGCGTGCCGCACCGTTTGCGACAAGGGCTGCGCCATCTTCGCGGCGACGGCGGAGAGCGCGATGGCAACGGCGGTCGTCACCGTGATGGCCGTGTACCAGCGGAATTCGTCGTCGGCGAAATAGGCGTTCAGCGAGCCGCGCAGGAACAGGAAGTGCAGCGTGAAGTTGACGCCCGCCAAAAACATGAACAGCGTGACGATCCACTCGATGGCCGGGCTGTTGAAGTAGGCGACGCTGGCGTTGTGCGTTGAAAACCCTCCCGTCGCCATCGTCGCGAACGAGTGGTTGACGGCATCGTAGAAACTCATGCCGCACTTGGTCAGAGCCGCCGTCTCGACGGCCGTGAGCAGTATGTATATCAGCCACAGGTACAGCGCCGTCGTGCTCAAACGCGGCGTGAGCTTTTCGGGGATGGGCGTGGGCGACTCGGCCTTGAACAGCTCGATGCCGCTTCCGCCGATGAACGGCGTGATGGCCAGACACAGCACGATGATGCCCATGCCGCCCAGCCAGTGCGTGACAGATCTCCACAGCAGCACGCCCGGCGGGAACTTTTCCACGTCGGCGAAGATCGTGGCGCCCGTGGTCGTGAAGCCCGACATGGCCTCGAAAAAAGCGTCGGTGAACGAGACGCCCGAGTACACGTAGGGCAGCCCGCCGATAACCGAGGCGATGACCCACGAGAACGTGACCACGACAAACGCCTCGCGGCACGTGATGTTAGCGGGCATCTCGCCGCGGCCACGCGCGCGGTAGGTTGAAAGCGCTATCAGGCCGCAGAGCGCCAGCGAGGCGGCGGAGCACCCCAGCAGGATCTCCGCGTCGGGCCAGCGCGCGAAAAACGAGACGAGGCCCGCGCAGAACATGCTTGCCGCGACGATCACGCCGATGAGAGCGAGGACGAGGATGACGACGCGCCTGTTCATCGTCAGTCAACCTTGAAGAAGTGCATGGCCTCGGGCATCCTGTCGGCCATCGCGAACACGGAGATCACGTCGCCCTCCTGCAGCACCTCGGCGCCGCCCGGCACAAGGTATTTGCCGCCGCGTCTGATCATGGCGATGAGAATGCCCTTGGACAGCCGGAGATCCATGATGCGCCTGCCGTTGGCGGGGTTCCCCGGGCGCAGCAGAAACTCCAGCATCTCGGCGCCAATGCGGTCTATCAGCGACAGCATTCCCGCCGAACTGGGGTAGCGGATGTAGCGGAGGAACGTGTTCGCCAGCGTGCGGTTGGGCGCCACGAGCACGTCCACCGGCAGGCGATTTTCAAGCTGCTTGTACACCGGGTTGCGCACCACGGCGATGGTCTTCACGTTCTCGTTGATGTTCGCCAGCGCGGCTATCACCACGTTAAGCTCGTCGTTCTCCGTCGCGGCCACCACGCCGTTGGCCTTGTCCACGCCCAGCTGCGTCATCAGCTCGGTGTCCATGCCGTCGCCGTTGATCACCCTCACGTCGGGGCACTCGCGCGAGAGACGCTCGCACTTTTCAAGGTTCTTTTCGACCAGCGTCGTCTCCACCTTGGGCACGTTGCTGCACAGCCTTTTGGCGAGGTTGGTGCCCAGCTTGCCGCCGCCCACGATGATCACGCGCGAAAGGCGCTTCTGCCGCTCCACGTCGAACAGCTTCTGGATGCGCGCCACGCGCTCGTGCAGCGTGACGACGAAACACACGTCGCCCTCCCGCGCCACCCAGTCGCCCGAGGGGACAAAGCCGCTTTTCTCGCCGTCCCGCTCGCGCTCGACGTACACGATGATCGCGCCGAGGTGCGGGTACTCCATGCCCAGCCTACGCAGGCTCATGCCGCAGATGGGCGAATCGGCCTCCACCAGAAAGGCGAAACTGCCCGCGCGCCCGTTGAACAGTTCCGACGTATGCATGGCGGCGTTGAAACGCAGCAGCGAGGCGATCTCGCGCGACAGAGAGCGCTCCGGCGACGCCATCACGTCGATGCCCAGATCCTGCGCCCAGTCGGGCGTGTCGGTGAACTCCAGATCGTGCACGCGCGACAGCACGCGCGGCACGCCGGCGCGCTTCGCGAGCCAGCAGGCCATCAGGTTGGTCTCGTCGCGGTCCGTGCAGGCGATGAGCACGTCCACGCCGCCGTCTTTGGCCACCCCGGCCGCCGCGAGCACGTCGGGCCGCGAGCCGTTGCCGCGCACGACGCTCGCGTCCACCTCCTCGGCGACGCGCGCGGCGGCGGATTCGTCCTTCTCGATGACGACCACGTCGTGCGAATCGGCCGACAGCGTCCGGGCGAGGGTTGTGCCCACGTTGCCCGCGCCGACAATGACAACTTTCATGCTTTCACTCTCCGAATGGCCGCGCGAGACGCCCGCGCGGCGACGTTGCGGCCGGAAAAGGACGTTTCCGCGGCCGCTTCAGACAACGCTTTATTATATCACATCGCGTTTTGAACGCAAAAAAACGGCGCAAAAAAACCGTCCCCGGCGCGCGGGGACGGTTTTTTCGCGTTTGTCGCGCGGGAACGCGCTACGCGGCTTTCTTTTTTCTCAGCAGCACGGGCAGCATCAGCAGCGCGATGCAGCCCCACAGCGCGAGGCAGAGCGGGCGCGAGAAGAAGATGGAGTACGATCCGTTGGAGATGGCCAGCGCGCCGCCGAACCCCTCCTCGGTGATCGGCCCGAGGATCAGCCCCAGCACCACGGCGCCCAGATCGAAACCGCAGCGGCGCAGGATGTAGCCGCCGAAACCGAACGCCAGCATCGTCCACACGTCGAACATCATATTGCGCATCGCGAAACTGCCCACCACCGACAGGATCGAGATGGCGGGGATCAGCAGCGCGTTGGGAGCCGTCGATATTCTGGCGAAGAACGGCGCCAGATAGATGCCCAGGAACAGGAAGACGATGTTCGCGATGAAAAGCGACAGGATAAAGCCGTAGGTGATCGTGCCGTATTTGGAGAACAGTTCCGGCCCGGGGATCAGGTTGTTGATCGTCAGGCCGCCCATCAGGCACGCCGCCACCGAGTTGCCGGGGATGCCCAGCGTCAGCATGGGGATCAGAGAGCCGCCGACGCAACCGTTGTTGGCCGATTCGGAGGCCGCGACGCCCTTGGGGTTGCCCTTGCCGAACGAATCGGGATCCCTGTCGAGCGACTTGGCGGTGTTGTACGAGATGAACGCCGAGATCGTCGCGCCCGCGCCGGGCAGCATACCGACGATCGTGCCGATGAACGATCCGCGGACGATCGTGGGGGCCAGTCCCTTGGGCATCTTGTTGTCTTTCAGCGTCGAGACATCGGCCGCCAGTTCCTGCACGATGCTGGCCTCGCCCGTCAGATCCAGCAGCTGACTTATCGAGAACAGGCCGATCATCGCGGGAATGTCCTTGATGCCGTCAAACAGCGCGGGAACGTTGCCCGCGAAGCGCGGATAGGCGTCCATCGGATCCATGCCGATGGAGGCCAGCAGCAGGCCGAGCACGCCCGAGATCAGCCCCTTGACGAGGTTGCCGCTCGTCAGCGTGACGATGCTAGCCAGACCCATGATCGCGAGCAGAAAGTTCTCGGGCGGGCCGAAGCGCAGCGAGAACTTTGCCAGTACCGGGGCCACCAGCAGCAGCGCGATCGTCGAGATGATGCCGCCCCAGAAACTGGCCACCGTGGCGACCGTGATCGCCACGCCGCCCTTGCCCTTCCTCGTCATCGGGTAGCCGTCGAACGCCGTCGCGGCGGCGGCCGGAGTGCCGGGCGTAGACAGCAGGATCGACGAAATGGCGCCGCCGAACATGCCGCCCGAGTACACGCCGCCCATCAGCGACAGCCCCACGACGGGATCCATGCCGAACGTGACAGGTATCAGCAGCGCCACGGCCATCGTCGCCGTCAGGCCGGGGATCGCGCCGATGATGACGCCCCCCACCGTCCCGAGGAAAATTGCCAGAAGCGGCGCCGGGGCCATAATGGACAGCGCCGCGTCGGTGATCATCTGCGTCATAACGGAAAGCCCCCTTTACAGCAGCGCCCAGGCCGCTTTCGCCTTCGCGAGCGAACCGGCGATGTCGGTCCACGTGAACTCCTCAAACACGCCGAGAGGCACCGGGACGTTGAGGAACTTGATAAACACGCCGTAGACCAGCGCCAGCAGCAGGCCCGTGCAGAGAAAGAGATACAGCGGACGCCTCAGCCCGAGCAGCAGCGCGAGGACGAACATGAAGACCGCGCTCGCCGCGTAGAAGCCCACGTATTTGAGCGACAGCACCATCGCCAGGATCAGCGCCGACGTGACGGTGAAATGCACGGGGGACTTGACCCAGACGGGGCTGCCCTGTTCGCGCCCGAAGAACGACGTGACAAGCAGAACGGCCGACAACGCCGCCAGCACGACGAGGAGGAACTCGACGTACTGAGAGGCGTGAACGGCGTAATCGGGGAACTTCCGTACCCGCGTGTAAATGGCGCCGGCGAGGAGAATCCCCGCGGCGCCGGAAAGTATGCTGACTGTCTTTTTGTTCATGCGAACCAGGCCCTTATTCACGATAAGGACAACTTACCAGGGCGCGACTTCGTAAGCCTTGTCCGTGGCTTTCTGGAGATTTTCGAGGTAAGCCTTGTACGTGTCGGCGTCCATATGGTTGATGATGAGCGAATCCTTGGCCGCGGCCTGGAACTCGGGATCGGCGAGCGTCTTGACGAACATGTCGCGGAGCTTGGCCAGCACTTCGGCGGGCAGACCCTTGGGAGCGGCGAAACCGCGCGACGAGTCGGAGAGCATCTCGGGATAGCCGAGCTCGGCCACGCAGGGCACGTCGGGCAGCCTGTCGCTGCGCTTGGGGGTCATGACGGCCAGAGCGCGCATCTCGCCGCTCTTGACCTGGGCCTCGACCTGCTCGACGTTCATGAAGCCGACGGTGACGTGCCCGCCCATGACGTTGGCCTTCGCGGCCGAAGAACCCTTGGAGGGCACGGGGCGCAGTTTGATGCCGAGGGCGTCCTCGCACGCGATGCGGGCGAAGTCGTCGTCGCCGCCGGGGCCGGAGGTGGAGGCGGTGCAGTTGTCATGCGACTTGACGTAGGCGGCAAGCCCCGCGAGATCCTTGATCTCGCTGTTGCCGGGCACGACGATGATGCCGGGGTCGGTGACGAGGTTGCCGATGTAGTCGAAGTCGTCGAGCGTGTACTGAGCGCGCTTGGCCGAGACGTGGGCCGTCAGGTGGGGCGTGTAAAGGCAGCCGAACGTGTAGCCGTCCTTCTTGGCCTTGGCGATCTGGGTGAAGCCGACCATGCCGCCGGCGGCGGGAACGTCGTCGATGACCATCGGCGCGCCGAGATACTTCTCGCCGAACTTGGCCAGCAGACGGGCCATCGTGTCGGTGCCGCCGCCCGCCGTCGAGGGGACGATCACGTGCACGGGCTTCTCGGGATAGGCGGCGAAAGCCGCTCCCGCGCAGCAGACGACCGCGCACAGCGCGATTGCAGCAAACAGTTTCTTCATAAAACACTCAACTCCCGTTCGATGGATTTTGGTGCCTGAAACGTACCGCATTTTAATTTTACAACTACGGCGGCGTTTTTTAAAGGGGAAATAAGCGTAAAGTTAGTTTTTTATCGCGCCGTCGCGCGACGCGCGGCTCAAAGCGCGCCGGGCGCTGAACTCGCGGGCCTTATAGAAATTCTGAATAAGAAAAGCCGGCCCGCCGACGGGTCGGCGGCGCGCCCTTCCGCGCGCGTTTACCAAGGCTCGCGCTCAAACAGCAGGCTCGCCAGATGGCGGGCGTTCGCGCCGCCCAGCAGCAGCCCCTCCAGACAGTAGTGGCAGTAGGCCGCGACTTTCTCCCCGTTAAAGCGCCGGCAGTATTCACGCATCAGGGCGGCCTGCTCCTCTTTGGAGCGCGAAACGAACTTCCCGGCGGCGTTTTGCACAAAGCGGCGCGGGGCCATCTCCAGATTCCGTTTCGGGGAGGGGCGGTAGAGGGACACGCCGCAGAAGTCGGTTTCCTCCCTGTTGTCGGGCGTCTCGCGCACGTCGAAGTTCATCCTGCGCAAAAGTTCTCTGACGGCGTCCTGCTCCCCGCGCCTGTCGCGCGACCTCCAGCAGTCCTGCACCGTGACCGTCTCGCCCCGGTAGTCGGGGTAGGCGAAACCGTCGTCGGACAGGATCAGCTCCCACAGCGACAGGATATTTACTCCCGGCCTGGTCTCCTCGACGATGGCCGAGCAGTTGTGGCAGAGGCAGTACACGGTGTCGCCCGGGAGGAAGTCGGCGCAGTCGGGCATGCCCGCCCACGCGCTCCGGTAGTCGGCGGGCATCATGTCGGTGAAATGTTTCAGTTCGTACCGGGGCACGCAGCAGCGGACGATTTTCATGCCGAACCTGTCGCGCGCGTATCTTTGGACTTCGCGGCTCAGATCGGGGTACTTTGACGTGAAAACGCAGCTGGCGATGTAATACGATTCGCTCACGGGGAGTCCCTTCTTTCTTTTCTTTTTCGTTTTTCCGGCCTTCGGGCGGAACGGCGTCCGCCGCGCGGCGGGGGCGCGAAAAAAGCGCTGACGGCGGGCGGGGCGGAGCGCGCCGCCCCGTTTCATTATATATGTCGGACAACCTGTGTCAAGCGCGGGCGCGCGGAGACGTTTCGCGGACGCGGCGCAACGTCGTCGCGCCCGTTTCCCGACCGATCGTGTATAATGACGGAAAACGTCCGAACAGGAAGGTGAAACGCCATGGATCTGTCAAAGTTTGCCCCCGCGTCGCCCGAGGCGGTGGAACTGCGGCGCGACCTGCACCGCCACCCGGAGCTGAGCTGCCGCGAGGAGCGCACCGGCGCCCTCGCCGAGGCGTGGCTGAAGTCGCGCGGGCTGGCCGTGTTCCGCGCGCCCGCGCCCGGGCGCAGTCTGATAGGCGTGCTCGACACGGGGCGTCCCGGAAAGACGCTCGCGCTGCGCGCCGACATGGACGCGCTGCCCATCGAGGAAAACCCGTGCAACCTGAAAGGCCCCAAAAAGTTCGTCTCCGAGACGCGCGGCGCGGCGCACATGTGCGGGCACGACTTCCACACCGCCGGAATGCTCGAGGCGGCCGCGCGCCTGTCGCGGCAGAAGGAGCGGCTGAACGGCCGCGCGATCTTCTGCTTCGAGTCGGGAGAGGAGATGGGCACGGGCGACGACGTGCGCGAACTGCTGCGCCGTCAGGGCGGGGCCGACGCCGCGTTCGGCATCCACGTGCAGGCCGACTACCCGTGCGGCGCGGCGGCGGTACTCGACGGCCCGTGCACGGCCGGATGCGAGACGTTCCGCGCCGACGTGCGCGGCAAAAGCGCCCACGGCGCGCTGCCGCACATGGGGCTTGACCCGATCAACTGCGCGGCGCAGATCCTGACGGCGGCCAACTCGATCGTCTCGCGCCGCGTCAACTCGCGCGACGCCGCCGTGCTCACCGCCTGCCAGTTCCACGGCGGCTCCGCGTGGAACAGGATCCCCGACGACTGCTTCATGGAGGGCGGCACGCGCTTCTTCGACGTGTCCGTCGGGCGCGCCCTGCGCGACATGTTCGATCAGACCGTCGCGGGCGTCGCCGCCGCGTGCGGCTGCTCGGCCTCGGTGAAATGGCGCAACCTGACGCTGCCCGTCGTCAACGACCCGTCTCTGGCCGCTCTGGCGCGCGAATGCGCCCGGTCGGCGGGCGTCGAGACGATCCCCGGCCAGCCGTGGATGGCCTCCGAGACATACGCGCGCTTCGGCGAGATCTGTCCCGTCGTCATGGCTTTCGTGGGGTGCGCCAACGACGAAGGCTGCGGCGCGCCCCAGCACAGCGACAGGTTCGACGCCGACGAAAACTGCCTCGCCGTGAGCGCCGCGCTGACGGAGGCGTTCGCCCTCCGTTTCCTCGCCCGGGCCTAGCGTAAAAAGACGCCCCGGAGACGCTTTCTCCCGCGCGCCAGCCGTCTGAAAAAGCCCTCCGCGCCGAACGCGGAGGGCTTTGTTCGTGTCCCGGCCACGAGCCGGACGGGCTGTTTTAAGATCTCTTAAAGACGCGAAAAGGACGCCAAAAGCGCCGCCGCCCGCGATTCGCGGTACGGGAGCGGATCCGCGCGGCTTGAAACTTTCGCGCGCCCGCCGTTTCGCGCGCGGCGCGGAGCCGGAATAAAAAAGGCGCGGCGGGGCGCGCCGTTTTCGGAGTCGCATGGCGTCGCGTATTTTCCCCTTCCGGGGCCGGGGCCGCCCGCCGCCCTTCTTTCGGACGGGCGACGGGAGCGGGGCGCGGCGATCG
>CAZRXR010000015.1:13699-21775 GCA_964604125.1 uncultured Synergistaceae bacterium
AGCCGGAATAAAAAAAGAGCCGAGCCGCGGCGGGATCGTTCCTCGCCCGCGAGGACGCGGTTTTTTTTCGCGCTTTCGCGACTGCCCGCCCGCCGCTTCGCGTAGAGCAAGGCGCGCGCCTCGCGCCTCGGAGGACTTTCGGCGGCGGCCGAAATCGCCGCGTCGGCGCGAACCGCCCCGGGGCGCCGCGCCCGAACGGAAAGTTTGAAAGCGGCGCGTTGCTCGCCGTCGGCGTTCGGCGTCCTCCCGGGGGCGGGATCATCGTCGCGCCGCCCGTGAGCGCGCCAAAAGCGCCGCCGCGTTCCCTTTGCGCGCCTCCCTCGGGACGGGGAGCGCGTCGCTGAAAAAAAGCGTTTCGGCGCCGTCCGCCCGGATGAAAATGTGGAGTTCGGCGCGCCGCCCGATTCGCGGACGTCCGCGTTTTCCCACGGGCCGAAACCGCGCCGCGTCGGCGCGATAACGCGAAAAAAAAAGCGGGAAACAGCCGTCAGGCCGTTTTCCGCTTTTTTTTGCGCGGGGCGCGCTTTTACCGCCCGAACATGGAGAAGAACTCCCGCAGCAGCCGGACGCCGGAGAAGACGATGAACGCGCCGCACAGCGCGTTGAGCGCGCGGAGCGCCCCGGGGGAGAACTTTTCTCTGAGCGAGGTGACCAGCAGCGTCAGCGAGACGAACCACAGCGGCGACGCGGCGAGGCACCCGGTCGTGAAAGGCGCGACGTCGCTTTCGGGCAGCGAGGCGCGGAACGCCCCGAAAAACAGCGTGGTGTCAACGAGCGCCTGCGGGTTGAACCACGTGACGGCAAACGCCGTCGCGACGGTTTTTTTCAGGGAGAACTCGCCCGCCGGACGGGCCGCGCCCGCCCCTTTGGCGAAGATCAGCCCGGAGCCTATTTTCAGCATAACCAGACTGCCCGCCAGCAGCACCGCGCCGCGCAGCGCCGGGAAGGCGGAGAGCAGCGACCCCATCCCGAAGACGGCCGAGAACGTCAGCGACATATCGAACAGGAACACCGCCGTCGCGGCGGCGAGCGCCCTGTCGCGCGGGTACGTCGTCGCCGAGTTGATCACAAACAGGTTCTGGACGCCGATGGGCGCGATCGAGGCCAGCGCGACAGCGACTCCGCGCAGGAAAACGATCATCCGTCCCGCCCCTTTCACTTGGGCGCGCGCAGGCGCGTCAGATCGACGATGATGTTGCCGAAACCGCCGTCGGCGCGTTTCCACTTTGTATCGACCGGATAGACGAAGCGGTAACGCGCGTCGCCGCGGAACGCTGGCCCGGCGGCGCGCCCGCCGAGCGCGTCGCGGCAGCCTTCGACGAGGTCGTCGAGGATCGAGGCGGGCATCTCGGTGTAGTTGTGGGAGTTGTACCACTCGCTGATCTGGCACTCGCGCATCCTTTTGAGGCGCAAAAGCCCCTTCAGGTACTCCTCCGTCGTCGTGGAACTGTCCAGAAACAGGAACGTGCTGCGGCTGCCCGCGTCGCCCGAGAAAAAGATTCCCGTCTTGGAGTCGAGAAACCCCGTGGAGCCGCGCGTGTGTCCCGGCACCCCGACAGCCGTGACGATGCGCCGCCCCAGGTCGAAACGGGCGCCGTCGCGCAGCGCGCGCCAGACGATCGGGCGCGGCGGCGTGAAGTCCTCGCGCGTGAAGTCCGCCGGTCTGCGGCGCAGCGCGCACAGCTTGCGTTCGTACCAGTATCTGCGGTCGGCCGACAGCTGCGAGGCGAGCATGTCGGCGTCCCCGGCGGGGATCCACGCCTCGCCGAAGTCGAGCGCCCCGCCGATGTGGTCGAAATGCCCGTGCGTGCAGACCACCGTCACGGGCAGTCTCGTCAGCGAGCGCACGTAGTCGCGCAGGTTGCCCAGCCCCGTCATCGTGTCGATGAGCAGCGCCCGCCTTCTCCCCTCCACGAGGAAGCAGAAGGCGCTGCCCGTCGCCTCGACGCGCGCGATCCCGTCGCCGAATTCGACGACGCTGAAAAAGTCCGTGCGAGTGTTCACGCCCGTGTTCCTCCTCATTCCGCCGCGCGTCGCGCCGCGCGGCCCGGACATTAAAGATACAGCAAAGGCCCCGCGGTGTCCAGACGGCGACGCGGGGCCATTTCAGATCCGAACTCTTTGTTTATTTTTCTTATTCGTCAACGCCCGCCAGCGCGGCGACGGCGGCGGCGACGATGGCGGTGTGGGCGAGGATGTGGTCGATGCTCCACCGTTCGTCGGCCTCGTGGATGTGGCAGTTCTCGCCGACGAACTGGTTGCCGAACGCCAGCATGTTGGGCATCTCCTTGGCGTAGGTGCCGCCCCCGATGCACTTGGGCCGCGACGCGAGGTCACCCGTCTCGTCGCGGTACACCTTCATCAGCTTTTTCACCAGATCGCAGTCCTCGGGCATATAGAGCGGACGCGCGCCGCGTTCGGCCGAAATCTCGATCCCCTCGGCCCTCAGCGCGGACAGAAGCGCGTCGCGCACGGGTTCGAGAGCGTAGGTGACGGGGAAGCGGTAGTTGACGGTGAACTTCAGCCTGTCGCCCTCGGTCTTGAGGATGCCCCAGCACAGCGACGAAAATCCCGAGGGGTCGTCGTAGAGCAGCATGCCGAGGTTTTCGCCGCGCGTCTGCGTCCCGACGAGGCGATCCAGCTTTTCGAGCGACGCGGCCTGTTCGCCGCCCAGGCCGAGCAGGCGCAGCACCTTCGTGAGGAAAGCGGCCGCGTTTGTGCCCCACTGGGGCCGCGCGCCGTGGAAGGCGAGGCCGTCCGCGACGACGGAAACGGCGCCGTCGCCGTTGTCGCGCGCGGAGAGTTTCGCGTCGCGCGGCGCGGCGAACTCGGCCAGCACGCGGTCGAGGCGCGCCCGCGAGGCGGCGGGCACGTCGAGCACGGCCTCGGCGCGGTCGGGTACGGCGTTGGCGGCCACGCCCGCGTCGATCGACAGCACTTTTATGCCGTCGCCTCCCGCCGCGAACGGCAGATAACAGGTCACGTTGACGATGCCCTTTTCGCCGTGCACGAGCGGGAACCCCGAATCGGGCGTGAAGCCGGCTACGGGCAGTTCCTGCCCCGACTCGACATAGCGCGCCACGGCCTTGCTGCCGAGTTCCTCGTTCGTGCCGACGAGCACGCGCACGCGGCGTTTGAGGCGCACGCCCTCGTCGCGCAGAGCCTTGAGCGCGAACAGCGCGCTGACGGCGGGGCCTTTGTCGTCGGCGACGCCGCGCCCCCAGACCATCCCGTCCTCAACCTTGCCGAGCCACGGGTCGCAGCTCCAGCCGTCCCCGGCGGGGACGACATCCACGTGGGCCAGCACGGCGACCATCTCGGGGAGAGACTCGTCGCCGAACTCGGCGATGCCGACCTGATCCTCAAACGCCCACGCGCGGAAGCCCATGCGCGCCGCGATAGCGATGAACGCGCCGAGAGCGGCCTTGGGGCCGGGGCCGAACGGCGCGCCCGGGAGCGGGGCCTCGCCCCCGACGCTTTTTACGGCGACAAGTTCGCGAATGGCGCCGATCAGGGCGTCCCTGTCGCCCGAGATACGGCCGCGGATGCTGTCCATGTTCATGTACGGGAGTCCTCCTTGTGAATGTTTTCCGTCGCGCGTTCCGCCGGTTCGCCCGGGCGTTTCGCGCGTTTTTTGGCGGCGCGCCGCGCCCGCTCGCGCGCGTTGAAAGCCGCCGTCGAGAAAAGTTCCCGCGCGGCGGGGAAGATCTCGTAGGCGAGGCGGGCGCGGGCGGCCGGCACGGAGCGTCCGAGGATGCGCTTTGTGAAGTCGGCGTGCGCCCGCTCGATCCTCCGCAGGTCGGCGTCGGAGATCGAATAGCGGGCGGGATCCCCGAGCGCGCGCGAAAGCGGCAGCACGCGGAATACGCGCTTTCCCCGGCGCGTGCGCATCTGCACCCACGTGGGGATCACGTCGGCGGAGACGACGCGCGCGACGCCCCCCGATTTCTCGATCGTCAGCCGCGCGAGCGCGCCCATGTCGCGCGGCTCGGCCCGCTGACCCGAGACGAAGTTCCCCATCGACCACGCGATAAACGCGCGCGGCCCGCCCTCGGGCGCGCGCAGCTCAAACGGCTGCACAACGTGCGGGTGCGAGGCGATCACGGCGTCCGCGCCGAGGGCGAGCGCCTTCTCGACGAACGCGACCACCGCGCGCGGCGGGGACGGCACATATTCCGCGCCGATGTGCGGCAGCGCGACGACGAAGTCGGGCGCGAGGGCGCGCGCGCGGGCGAAGTCGCCGCTCACCGCCCGCGCCGAGTCGAGGCGCGCCACCGACCACTGCTTGTCGGGCGCGACGGGGATGCCGTTTGTGCCGTATGTCCACGACAGAAAGGCCACCTTGACGCCCTTCGCCTCCCGCACGAGCGGCCTGTCGCGACCGTCGGGGGCCGGGTACGTGCCGCACGTGTCAAAGCCCAGTTCGCGCAGCTTTTCGACGGTGCGCTTCAGCCCGGCGAACCCGCGATCCATGCAGTGGTTGTTGGCCGTCGTCAGCACGTCGAAGCCCGCGTCTTTCACGGCGGCGGCGAACTCGTCGGGCGCGCTGAAGCGCGGGTAGCCCGTGTAGCCGCCGCGCCCGCCCCCGAGAGTCGTCTCGAAGTTGGCGACGGCGATGTCGCACGCGCCCACGATGTCTTTCACGGCGGCAAACGACGGCTTGAAGTCGTAGCCCTTCCCGCGTCTGGCCGCGTCAAGCTGCGCCTCGTGCGCCATCAGATCGCCCGCGAAAAGAAGCGTGACGCGCCCGGCGGCCCGCCGGGGCGCCGCGCACGCGGCGGAGGAAAACGCCAGCGCGGCCGTCGCCGCCAAAAGAAGTTTCTTCACAGAACGTTCTCCTTTAAAAATACAAAAAACGCGAGGGATCTTAAAAAAATTGGCGCGGCGCGCGAAATGCTCCGCGCGGGAAAAAAGCGCCCGCGCCGCCGGACTATTATCGCATTTTTCCGCCGTCTCCGAAAGAGCGCTCGCGAAAAGAAAACGCTTTTTTGGCAAAATTTCCGCAAACCGCGACGCGAAAAACGTCTTTTCCGCCTTTTTTCGCGACGCTCGCGGCAAAAAAAGCGCCCGCGCCGTCCCGAGGGACGAGGCGGGCGTTTTTTCAGCTTCAGCGGACGCTGAAAGGGCGAACGGCGGGGCGGCGGCGCAACAGACGGCGCACGCCCGGGGGCAGATGGCGCTTCCAGAACGCCAGCGCGTCGGCGAACCAGCCCTCGGCCGGCGTGCCCGTCCCCAGCCCGAACCCGTGCCCCACGCCGGGATACGCGCGGAACTCGGTGTCAGCGCCGCACGCGGCGATCAAGTCCAGACGCCGCTTCATGGCCTGCCAGTCGCACTCCGCGTCGTCCTTGCCGACGCAGGCGAACGTGGGCGGCTCGCGGTGTGTGTAGTTGGAGTGCGGAGAGTACTGCATCACGAGCATCGAAGCGCGCGGCAAAGCGGCCCCGCCGAACGCGCGCGCGCCGTAGCTGGCCAGATAGGCGGCGATGTCGGCGCCCGTGCCCGAACCCCACAGCGAATACCCCTCCATGCTCACGCCAAGCTCGGAGGCGTGGGCGAAAACGTAGGAAACGGCGGCGGCCAGATCCTCGCAGGCGGCGGTCAGGCTCTCGGTGCGGTAGTGTAGCGAGAAGGCGTTGCAGCCGGGCAGCGTCAGCTCGATGGCCGCGGGCAAGCTCTCGTGCAGGGAGCAGACGTATTCAAGCCCGCCGCCGGGGCAGACGAACGCGCAGGGACCGTTGCACACGCCCCGAAAAAAGTACAGCCCGACGGCGCTTTTCGAGGGCGTCCTTCTCTTTTCCTCGGGGGAATAAACGCCGTAAAAGACGCGCTCCCCGCGCTTGCGAAGGCGCAGCATATAGTTGAGCACTCGCAGAGTTTCGTCGGCGCGCACGTTCGCGCTGCGCGGGAACATGGGCGCGATCCGATCGAGCGTCCTGCGCCGGTCTTCCCTGCCGGCGGAGGGAGGAAACAGGAGCGGCCCGAAGCCCTTGAATTCAGCGCACCTGATGACCTCGCCGACGGTCGTTGCGGCGTTCATGGAGTTCAGCCTCCTTGGCGGAAATGGAACCGGCAGATCTCGGAACTGCCGTTTGTCGGTGGAAGAAAATGTATGCCGCGCCCTCCCGGCGATCCGGCGGGGCCGCGCGCGGGAAAAACGCGCCGCCCCGAAACCGCCGTCGCGCGGGGGAAGATCCGTTTCGCGCGGAAGTAAACGTCGGCGGGCGCGAAAGGCACGCCAAATTTTTCGCGGCTTTTGTGAGAGCCGCGAACGCCGGTTTTGCTCTCCGATACAGCGGATAACCGCATTTGTGACTTGTCGATATGGAATTATTAAGGAAAATCACAGCCGTATTGTAGCACAGGTTGGGGTTTCGCGCCAGATCGAGTTTAGTTCGTCCACGAAAAGAAAAAAATAAAAAGCCGTTCGTGTCGTAAACGACGCAAACGGCGCTTTTTGTTTGTAAGCGAGGAAAACCGCGAAAACAACGGAGGAACGCCGCGCGGCGTTCCTCCGTTGTTTTAACGTTCCGACGCCCCGCGCGAAAGAATAAAAAGGCGCTCCGGCGGGACGGGCGCGACGAAAGCGACCCGGCCGCCGCGCGTCTTTCGCGAAAAGGCGCGCCTAGGCGCGAGAGGCTTCAAAGTCGGCGCGGACGGCCGCGGCCGCGGCGTCGCCGGTCAGCACGGAAAGCAGCGAGGCGGCGAGTATTTTCGCGCCGAGGACGACGCGCGGGTGTACGGACGGCGACGTGCACGCCGCGAGGAACTCGCGCGTGTGGGCGGGGACGGAGACGCCGTCTGTGATGTCGAGCACCGGCTGCAGCGCGGGGCATCTGCGGGACACGTTGCCCACGTCGGTGGATCCGGACGGCGGCATACTCCCGACGGTCGGCACGCCGAAATGATCGAAGACGCCCTGCACGAGGCGCTCGGCGGCGGGGTTCGGTTTCATCGCGTCGAACGGCTCCTCGAACAATCTCCATGTCGCCTTCGTGCCGGTGCAGAGCGCCGCGCCGCGCGCGCAGTCGAGCGCCTTCGCTATCAGGTCGTCTTCCATGTCCTGATCGGGCGCGCGCAAGTGGAATCTCGCGACGGCCCGCTCCGGCACGACGTTGGGCACGGCTCCCCCCTCGGCGACGACGCCCATGACGCGCGTCTCGGGCCGCAGGTGCTCGCGCCACATGTCGAGCGCGTCGAACAGGATGCGCACGGCGTTGAGCGCGTTGACGCCCCGCCACGGCGCGGCGGCTGCGTGCGCCGCTTTTCCCTCGAACGTGAACTCGTAGCCGCGGCAGGCCAGAGCGCGGTAGGGCACGCCGCTGAAACCGCCCGAGCAGTGGATCATCATCGCGAGGGCCAGCCCGTCGAACGCGCCCCTGTCGGCCATGACAATCTTACCGCCGAAGGTCTCCTCGGCGGGCGTGCCGAACACCTCGATCTGCCCGGGGATTTCGTCCGCGACGGCGGCCAGACCGGCCGCCGCCAGCAACGACATCGCGCCGTGGGCGTTGTGGCCGCAGCCGTGTCCCAGACCGGCGAGGGCGTCGTATTCCGCCAGCAGGCCGACGCGGCGCCCGCCCCGCCCGATCGTTCCGGCGTAGGCTGTCTCGAGGCCGAACGCGGGCGCTGTCACGCTGTAGCCGCGCGCGCGCAGGAAAGCGGCGTGTCTCTCGACGGCCCCGAACTCCGCTCCGCCGGTCTCGGGGTGGGAGCCGATCCAGTCGCTGACGGCGAGGGCCTCGCCGGAGGCGGCTTCAATCGCGGCCTCGACTTTTTTCCACAGGGCGCTGTCGTACATCGTCGTTCCTCCGTTTGTCGGAAAAGTCCCGCGCGACCGGCGCGGGGGCGGCTTTTCGCGCGCGCTGTCTTTCAGTCGGCGCTGTCGGCGGCGGCGCTGGCGCCGACGATCAGGCCGAGGAGCAGCAGCGCGCCGCCGACTTTCAGCGCGTCGTCGCGGTCGTCGTGTTCGCGGCGGCGGCGCGGTTCGGGGCGCGGCCCGCGCTGTCCGGCGGGACGCCGCGGCTGCCCCGGGGGCGGCGCGGGTCTGTCCGGCCGGTTTTTGGGCGGCTGCGG
>CAZRXR010000015.1:21875-23058 GCA_964604125.1 uncultured Synergistaceae bacterium
GGCGGCTGCGGCGCGGGTCTGTCCGGCTGTTTTTTTGGCTGCTGCGCGGGCTTGACCGGCAGCTTTTTGCCCGCGGGGGCCGTCGGGGTCGCCGCCCCGGGCGGCGGCGCGGGCTTGACCGGCAGCTTTTTGCCCGCGGGAGCCGTCGGGGTCGCCGCCCCGGGAGGCGGCGCGGCCGGAGCGGAAAGCGGCGCGGCGAGAGTCGTGGAGCTTATCAGCAGAGAAACAATCAGCGCGCGTGTCATTCTCATGTTCGTCATCCCCTGTCCGCGCGGGGAGAGGACGGGAAACCGCACAGGAGCGCCTTCCTCCCCCGCGCTTTTTTCTTTTTTCGCGTCCAGTATAGCCGAAACGACCCTTTTCCGCATCGCTGAAATGTCGGATTTCCGACGTGCGGTTTCCGTCAGTCCGGCGGCCTTCAAAGACGCCGCGCGCGGCGGTTACAGCTCGACGCTTTCGCCCGGCGCGAGCACGGCGACGGCGAGGCCGGGTCCGCAGAGGGCCTTGAACGCCCCGGGATCCTGCCTGATGGCCGGAAACGTGTCGTAGTGCATGGGCACGGTCAGCGCGGCGCCGATGAGGCGCGCGGCGCGGGCGGCGTCGGCGGGGCCCATCGTGTAGAAGTCGCCGATGGGCAGTAGCGCGGCGTCGAGTTTCTCGGCGGCCAGCAGCGCCATGTCGCCGTACAGCGCCGTGTCGCCGGCGTGGTAGACTTTCTTGCCGCCGATCTCGACGACGAAACCGCACGCGAGCGCGCCCGGCAGCCCGCTGCCGTGGATGGCCTGCGTCAGTTTCACGCGCCCGAACGGCAGCGGGATCCATCCTCCGAGGTTGCCGAGGACGGCCTTCACGCCGTTTCGCGCCATCAACGGCGCCTGCTCGGCCACGCCCACAACCGTCGCTCCCGTGCGCCGCGCGATGGCGATCGCGTCCCCGATGTGGTCGCCGTGGTTGTGCGACACGCAGATGAAGTCGGCCGGCACGTCGTCCGCCTTCGCGGCGGCCAAGGCGTTGCCCGTCAGAAACGGATCGGTGAGCACGTGGTACGTTCCGTCGAACAGGTCAAAACACGCATGCCCCAAAAAGGTCAGCTTCATGGAAATTCCCCCCGAGGAATGGATTTTTTACGCCGCCATTGTAGCACAGTCCGCGGCGCGCGGAACGGGAACTTTTAAAGGCGGCC
>CAZRXR010000015.1:23158-31674 GCA_964604125.1 uncultured Synergistaceae bacterium
GCCTTTTCCGCCGCCGGTCTACCCTCGGGAAAACCAGCGCCCGACACGCGAGTTTCCCGGAGGAGTCCGTTCCTTCTCGCGATCGCGTGGCCCGCCCGCCTAAAACGCGAAAAATCCCCCGCTCGCGGCGCGACGCCGCCCCCGGGGGAAAATTTTTCGCGCCCGGGGAAGCGTCGGGCGCGATTTTTACGACAGATTGTGGTAAACTTGTAAAAAGCGCGAAAGAAAATTTGCGCCCGGGGAAAAACCGTCCGGCGTTTCCGCGACGGTCGTTTCCCGCGCGGAGAGAACGCCGCCGGACGGGCGCGGGGAGAGGGTCGGTAAAAGTGCGCGGGTTTCTGACAAATCTGGTCATATTCATCGTCATCGGGCTGGGATGGCTGATGCGCAGGCGCGGCGTCCTCACCGAAGCGGGAATGAAGGACATCAACGCCCTTTTGTTCACGCTGCTGATGCCCGTGAGCTTTTTCAAGTCCGGGTGCGGTTTCGACACGTCGATGATCCGCGGCTGGGGCTTTGCCGCCGCGATGCTCGGCGCGTACGTCACGGCGACGGTCGCGCTGTGGTTCTACTCCGGGATGTTCAAGTCCCCGCCCGCCCGGCGCGCCGTCTCTATCCTCTGCGGTGTGCGCCCCAACGTCGTGTTCGTCGCGCTGCCCGTGATGACGCTGTGGCTGGGGCAGCCCGGCACGGAGGCGATGCTGCTCTGCATCGCCGTGTGCATGCCGTACTTCAACATCGTGCCGCTGCTGCTGTCGCAGATCGCGATGAACGGCGAAACTGACATGAAGTCGGTGCGGGGCGCGTTCTTCAAGACGTTCAAAAATCCCATCATGCTGGCGGGCATGCTCGGGATCGCGCTCGGCGCGCTGGGCTGGGCGGCGTACATCCCTCGGTGGGCGATGCGCGCGCTCAACGTGCTGGGCGACTGCGGCAGCGGTCTGGCGCTGCTTACCATCGGCGCGGCGCTGCGCCCCGAGCGGCTGGCCCGGGACGTGAAAGCCGCCTGGCCCGACATGCTGATGAAACTGTTCATCCACCCGGCGATCGTGCTGGCGTTTTTCCTGCTGTTCCCCACCGGCGGCCCGGCGCTCAAGTGCGTCGCCGTGGTCTCGGCGGCGGTGGCCCCGGCGTTCAACTGCTACATTCTCGCGCGCGGCTTCGGCATGGACGGCGACTACGCGGCCATGCTGGTGGCGTCGTCCACGCTGCTGAGCATGGTTTCGCTGCTGTTCTGGATGGAGCTTACGACGCGGCTGTTCGCGTGACGCGCCCTTTCAGCCCCCGTCCCGCGTCAGAGCGCGCAGCTCGCGCCAGCCGGGCAGGCAGCGCGCCACGTGCGACCAGAAAGCCGGAGAGTGATCCGGCGCGAGCAGGTGGCACAGTTCGTGCACGACGACGTACTCGAGGCAGCGCGGATCTTTCTCGGCAAGGCGCAGGTTGAGGCTGATTCGCCCCGTGCGCGCGCTGCAGCTGCCCCAGCGCGATGTCATGCGCCTCACGGCGAACCCGGCCGGTCTCACGCCCAGAAAATCCCGCCAGCGTCGCAAAAGCGGCGGCGCGGCCTCCTCCATTTGGGCGGAATAGAAGCGGCCCAGCAGGATCTCGCGCTCCTCTTTCGCCGACCGATCGGGCGCGGTCATGACGAGCGTTTCGCCGTCAAGTTCTACGCCCCACGGGCGGCCCGGCCTCACGACGAGGGCGCGGGGGCGCCCCCACAGCGGGATCGCGTCGCCCGTGAGGAGAAGGCGCTTTTCGCTCTCCCGCCGCGCGCGGACTTCGGCGAGACGCGCGCGCAGCCAGTCGGCATGCGACGCCACGAACGCTGCCACGTCGCCGTCGCGCGCGGAGACCGGGCACGTGACGCGGATGCCGCCGTCGGGCAGCACCGACAGGTACATGTTCTTCTGGCGCTTGCGCTCCACGAGCACGGTCGCGCCCAAAACCGCGAGCGTGACGCGCTCCGCGCCGCCGCGAGTTTTCAAAGGTTTTGGCACGGAAGATCGCCCGCCTTTCGCGCTTTAAAAAAGCGCACCGTCATTTTTTTTAAAAAGCCGCGACGCGGAAGACTTCCCGCCCTGACGAGCGGGAGCGCCGCGCGGCGCGAAGGAGGATTCGCCGTGCGCGAGACGTTGAAAATCGGCGCGGTCCGCTCCGACGCCGAGCGGGCGGAGGCGCTTGCCGCGTTTTTGCCGCGCGCGTCTCCGCTGGCGAACGCGCCGGTCAGCGGTTTCCGCGTGGGGGCGGCGGCCCTTGGCGCGAGCGGGCGCGTATACCTCGGCGCGAACCAGGAGTTCGCGGGGCTGCCGCTCAACTTCACGGTGCACGCCGAACAGGCCGCCGTGCTGAACGCCCGCGCGAGCGGAGAGACGCGGCTTTTGGCGCTGGCCGTCAGCGCCGCGCCGTGCGGCTGCTGCCGGCAGTTTCTCCGCGAGCTGAAAAGCCCGATCGAGATCGTGCTCGGCGGACGCGCGCTGCCGCTCGACGACCTGCTGCCGCGCGCGTTTGACCTCGGCGGACAGGGCGAAACGCTGCTGTCGGGCGCGTCGGACTTTTCGGCCCTTTCGGGGCTGCCGCTCGAGGAGGCGGCGCGGGAGGCCGCGCGTCTCGGCTACGCGCCCTACACGGGTACGCGAAGCGGCGTGGCGCTGCTTTGCGCTTCGGGCCGCGTCTTTACGGGCTGCCTGCTCGAGTGCGCGGCCTACAATCCGTCGCTTTCGGCGCTGCAGAGCGCCCTCGCGCTGCGCGCGCTCGCCGGGGCGGCGGGCGATCCCGTCGTGGCGGCGACGCTCGCCGAGCGCGGCCCGGCTCCGCTCCGGCCTGTGTTCGGGGCGCTGATCGGTCGCGTCGCGCCCGGCGCGGAGACGCGGATCGTCGCGGCCGACTGAAAAACGGCGCGCCGCGAAAAATAAATCGAAAAAGCGAAAGGCACGGGGACGCGCCTTTCGCTTTTTTTTCGCGCCCCGGGCCCGCCCGGCGCTTCCGGCGCGTGCCGGGACGCGGAAAGCCGCGCTACAGCGTTCTGCCCGTGAGAAGCCGGTACGCCTCCATGTATTTGCCGATGGTCTTTTCGACGACGTCGGCGGGCACCGTGCCGTCGTTGCCGGGGTTGGCCCTGTACCAGTCGCGGACGAACTGCTTGTCGAACGAGGGCTGGGGTTTCCCCGGCTCGTAGCCGTCGAGCGGCCAGAAACGGCTGCTGTCGGGCGTGAGCATTTCGTCGGCCAGCACGACGCGCCCCGACTCGTCCGCGCCGAACTCGAACTTGGTGTCGGCGATGATGATGCCGCGCCCGAGGGCGTAGTCGGCGCACTTTTTGTACAGTTCGAGCGAGGCGTCGCGGATGGCGCGCGCGTACTCCTCCCCCCTGCCGGGGAAACCGGGTTCGATCGCTTCGGCGCAGCGCTCGAAGTCGATGTTCTCGTCGTGGACGCCGATTTGGGCCTTGGTGCTGGGCGTGAAGACGGGAACGGGCAGCCTGTCGCTCTCCTTCAGTCCGCCGGGGAGCGTGATGCCGCACACCTTCCCGGTTTTTTGATAACTCGCCCAGCCGCTCCCCGTGATGTAGCCGCGCACGATGCACTCGACGGGGATCATCTTCAGCTTTTTGCACAGCATGCAGCGCCCCGCGAATCTCCCGCCGCGGAAGTACTCGGGCATATCGGCCGCGTCGGCGCCGATCATGTGGTTGGGGATGACGCCGGACGTGAAGTCGAACCAGAACTTGCTCATCTGCGTGAGCACCACGCCCTTTCTGTCTATGGGCGTCTTGAGGATGATGTCAAAAACGCTGACGCGGTCGGTGGCCACCAGCAGGAGACTGTCGCCGAGGTCGTAGATCTCGCGCACCTTTCCTTCTTTTACGGGCTGATATTCTTTCATTGTCAGTGTCGCTCCCAAAATAAAAATGTGAAATCGCGGAATTTCAGCGTTAGTATACGGCATTTTCCGCCGTTGGCAAGCCATGAAAAAGAAAATCGCGCGATCGTTTTTCCGCCTCCGCCGGCGGCCGGGCGACGCGGACGCGGTTTTACCCGCCCTAAAAGCGCCGTCTTAACAGATTGTCAGAATTAAGTCATGAAATATTTATCTTTCTGTGCTATAAAGAGTATCGAGAGGTCTGAGTATCTCGTCAAACTTTGAAGGAGGAAGGATAAGAAATGACTGTGTACGTCGGTTTCGCAATGATCATCCTGATCGTGTTCCTGCTGCTGAAAGGCAAGCTGTCGCCGATCGTGGTGCTGGCCGTCGTTCCCACCGCGGCGGCCCTGCTTCTCGGCTTCTCGCCCGTGGAGGTCGGCGGCTTCATCAAGAAGGGCATCGGCACCACGACGAGCAACGGCATCCTGTTCATCTTCTCGGTGATCTACTTCGGCGTGATGTCCGACACCGGCATGTTCGACGTGATCGTGAACTTCCTCGTCAAAATCGCCGGCAACAACGTCGTCGCCGTGACGGTCGCCACGGCTCTGGTCGCGACGATCGCGCACCTCGACGGCACCACGGCCACGACCGTCCTTATCACCATCCCCGCGCTGTATCCCGTGTACAAGTCGATGAACATCGACATCAGGATTCTGCTGTGCCTGACGGGCGCGTGCATGGGCGTGATGAACCTGCTGCCCTGGGGCGGCCCCGTCGCCCGCGCGGCCACGGTCATGAAGATGGACGCCAACGTGCTGTGGCACATGCTCATCCCCGTCCAGATCGTCGGCTTTGTCGCCAACATCGCGCTCGGCGCGCTGCTGGGCATGCTGGCCGTCAAGTGGGGCGCGGGCGCGGGCCGCGGCGTGAAGGTCGATGTTGACGCCAAGGCTCAGGCCGAGCAGGACGCTCTCCGCCGTCCCAAGCTGTTGCTGTTCAATCTGGCTCTGACGATCGGCCTGATCGCCGTGCTCTCCACCAACTACCTGACAAGCTACGTGGCGTTCCTTCTCGCGCTTGGCATCGCCCTGACGGTCAACTACCCCAACCAGAAAGTCCAGGACAATCTGGTCAAGAAGCACGCCCCCGCCGCGCTGATGATCTCGGGCACCCTGTTCGCCGCCGGCGCCATGGTCGGCGTCCTCGACGGAACCGGTATGCTGACGGCCATGGCCAAGGCCATCATGGGCATCATCCCCGCGTTTCTGGGCAAGTACATCCACATCATCTTCGGCGTTCTGGCTCTGCCTCTGGGGCTGTGCGTTGGCACCGACGCCTACTTCTACGGCGTGATGCCGCTTGTCATGGAAGTGGGCAAGACCTACGGCGTGGAGCCTCTCAGCACCGCCATGACGATGCTCATCGGCAAGAACCTCGCCCTGATGGTCAGCCCGCTCGTGCCGGCCACGTTCCTCGCCACCGGCCTTGCCAACACCGAACTGAAGGAGCACATGAAGTTCAGCATCCCGGTTTACTGGATCATCAGCATCATCATGCTGTTCGTCGGGATTCTTTTCGGCATCGTTCCGCTGTACTAGACACGTCCGATCCGGCCATAATCAACGGGTACGGGAGAGATGCGCCCTTTTCGCTCTTTCCCGTGCCCGTCGCTTTTGCGGCGGTTTTTGCCTTATCAAGAAAAAAGGTGAGATCTGTGGCGAACGAGAGGATTCTGGTGGTGGACGACGAGCGCTCCATCCGAATGGCGCTGAAGGCCGCTTTCCTGCGCGAGGGCATGGCCGTGGAGGAGGCCGCCTGCGGCGCCGACGCCGTGGAGACGCTCCATTCCAGAAGTTTCGACCTGGTCGTGCTCGACGTGATGATGCAGGATATCGACGGCTACACGATCCTGCAGAAGATGCGGGCCGAGGGGCTGATGACGCCCGTGCTGATGCTCAGCGGCAGGCACGAGGAGACCGATCAGGTGCTCGGGCTCGGCCTCGGCGCCGACGATTACCTGACAAAGCCATTTCATCTTTCGGTGCTGATCCAGAAGGTGAAAGCCCTGATCCGCCGCAACGTGGTCTACAGCAGGGGCGGGCACGCGGCGATCTCCGTGGGGCCGTTCAGTTTCGACGCGGTCAGACTGGAGTGCAGCAAAAACGGGCGCGCCCTGCGCCTCACGGCGCGGGAGTTGGCGCTGTTCCGCTTCTTTATGGAGCATCCCGGCCGGGTTTTCGCCAAGGATCAGCTGTACCGGCAGGTGTGGAACGAGAACGTGATCGACGACAACACGGTCATGGTCTACATCAAGCGCCTCCGCGAGAAGATCGAGGACGACCCCGCGCGCCCCTCCTACATCAAGACCGTGAGAGGGATAGGGTACGTGTTCTATGACAAAAGCTGACCGCCCGGGCGCCGCCGCGCGGGCGCTGAAGGGCAGGCGGGCCTTGGCGGTCGCCGTCGCGGGGGTCGCGGCCGCCTCCGCGCTGATCGTCTATTGCAGTCTGTTTGTCTACAACAATTACCGGGACGAACTGATCCGCTCGGAGCAGGAGGAACTGCTCACGCTCGCGCGGACGATCGGCAAGAGTCTGGCCAACTACGTGGAGCAGGATATCGCGAACCTCGACCTGTACTTTGAGTCGCTGGGCGCCGTCGAGCCGTCCGCGGACGGGGGCGGGGCGGAGCGCGCCTTTCGGGCGGCCGCCGAAGCCCTGCTCGAGGCCAAAAAGGGCCTGTACGACGGCGTGGCCTGCTACGACGAGCGGGGCGGGACGCTGTTTGAGTACGGGACGGTCGGCTTTGACATCGACGGCGCGCCCCGAACCCCCAAGGCTGTCATCCTCGGCAAAAAGCTCTGCGACAAAGGGTACTACCGAATGTTCGTCTCAAAGACCTGCTCCGTCGGCGGGCGGCTCCGCCGGGTGGTCTGCGCCGTCAACCTCAACACGCTGTACGCGATGACCGTGCGGCGCGTCAAAATAGGCGACGGCGGCTATTCCGTCGTCAAGGATCGCAATCTGGCGATCATCATGCACCACGCCGAAAGTCAGATAGGCATGGACGCCATCTACGACCGCGCGGAACGCTACCCCGGGCTGGATCTGTCGGATCTGTTCAGATGGATCGGGCTGCAGCGCGGGCAGGACGAGGGTTTCGACGTGATCGACACCTATGTCTGGAGCGACCCCGCCCCCGCGCCGCGCTATGTGCGGCGGATCGTGGCCTACACCACGATCCGCCTGCCGGGCGACGACTGGATCGTCAACTCCACGCTGCCGCTCGAGGAGCTGAACGGCCCCCTCAACCGCATGGTGAGGCGGCTGATCGTGATGAGCGGCCTGTCGCTGGCGCTGATTGTGCTGTTCGTCTTCATCATGACGAGAGCCCGGACGAGGGCCGCGAGCCAGAAAAAGGAGATCGCCTATCTCAGGGAGATCAACGAGGGCATGGAGCTTTTGCGCCGCAAAGAGGAGGAGATCCAGCACTACCAGCGCATCCAGTCCATCGGCCAGATGAGCAGCCACATCGCTCACGAGTTCAACAACTACCTCACGCCCGTGCTCGTGTACGGCGAACTGCTCGAAAGCGACGCGGCCCTGAGCGCCGAAAACCGCGAACTGGTAAGCGGCATCCTCGCGTCGGCGGGGCAGGCGGCCGGGCTGTCGCGCAAGCTTTTGGACTTCAGCCGCCAGGACTCGGCGGCGGCGCTGACGATACAGTGCCTCACCGACGAGGTCGGGGAGGCGCTCGACATCATTCGCCGCCTCGTGCCGCAGAAGATCGAACTGCGCGCCGAACTTGACGAAGAACCACTCTACGCGCGCGGCAGGAGCCGGATGGCCGAGCATCTGCTGATGAACCTGTGCAACAACGCCTTCAACGCGATGGAAAAAGACGGCGGCACGCTGACGGTCGCGCTGAAAGGCGTGTCGTCCGAAGGCGGCGGCGACTGCCCGAAGGGCGACTGGGCCTTGCTGTCGGTGTCCGACACGGGATGCGGCATCGGCAAGGACGCGCTGGACAAGATCTTCGAGCCGTTCTACACCACCAAGGGAAGCGGCAAGGGAACGGGGCTGGGGCTTTCCGTCGTCCGCAACGTCGTGACGGCCGCCGGCGGCGAGATCCGAGTCGAAAGCCGCGAGGGGGCGGGCACGACGTTCCGGCTGTACTTCCCCCGCGTGGACGAGCGCGAGGCGCTCAAGCCGCGCTCGGTCATCCGCGGAACCGACAGAGTCGTGGTGGTGGACGACGACCCGGAAATGCTGAAGTCGCTCGCGTCTCTGATGAAGCGCCTCGGCTTGAAGGCGGAGTGCTACGGCCACCCCGCGGCGGCGCTGTCGCGCCTGCAGGACAGGAAGGACGACTGCGGCGTGCTGGTCACGGACTACGCCATGCCGTCGATGAACGGTCTGGAACTGGCGGAGATCGTGCGCAAGCTCAACCCCGACATCCGCCTGATCCTTATCAGCGGCATGGAGGATCCGCGTTTCGACTGGTACCTCAAGAACCAGTTCATCGACGCCTTTATCCTCAAAAGCGAACTTCCCGAAAAGCTGAAAAAGATGATCGTGTGAAAAAAGCGGCGTCCCGCCCGGTTTGTCCGGCCGGGGCGCCGCTTTTTCGCGCGCCGCGGGATTTTTGAAAAG
>CAZRXR010000016.1:0-23753 GCA_964604125.1 uncultured Synergistaceae bacterium
CGCACATCTCGCTGGTGCTGTCGTCCGACATGGGCGGCGGCGAGCACCTGTCGCTGCTGCTCGCGGGCGCGCTGCTGCTGCTGTTCTGCGCCGCAGTGTCGCTCGCCGCCCGCGCGATCCTGCGGAGGGAACGCCCGTGAAAGCCCGCGAGACGCTTTTGATCTCTCTGTCGTGGGCGTCGCTGGCGTTTGTCGCGACCGGCGTTCTGGCGCTGCTGGCGTTTCTGGCGCTCCGGGGGCTGCCGGCGCTCGATCTGGCGCTGTTTTTTGACGACGCGCCCCCTCTGGACGCGCTGCTCGGTTTGCGCCCCGTGTGGGACGGCATCTGGCCCGCCGTGGCGGGAACCTTGTCCCTGCTCGCCGTGACGATGGCGCTGGCGTTGCCTCCCGGCGTGTGCTGCGGCGTGTATCTGGCCTGTTTTGCCTCGCCGCGCGAGCGCGAGGCGATAGGGGCCTGCGTTGACGTGCTGGCGGGCATCCCGTCGATCGTGATGGGGCTTTTCGGGCTGGAACTGATCATCGCGCTTCGGCGCGCGTTTCTGCCGCGGGGCACCACCTGTCTGCTGCTCGCGGCCTTCTGTCTGGCGCTGCTGGTGCTGCCCGCGCTGATCACGGCCGTGCGCGCCGCGCTCGAGGCGCTGCCCGCGCGCCTTTCGCTGACGGCCGCCGCCCTTGGAATGTCGAAGACACAGACGGTGCGCCGCCTGCTGGTGCCCGCCGCCGCCCCCGGCATTCTGGGCGGCGTGATCCTGGCGATGGGGCGCGCGATGGAGGACACGGCGGTGATCATGCTGACGGGCGCGGTCGCCAACGCGGGCCTTCCCGCCGGGCTGACGGCCAAGTTCGAGGCGCTGCCGTTTCGGATTTACGTCACGGCGGCGCAGTACACGGGGCCCGAGCAGCTGGCGCGCGGCTTCGGCGCGGCGCTGTTCCTGCTGATGATGTCGGAGGCGCTGATAGCGACGGCGCGATGGCAGCAGGCGCGCCTTTCGCGCCGCTGGCGCGGAAAGTGAGGGGGAGCGCGATGTCAGAGTCCGCGAAAACGCCCGCCGACGAACTCTGCGCCTCGGTGCGCGGCCTGAGAGTCGCTTTCGGCGGCCGCGAGATCCTGCATGGGATCGACGCCGACTTTCCGGCGCGGCGCGTGAGCGTGATCCTGGGCCGTTCTGGCTCCGGCAAATCGACGCTGCTGAGGTCGCTCAACAGGCTGAACGAGTGTTTCGACGGCTGGCGCGGCGGCGGCGACGTGCGCGTGCGTCTGGGCGGCTCTCTCGTGCCCGTCTCGGGCGCGGGGGCGCCCGCGCTGACGGAACTGCGGCGCAGGGCGGGCATGGTTTTTCAGAACCCCAACCCGCTGCCCGTGAGCGTGAGGCGCAACATCACGCTGCCGCTTGAACTGACGCTCGGCGTCTCCCGCGCCGAGGCCGAATCGGCCCTTCGGCGCACGCTGGAGCAGACGGGTCTGTGGGACGAGGTGCGCGACCGCCTCGACGTGTCGGCCCGGAGCCTTTCGGGAGGGCAGCAGCAGCGTCTCTGCCTTGCGCGCGCGCTCGCCCTTTCCCCCGACCTGCTGCTGCTTGACGAGCCGACGGCGTCGCTCGACCGCGCGGCGTCGCGCACGGTGGAGGATCTGATCCTCGCTCTGGCGGGCAAAATCTCGGTGATCATGGTCTCGCACAGCCTGCGGCAGGCGTCGCGTCTGGCCGACTACGCCGTGATCATGGCCGAAGGGCGCGTGCTGCGCGCGTGCGGCGGCGACGGGCTGAAAGCCTCTCTGGAGGACGGTTCGCTTGTCCGCGAGGCGTTTTAAGATCGAAAAAAGTTTTTCGACGCCGGACGTTTCGCGCCGAAACGATAAAGCGGCCCGGGAATTTCCCCGGGCCGCTTTTTTTCTTTTCCGCGCTCCGCCGCCGGACGCGCGGGCGCGGCGCGGCTTTTGAAAAGGCGTCTTTTCGCGGAAACGGCGCGAAGCGGCGGCGGATCGCGCGTTCACATTCGCGGCGCGAAGCGCGTCGGGCGGAAAAAAAGGAACCCCGCCGTCCGCGCTGAAAAAGCGGCGGCGAGCGAGTTTGTCCGCGTCGCGCCGCCAAAAGCGGAGAGCGTGAACGCGCGTCGGGCCGCGAAGTTTGACGGACGCGAGGCGCGCCGCGGCCCGGGTTCGCGAGAGCGCAAAAACGCCTTTTGTTTTTTGGGGTGGCGAGTCGCGTCCCCGTTGGGCCGCGTTTTTCGGCGGTGCGCGCCGGCGTGGAGGGCGCGCGCCCGTCGGAGGATTGAAGGGTACGACCGTACCGTTTCGTCGGCCGGCGGGCGTACCGGAGAGTTGCCCGGGTTCGCGCCGAGGCTTTTCCGCGTGCCGAAACGAGGACGCCGCGCCGGCTGCGAAATCCCGTCCAACCGCGGACGTGAGGCCGCGTTTTTTTTGTTTTCGCCCGTCCCGCCGTAAAAACCCGTCGCTTCGGTTTAAAAAAGCGCGGCGCGAGTCCGCCATTTCCCGCGAAAATCTGTTATAATAATAAAAGTTGTTTCCGACGCGCCGCGAACGCGGCGGAGTTCGTATGCCGCCTTGGGCGCGTTTCATCCGCGCGCCAAAATCTAGGGCACGGGAGGCAGTTTTTCCATGGCAGACAAGAATTTTTACATCACCACGCCGATCTATTACGTCAACGACGTGCCGCACATCGGGCACTCCTACACCACCATCGCGGCCGACGCGATGGCGCGTTACAAGCGGATGAGCGGCTGCGACGTGTTCTTCCTGACCGGCACTGACGAACACGGCCAGAAAGTCAGCGAGAGCGCGGCCAAGAGGGGGCTTACGCCGCAGCGGCTCACCGACGAGCTGTCGCAGAACTTCCGCGACCTGCTGCCGCTCATAGACGCGACCAACGATGACTTCATCCGCACAAGCGAGGCGCGCCACGTCAAGGCCGTGCAGGCCATCTTCAAAAAGCTGCTCGATCAGGGCGACATCTACAAGGGGACGTACAAGGGCTGGTACTGCGTGCCGTGCGAGACCTACGTGCCCGAGGCCGCCCAGGGCGAAAACCACACGTGCCCCGACTGCCACCGCCCGCTCAAGCAGATGGAGGAGGAAAGCTACTTCCTGCGCACGTCGGCCTACGCCGGAAAGCTGCTCGAGTTCTACGAGAAGCACCCCGACGCGATCAAGCCGCAGATGCGCTACAACGAGGTGGTCAGCTTTGTGCGCATGGGGCTGAAAGACCAGTCCATCTCCCGCACGAGCGTGCCGTGGGGCATCCCCGTGCCCGGCGACGAGCGCCACACCGTCTACGTGTGGTTCGACGCGCTGATCAACTACCTCACCGCGTGCGGCTACGGCGTCGATCAGGCCAAAATGGACAAGTACTGGCCCTCGGTCAACCACCTTGTGGGCAAGGACATCATCCGTTTCCACTGCGTCGTATGGCCCATCATGCTGCTGGCGCTGGGGCTTACGCCGCCCGCCTGTGTCTACTCGCACGGCTGGTGGACGCGCGACGGCGAGAAGATGTCCAAGTCCAAGGGTAACGTCGTCGATCCTCACGAGATGATCGCCCTCTACGGCAGCGACGTGTTCCGCTACTTCCTGCTGCGGCAGGTGACGTTCGGCCTCGACGGCGACTTCTCCGAACTGGCGCTGGTGCAGCGCGTCAACTCCGACCTCGCCAACGATCTGGGCAACCTGCTCAGCCGCACCGTGACGATGATCGAGAAGTACCGCGGAGGCGTCGTGCCCGCTCCGGGCGAGCGCGCTCAGCTGGACGACGACGTGAAGTCGCAGGCCATGGCCGAGTTCGCGCGCTACCGCTCGTTCATGGACAACTACCAGTTCGACGACGCGCTCAAGGCGCTGTGGAGCGTGATCGGCCGCGCCAACAAGTACATCGACGAGACGATGCCGTGGAAGCTGGGCAAGGATCCGTCGATGGGTTCCAGGCTCGACACGGTGCTGTCGCTGCTCTCCGAGGAGCTGAAACTGTCCGCGCTGATGCTCGCGCCCGTGATGCCCAAGACCGCCGAGAAGATCTGGGCGCAGCTAGGGCAGGCGGGCACGGCGCAGGGCAGCCGTTTCGACGAGTACGTCTGGGGCGGCATGACGGGATCCCGCGTCAGCCGTGCCGACGGCGTGCTCTACCCCCGCGTTGACATCGAGGAGTGGAAGAAGAAGGTGGCCGAGCGCGAGGCCGCCAAGAGAAAGGCCGCCGTGCCCGAGCCCGAAGATCACGAAAGCGAGATCGGCATCGACGACTTCGCCAAAGTGGAGCTGCGCGTGGCGCGGATCGTCCGCGTGGAGGAAGTCAAGAGATCGCGCGCTCTGTACAAGCTCGACATCGATCTTGGCTACGAGAAACGCACGATCGTCTCCGGCATCAAGAACTTCTACACGACGGAAGAACTTGTGGGACGCAGGATCATCGTCGTCGTCAACCTCAAACCCGTCAAGATGTGCGGCATCGTCAGCGACGGAATGCTGCTGGCGGCCGAAAGCGGCGGGCACGGCGCTCCCGACGCCAGGATCAGCCTGCTGACCCCCGCCGAGGACATCCCGCTGGGCAGCCGCGTACACTGAAAAAACATCTTCCGTAAAACTTTTTTTCGCCGCGCACTCCGCGCCCCGCCGCGCGGTTTTAGACGCGGCGTTTTTTTACGCGCGCGGCGCGCCGCGCGCGAAAGGAGGCGAGACGCCGTGCGACTGCCCGGGCTGAACGAAGAACAATCCCTCGCCGTGACGGCGACGGAAGGGTACGTCCGCGTCGTCGCGGGCGCCGGTTCGGGAAAGACGCGCGCCCTCACGCGCCGCTATGCGTTCCTAGTCGGCGAACTGGGCATCCTTCCCGAGAACATCCTGTGCGTCACGTTCACCAACAAGGCCGCTTCCGAGATGAGAAGCCGCATCCGCGGTCTTGTGCGCGACGACGACACGGCCTACATCAACACGTTCCACGGTTTCTGCGTGTCGGTGCTGCGCGAAGACATCCATTTCGCGCAGTACCCGCGCAGCTTCCTTGTCCTCGACAACGGCGACATCGACGCCATGCTGCGCCAGATATACGACGAGCGCGGCCTCACGCTGCGCGACATGTCGTTCGCCGACGCGCGCGACATGATCGAGATCCAGAAACTGTTCAAAAAGCCCGGTTACTGCGCCGACCTCATCGCCATGCCGCTCGGGGAACTGCGGCGCAAGTACGACGAGGCCGGAAACACGAGCGACATCATCTTCTACGGCTATCTGTGGCAGGAGAAAAAGTGCTTCGCGCTCGACTACAACGACCTTATCAAGTTCGTGCTGCACATCTTCGCGAGCAGCCCCGAACTGCGCCTCAAATGGCAGAAGCGCCTGGCCTACGTGATGATCGACGAGTTTCAGGACATCGACGGCCTGCAGTACGAGCTGATGGAGGCCCTCTGCGGCTGGCACAAGAACCTGTTCGTCGTGGGCGACCCCGACCAGACGATATACACGTGGCGCGGCGCGAACGTGAAGTACCTGCTCGACTTCGACAAACGCTTCCCCGGGACGCGGACCGTGCGGATGCTGCGCAACTACCGTTCCACGCCGCAAATCGTCGCCGCCGTCAACTCGATGATCGCCGCCAACGGGCACAGGATAAAAAAGGATCTCGCCGCGCAGCGCGCGGACGGGGAGAGCGTGCGCTTTTACTGCGCGCCCGACGCCGGGGCCGAGGCCGAGTGGATCGCCGCCGAGGCCGCGCGCCGGCGCGAAAGCGGCGTACCCTACCGCGACATCGCCGTGCTCTACCGCGCCCACTACCTGTCGCGCGCGGTGGAGGAGGCGCTGATCGGGAAGAAAATTCCCTACCGCGTCTACAGCGGCGTGCAGTTCTACGATCGCGCCGAGATCAAGGACGCGCTCAGCTGGCTGCGCATGATCTCCCTCCGCGACGACCTGTCCTTCCGCCGCGTCGTCAACAAGCCCCGGCGCAACATGGGCAAAAGACGCATGGAGTTTCTGGAGCGCGTGGCCGCCGCGCGCGGGCTGACGCTGTTCGACGCGCTGCGCGCCACGCTCGACGACGACGTGTTCAAGGGCACGCGCGCCGCGACGTTTGTGGAGATGGTCGAATCGTTCGCCGCGCGCGCCCGCGGCGCGCCCGTTTCGGAGGTTCTCGCCGCCGTGCTCGACGAAAGCGGCTACGAGGCCATGCTGCGCACCGAAGGCGCGCAGGATCGCCTCGACAACCTGGCCGAGCTCAAACAGGCCGTGCGCGAGTACGAAATCTCCTGCGGCGAGGAAGCCGGCATCGACGACTTTCTCGCGCACGCCGCGCTACTCACCGCCGCCGACGCCGACGACGCCGGAGACAGGGTGAGGCTGATGACGGTGCACGCGGCCAAGGGGCTGGAGTTCCCCCACGTGTATCTGTGCGGCATGAACGAGGGCGTCTTCCCGTCGCGCAAGGTGAAAGACCGCGACGGCATGGAGGAGGAGCGCCGCCTGGCCTTCGTGGCCATGACGCGCGCGCGCGACAGCCTCACACTCACCGCGGCCGCGGGCCGCAACTTCGACGGATCGCCGCGTTTCCCGTCGCGTTTCGCGCTGGACATCGCCGACGGCCTCGTCGAATATGTCGTCCCCCCGGAGCCGTCGCTGATAGCCGACGCGCGCGAGACGATCGCCGCGAGCGAGCGCCGACTGGGCGGCGACACCCCGCCGACGCTTGACGAAGGAACGCGCGTGCGGCACGCCTACTTCGGCGAGGGCGTCATTCTGCGCGCCGACGCGCAAAGGCGCGCCTACACCGTCAAGTTCGACGCCTACGCCACTCCCCGCGACATCGCGTACCGAACGCGGCTGGAACGGCTGTAAACGCAAACGGGCGAGAACGTCTCGCGCATGGCCCGAGACGTTCCCGCCCGTTTTTTTTACGCCCGCCGGGGCGCCGTTTCAGCCGGTCCGGCGGCCGATGTTGTATGTTTTGGCGCGCACGGCGTCCGGGACGATGCATTCCCTTTCAAGATATTCTTTATACGCCTCGATCTGTTCCGGCCGGCCCTCCAGTTCGGGCGACACGACGCGCAATTTGTATCTTGTATCCCAGTTTTTTTTAACTCCCCGCAACTGTCCCTGTCGATGGGCAGGCGCGTGAAACAGTCAACCCAGACCCACTCCGCCTTCCCCGCCATGTTCCATATGGCGTACAGTCCTTCCAGTTCCGAAAAGCGCGGCGCGACGCCGCGCGCGCCCGTGTCCGATAGCGGTGTGTTCGTCGAAAAAGCGGGGTTCGGGAGGACGGTGTCTCCGCCGCCGATCGTGCGCCCTTTCGCGCGCGATGTGCCGGAACGCTTTCTTCCCCGCCTCTGTTCTTCGGGATCTCTGGCTTTTCGGCCGCGCCGCCGTTCAGGCTCTCGGTTGTCAAACTTTTCGCGCGGCCGCGCTCCCGGCGTTTCACCGACCGCGAACATCCCGTTCTGTCCGGCGGCGAAGTCTCCCTCTCCCGCCGGGGAGGGCTTCGCCCGCGTTTTCAAGGACGCGGGGCGGCCGAACGTTCTTTTGTGAAAAGACGCTTCGGACGCTTTTAACGGGCGATCCGTTTTCTCACGTTCTTTCCCTCTCGGCGGGGGAAATTCGCCAAAAAAGCGCGATTTTTCAGGCGATATTTTTCCGTTTTTGTTGTATAATGACGCCGCGCTTTTTTATAGGGCGCGGAAGGATCGTTCGCGATGAAGTCGATGAAACTGCTGATGGCCTTTTCGATGCTGGTGTTCGGCTCCGTGGGGCTTTTTGTGAGGCGCGTCCCGATGACGAGCGCGCAGATCTCGCTGCTTCGGGGGCTCGCGGGCGGTTTCTTCCTGCTCGCAGGCGCCGCGCTCGCGGGGGGAGGCGTGTCGTGGGCGAGGATCCGCGCCAACCTTAAGTATCTGATCGTCGCCGGAAGCGCGATGGGCCTCAACTGGATCTTTCTTTTCGAGTCGTTCCGGCGCGCGGGCATCGCCGCGGGCACGATCTGCTACTACCTCGCGCCCGCGTTCGTGCTGGCGCTGGCGCCGCGCTTTCTTCACGAGCGCCTCAGCCGCGTGACGGCGCTCTGCGTGGCCGCCTCGCTGTGCGGGCTTGTGTGCGTCGCGGCGGGAAACGGCGGCGGGGGCGAGGGCCTGCCCGGCATCGCCTGCGGCGTGGCGGCGGCCGTTTTCTACGCCGTCTCGCTGATCGGGAACAAGCTGCTGCGCGGCATCACGCCGTATGAGTCCACGTCCGTCGTCCTGTTCGTCTCGGCGCTGTTTCTCGCGCCCTACGTGCTGGGCCACGACGGGCTGAGTTTCGCCGCCCTCGACGGCGCGGGCGCTTTCTGTCTGGCGACGCTGTGCCTGTTCCACACGGGCTTCACCTATCTGCTCTACTTCGCGGCGCTGCGCGCTCTCCCGGCGCAGACGAGCGCCGTGCTCAGCTACATCGAGCCGGTGTCGGCGGTGCTGATGAGCTGCCTGCTGCTGGGCGAGTCGCTGACGCCCACGCAGTGGCTCGGGGGCGCGCTGATTCTGGGCGCGACGTTTGTCAACGAACTGTGCGCGGATTTGCCGAAAAAATCTTAAAATTGGGATAGTCAGCGGGGCGAAAAGAGGTTATAATTCGCACCGAAGAAAGAAAGGCCCGAACGGTTCTCACCACACCGACCTCCGGCGCGGCAAACGCGGCCGGCGGCGGGATTCGCAAGGAGGCGGATACGCAGATGCAAGAGAACGGTGGTTCGCGTGGAGCGAAACGGGAGGCGACGCTCGGCGTCGCGCTGGCGCTGATCGCGCTGATCACGGCGGTGGTGTCGCTCGCGACGCTGAAGTACGGCGTGGACGTGCACGTGCCTATCGCGATGCTCGCGGTGGTCGTCGCGCTGGTCGATTGCTGCTGGCTCGGCATGAAGTACGACGACGTGACGCGCGCCGCTTTTGACAGCGTGATGGCGGCGATGCCCTCGTGCATGATCCTGATGCTCGTCGGCATCCTGATAGGCGTGTGGATGCGCACGGGCGTCATTCCCGGCCTGATCTACTACGGCCTGAACGTGCTGACTCCGGCCAGTTTCCCTCTGGCGACGATGGTGATCTGCGCGATCATCTCGCTGTGCACCGGCTCGTCGTGGTCTACGGAGGCCACGATCGGCGTGGCGCTGATGGGCGTGGGCAACGGCCTCGGCGTGCCGGCCGCGATGACGGCGGGTTGCGTCGTCTCGGGCGCGTATTTCGGCGACAAAATGTCGCCTCTTTCCGACACGACGAACCTCGCTCCGGCCGTGGCGGGAAACGACCTGTTCGACCACATCCGCGCGATGTTCTGGACGACGGCGCCGACGCTGGCTGTCTGCGCGGTTGTCTACATTCTCTGGGGGCGCGGTTTCGCCGCGATGCAGCTTGACACGCGGCGCATCTCCGCTATCCAGACGATGATCGGCGCCGAGTTCGACGTGAACTGGTTCTGCGTTCTGCCGCCCCTTGTGGTGGTGCTGTCGTCGGCGTTGAGGATCCCCGCGATGGCGGGTATCTGCTTGGGCATTGTCGTCGCGGCGCTGATGGGCTTCGCGCAGGGCGTTTCGATAGGCGACCTGTGGGCGCTGGGACAGAGCGGCTACAAGCCGCAGCTTTCGGCGCAGATCGCCTCCGCCGACCTGCTGAAGGTGGCGGAAATGCTGGCCGAACGCGGCTTGACGCTGGCTCCCGAGATGGCAAAGGACGTGTGCTCGATGATCTCGCGCCTCGTGGGGCGCGGCGGCATGTTCCCGATGATGTGGTCGGTGGAGCTGGCCATCGTCGCGATGGCGATGGGCGGTTTCCTCGAGACGGGCGGCTTTCTGCGCGTGCTGCTTTCGGCGTTCACGCGCGGCGTGCGCCGCGCCGGAGGGCTGATAACTTCGGTTCTCGCCTCGTGTTTCGTCGCCAATCTGCTGACGGGCAGTCAGTACCTGTCCATCATCATCCCGGGGCGCATGTTCAAGAGTAAGTTCGAGGAAAGCGGTCTGGCCCCGAGGATGCTGTCGCGCTCGCTGGAGGACTGCGGCACGCTCACGTCGGTGCTTATCCCGTGGAACGTGTGCGCGGGCTACGCGGCCGGCGTGCTCGGCGTGAGGACGATTGACTACGTGCCCTACGCGATCTTCAACTGGATCTGCCCGTTCGTCGCGATCCTCGTCACCTACCTCGGGATCGGCGTGTACTGGCGCCAGCCGGACGGTTCGATCCGCCGCGAGCGCCGCGCGAAGATAAGCGGAGTCGCGGAGTGAGCGCGGAATAGGGGAAAACGCAAAAAAACGGGCACGAGAGGAGTTTTCCCCGTGCCCGTTTTCTTTCCGCGCTCAAAGACCCGGAAAGCGCCCGGGCGCTTTTCCGAGGGAGCGGCCGGAGATTGGACGTGAAAGGAGCCGCGCGCATGATCGACCTTAACGAACTTTGCGGTATGAGGGGAAAAACCGCCGTCGTCACGGGAGCGAACTCGGGGCTCGGCGAGGGCGTCGCGAGATTTTTCGCGGACGCCGGCGTGAAAGTGATGGGGCTTGCCCGCGGCGAGCGCGCGGGGCGCGCCGTGTTTGACGACATCGCCGCCGGGGGCGGCGACGCTGTCTTCCGCGTCTGCGACGTGACCGTCGTGTCCGACTGCGAGGCGGCCGCGCGCGAGGCATTCGAGCGCTGGGGGAGGATCGACTGTCTCGTCAACTGCGCGGGGGCCACGCGCCGCCGCGCGGTGGAAAACCTCGACGAGGCCGACTGGGATCGCGTCATCGACACGACGCTCAAAGGCGTGTACACCATGTGCCGGAGCGTGATCCCCTACATGAAGCGCCGGGGCGGGGGACGTATCGTCAACATCGGATCGGGATGGTCGCTCAAGGGAGGCGACCAGGCCGTCGCGTACTGCGCCGCGAAGGGCGGCGTGTGGAACATGACGCGCGCGATGGCCATCGACTGCGGCCCGTACAACATCACCGTCAACTGCGTCTGCCCCGGCGACTGCGACACGCCGATGCTCAAAAGCGAGTGCGAGCAGCTGGGCGGCGTGTACGACGACGCTTACAGGGCCTCGTGCGCGGCGCGCCCGATCGCCCGGCTGGGCACGCCCCGCGACGTGGCTATGAGCGTTTTCTTCCTGTGCGGCGGCATGGCGCCGTGGATCACGGGTTCGGCTCTCGTGGTTGACGGAGGGGGCATCGCGTAAAGTCCCGCGCGGGCGAGGGGCTTTCGCGCGCCGTCCGGAAGATCCCGCGAAGGACGCGAACCCCGCGTATTCTTTTATCGGAGGCGTATTCATGGCACACTATGAAGAACTGAAGGGCAAGCGCGTGATGATCACGGGGGGCGCGAGCGGCATCGGGCTGGCGACGGCCGAGCGCTTCGCGGCCGAGGGGGCGCGCGTTTTCGTCGTCGATCGCGACCGCGAGGCGCTCGGGAAGACCCGCGCGGAGAACCCGCAATTCGCGGGTTTTTCCGTCGCGGACGTGTCGAGCGAGGACGACGTGCGCGCGGCCTTCGCGCGGATGGACGCCGAACTGGGCGGCATCGACGTGCTGATCTCCAACGCGGGCGTCTCCGTCCGCTCCGAGGCCGTGGACATACCGTGGCGGCAGTGGCAAAAGGTGATGGACATCAATCTGGGCGGCATGTTCCTCTGCGCGCGCGAGGCCGCGCGGCGCATGAAGGCGCGGGGAGAAGGCGTCATCCTGATGACCGCGTCCACAAACGGCACCGAGGGGCACCGCTGGTACGCCGACTACAACGCCAGCAAGGCGGGCGTAATCCTGCTGACCAAGACGCTCGCGCTCGAGCTCGCGCCGGCAGTCCGCGTCAACTGCGTCTGCCCGGGCTACGTGCTCACGCCGATGCAGCGGGCCGAGTACACCGACGAGATGCTCGCGAAGGTCAACGAGGGCATCCCGATGAAACGCCACGCCGAGCCGGAGGAGATCGCCGCGCTCTTCGCGTTTCTGGCGAGCGACGACGCCCGCTACATCACGGGCGCCGACATCAGGATAGACGGCGGCGAGACGGCGGGTCTTTACGCCTGACCGCTCCGCGCGCGGCCGCGTATGACGAAAGCCTCCCGCGCCTTTGCGGCGCGGGGGGCTTTCGTCTTTTTTTTTCTTTTTCGCGGCGAAAGCGCCGGAAGTTTGTCAGCGCACGCGCGCGGCGATCGTATCCGGGGCTTTGGCGAGCGCCTCGCGGATCGACGGATCGGCGATCTCGCCGACGAGGACGACTTTGTAGGGCGCGATGTCGCGGTCGATGTAGTCGATCACGAAAGCGTTCCAGCCGTCCCCGTAATAGACGTGCCCCGCGAGTATTTTCGACGTGCGTTCCGCCGCGAGCGGCGGGCGGAACGGCAGCTCGGCGTAAAATTCGTGGCCGCCGAAGCGTTTCATCGTCAGTTCAAGGGGCAGGCGCGCGGCTATGGCCCGCGCCGTCTCATTTGTCTCGAGCGTCGCGGCGTAGGTTTCTCCGCCGAAACTCACTTCCACGAACGTCCTTTCCTCCCGCGCGGACGCGGGCGCGGCGGCGAGAAACAGCGCCAGCGCCGTTAAGCCGGACAGAACTTTCATCGTTTATTTCGCGGGTCTGAGCGGGCCGTAGAAGTACGAGGCCGTCGCGCCGCCGTCGATGAGGAAGTCGGCGCCCGTGATGAACGCGCCCCGCGGCCCCATCATCAGTTCGGCGACGTTCGCCACTTCGTCGGCCGTCCCCGGGCGTCCCGCCGGGCAGCGCGCGAACATGTCCTTGTAAAAAGCGCCGCGCGGGCCGTTGAACTCGTCGATCGCCAGCGGCGTGACGATGATGCCGGGCGAAATCGAGTTGACGCGCGCGCCGCGCTCGCCCCACTTCACGGCCTCGGCCATGACGCGCTTGACGTTGCAGCGTTTCGCCATCTGGTAGGCGTGGAGCGTGTCGCGGATCGCGCCCTCCGCCAGCATCGGCAGGGAGAGCAGTTCCTCGACGGGGGTGACGGCCAGCAGTTCGTCCTGTTCGGGCGTGAGCGCCGGCATACGCCAGCCAGACTGGCTGGAAATCGTCACGCCCGCGCCGCCGCGCGCGATGACTTTGCCGACTTCCTCGAGCAGGAGCGCCGTGCCGTACAGGTCAACCTTTAAGATCGAGGAGATCGGCGCCTGACTGGGCGACACGCCCGCCGAGTTGACGAAGCGCGTGATCGGGCCGAACTCCCGCGCCCGGGCGATAAGGCTCCGCACCGAGTCGCGCGAGCTGATGTCGGTTTCCGCCGCGACGGTGTCGAACCCCGCCTCGTTCATGATCTTCGCGATCGCCTCCGCGTTCTTCGGCGATCTGTCCCCGACGACGATTTTCATGCCGGAGCCGATCCTGCGGGCGATAGCCATGCCGATCTGTCCCGCGCCTGTCCAAATCATCACGTCTTTCATCTTTTACGTTCTCCTTCCGTGTTTTTTTTACACGTTCTTTCTGGCCCACGCCGCGATCTCGCTCTCGCGGCGGGCCGTTTCCGCGCCGCGCACGGCCAGCCCCTCCGCTATGATCGCGCCCGCGCAGACGGACTTGAGCGTGCGCTCGGCGCTTCCCAGCCCGCTCCCCTCGTGCGTCATCAGAGGCAGGACTTTTTTGCCCGTCCAGTCGAGCCGCTCGAGCAGGGACAGCACGGGCATCGGATACGTCCCCCACCAGCAGGGCCCGCAGACGAAAATGTTCTCGTAGCCGTCCAGCGACGCGAGGTACCTTTTCAGTTCGGGGCGCGCCCGGCCGCGCAGCTCGGCCTTGGCCTCCTCGGTGCAGGTTCTGTAATCCCCGGAATAAGGCTTGACTGTCTCGACTTCGAACAGGTCGCCGCCGACAGCCGCCTTGACGAACTCCGCGGCCAGCTCCGAGTTGCCCTTTTCCAGCACGGCGATCGAGCCGTTCACGTAATTCTGCCCCTTGCGGGAAAAATAGACGATCAGGTTTTTGCCCATAAGCGAACCTCCCCCGGCGGATCTCCCGCCCGATGTGCCTTTATTTTAGCGAAGGAGCGCGCGCGAAGCAATTTGATTATCGGCGCTTATCGATAAGCGAAACTTATACGAAAAGCGTCCTCCGGCCGCGCGGGCCGAAAGGACGCTTTTTCTGTTCACGACATTCGGATCTCGCGGCGGGATCCCGGCGCGGGGCCGGCTTATCCGCCGTTTCGGGCGAACCGCTCCTTGACGATTTCGGCGAAGGCGGCCGCGTAGGGGTTGGCGTTGTCGGCGCGCCAGAAGACGCAATAGCGCCGGCGGACGCGGTTCCCGCCGCGCATAAGGGGGCGGGCGGCCAGTTCCGCGCCGTACTGCGGGGGCAGTTCGCCTTCTTCCGACACCAGAAACCCCTTGTCCTGGAGCGCGAGTAGCCGCGCCTCCTCAAGCGACTCGGCGAACAGAAAGCCGCCCCGCAGGCCGATTACGTCGCGGCCGTATTCCATCTCGCTTTGCCGTTGCGCCGCCGACGCGACGGCCACGCACGCCATGCCTTTCAGTTCGTCGGGCGACAGCGTGGCGCGCGAAGCGAGCGGGTTGCGCGCGGCCAGTTCGACGACGCACTCTCTCTCGGCGAGCACGCGGTTGACGTATTCGTCCGAGAAGGCGCGGCGCTGATCGTTGAGGACAACGTCGGCGGAGCCTTCCCGCAGCGTCAGGTACAGATCCTCGTGCGAGCCGGAGAACACGGTCAGTTCCACGTCGGGGAAGCGGGCCGAGAACTGTCCGACGGCGGCGCGGAACTCGTGGCCGCCGAAACTGTTCAGACAGCCCGCGCGGAGACACGCGCGCGGCGCGGCCCTGCGGCGCACTTCCGCGCGCAGGCGCTCCCAGTCGTCGAGCAGAAGCGCCCCTTTGCGGCGGAACAGTTCTCCGGCGGGCGTGAGAGAAAACGTGCGGTTATGCCGCTTGAGCAGTTCAACTCCCAGTTCCGCCTCGAGCGACCTGATCTGCTGGGAGATCGCCGACTGCGATATGTGGCACTCCTCGGCCGCCTCCGTGAAACTGCCGAGACGCGCCACAGCCAGAAAGTATGTGATCCGACGCAGCATAAGGGCACCTTCTCTATCTATTCGGACGCGCGGAGCGAACGCGGGAAAAACTCTCGCGCGCGGGCGCGCGGCGTGGCCGGGTCGCGGGAAAACATCGCGCCCGGCGGAGGCGTTTCGGCGTGAACGCTTTGTTCGTCAACGAAAGTCCGCGAAAAAAAGAGCGCCCGCCCGCCGTCTGAAAACGCCGCCGGGGCGGGGGAAGCGGGGGCCGGGACGGAGATCGTCCGCCTGTACGACGTGGCGTACAGAGGCCGCGTCGGTCGCCTTGCCCGCGCGGACGGCCTCAGCGCGCACCGGGACGCTGTGACGCCCGTGCCGGAAAAGTCGCCGGCCGCCCCGACCGCTTCCGCGCGCATACGGGAGCCGTCCGCTCGTGTCTGTTACAGGGCGGATCGACGGCGCGCGCTCTCCAAAGCGGCGCCGACGGGCATGGTATACACGATGAACCGCGCGGAGGAGCGCACGGCGCGGTTCAACCGCGAGACGCTTTATTCACGCGGCACGGCGCGGTTTTTCCGACTGTTCGCCGCACGGCGCGACGCTTTTCGACCCGGAGTGCGAGGCGCGTCTCCGCGAGGAGCGGTTCCCCGACGGGACGAGAGCCGCTCGCGAAGCCGCAGAACGGAACGCCTGCGGCGAGCGACGCGAATAAGCGTCCGCGCGGGCGTTTTTCCGTTTTCAATCGACGCTGACAAGATCGTAGGCGCGGCTGCCGAGGCCGATCTTTTCGGCGGCCTCCAGCGTATGCAGACCGTTGCGCGAGGTGACGCGCTCGCGCAGGGACGCGCCGTCGGGCGCGGCCCAGATCAAGTCGATGCAGGCCTGATCGAGCGCCACCGGGTCGGTGGAGGCCAGCGCGCCGATGTCGTGCATGTCGGGTTCGTCGGGATTGCCGTCGCAGTCGCAGTCAACCGACAGGCGGTTCATCACGTTGACGAACGCGATGTTCGGCCCCATCGCCGCGACGACCGACTTGGCGGCGTCGGCCATCGCCTCGAGGAACCTGTCGTGCGCGCCGCCCCACGGGTCGGTCGCGCTGGCGCCGCCGGAGTGAATCCACGACTTGCCCTTGGCCGATCCCATGCCGATGGAGATGTTCTTGATCGCGCCGCCGAAGCCGGCCATCGCGTGTCCTTTAAAATGGCTCAGCACGAGATATGAGCCGTAGTCCCTGAAGCTGGCGCCGACGAAGTTCTCCTTCAGCACGAGGCCGCCGGGGACGGGCAGAGGGAGCGACCCCCGGGCGTCCTGAATATCGACGGGCGCGATGGCGGTGAAGCCGTGCTCCTCGGCGACGCGCATGTGGCTTTCCGTGTCGGATCGCGCGTCGCCGTAGACCGTGTTGCACTCGACGATGGTGCCGTTGACGAGCCTGACGAGATCGGCGATCAGCCAGGGGCGCAGGTAGTTGCTCGCGGGCGGCTCGCCTGTGCTCAGCTTGACGCCCGTCTTGCCCGAGGGCGACCAGCCCATCGCCTTGTAGACGGCCGTCAGCCCCTCGGGCGTTATGCTACGGGTCATGTAGACCTTCGGCTTGCCCTGCGGGAAGGCGCGCGACGCGGAGAGCGCCAGCGCGAGGGCCAGCGCGGCGAAAACACATTTTTTCATCGTAACAGCTCCTTGCGGGTAAGTTTTTTAAAGACGGTTTCATTCTACCCCTCGGAGCGCGCTCCATGTCAAGCGGGGCGGGCGTTCGCGGCGCTTTCAGAGCAGATCGCCGCCCCCGTCCTCCTCGAACTCCCGTCGGGTCTGCGAGATGGCGGCGAGCGCGTCCAAGGCGCGCGGCCAGCCGATGATCGGCAGGCACCGCGCGACGACGGCCGTCAGCGTCTCCGCGTCCGCGCCGAGGGCGAAGTTCGCCACGACGCGGGCCTTGACTTGGGCCGGGCCGAACCCCGCGGCGATCAAAAAGCAGAACGCCGCCAGTTCGCGCTCGCGCAAACTGAGGCCGCCGCGCGTGTAGTAGTCGCCGTAACAGTTTTCGGCCAGCAGGCGGCGGAGAGCCGCCGCGTCCTCCGGGGCGTCCGCCGGGATTTCGGCGGCGTCGGGGCCGAAGATGCGCGCCAGAACGTCCGTTCCGGCCGAAAAGCGGTTTTCGTCGCTCACCGTTCCCTCGGGCGGCAGGGGCGGGGACACGCCCCGCCCGGAAAAGACGGCTTTTGCCGCCGACAGAAAGCGCGCCGCGCGCGCGTGCCCCAGATACGCCGCCGACTGGTAGATCACCTCGCGCGCGGCTTCGGGCGGGATCTCCGAGAGCGCGATCTCCAGACGCGGAGCGAACTCGCGCTCCTCGTCCGCGCCGATGAGCGCGGACAGCGCGCACAGTTCTCCCTCGCGCCCGCCGAGCCGCGAGAGGGCGGCCGTTTCGGCCTCGAAACGCGACGTGACGCGCGCGAACTCGGGGTCGGTGCGCGCCGTGTCGCGCGGGACGTGCTGTTCCATGCGGGAAACATCTCCTTTAGTTTTTTATCGCGCGGCCGCCGGGGCGGCGGCCGAAGCCGTCGCTCCGCCCCGGCACGGCGTTTCCGCGGCCGGACGTTTCGCGGAGCGAGCGCCCTTTGTCCCGCATTATACCATGCGAGCCGCGGGCCTTCCCGCGCCCGGGCGCTTCCGAAACGCCTATTTTAATTTTCGAGGAGGGTCTTGTTTTTAAATCGACAAGTTGTTATAATGCCCGAGAACTGACGGAAATCGTTCCGCAGCGGCGTTTTTTGAGTTTGAGAGAAGGAGTGAGTGCGCATGAAGAAGTTGGCGGTTCTTGTCCTCGCCGCGGTTCTGGCGGCGACGGCGGCGCGCGGCGCGGAGTATCCCGAGATGAACATCCGGCTCAGCCACAATCAGCCCATCGACAGCCCCGAGGACATCGGCGCTCAGACGTTCAAAAAGCTGGTGGAGGAGAAGTCGGGCGGGCGAATCACCGTGGACGTTTTCCCCCAGATGCAGCTTGGCTCGATGCGCGAGCAGGCCGAGATGGTGCAGATGGGCACTCTTGAGATGTCGGTGCAGCCAACGTCGGTGCTGACTCCCTTCGTAGACGAACTGAGCGTGATCGACTTCCCGTTCCTGTGGAGCGACAGCGCCGAACTGTACCGCATCATGGACGGCGAGGTGGGCGAAAAGTTCTACGCCTACTGCGAGAAGAAGGGTTTCAAGACGCTGGGCCTGTGGGCCTCCGGTTTCAAACAGATCACGTCGAGCGGCAGGCCCGTCAACGCGCCCGAGGACATCAAGGGCCTGAAGATCCGCGTCATGCCCAGCCCCCAGCTGGTCGAGCAGTACAAGTCGTGGGGCGCCAACCCCATTCCCGTGGAGTACGCCGAACTGTACAACTCGCTGCAGCAGAAGATCGTCGAGGGCGAGGAGAACCCGCTGCAGACCATCGCCATGGCCAAGCTCTACGAGGTGCAGGACTACATGACGCTGAGCAACCACGGCTTCCTCGGCTACCTGTTCATCATCAACAGCCGCTGGTTCAACAAACAGAGCGCCGACGTGCGGAACCTGATCGTCGAGTGCGAGGCGCTCGCCCGCAAGGCCGAGCGCGACGCGCAGGCGGCCGGCGAGCAGAAGTTCCTCGAGCAGATCAAGCAGTCCAAGGTCGTCGTTTCCGAACTGACGCCCGAAAACCGCGAGAAGTTCGTGGCCATCAGCCTGCCGCTGCACGAAAAATTCGTCGCCGGGTCGCCGAGCAAGGCCGAACTGCTGAAGGCCGTCTATGCGGCCAAGTCGGCCAAGTAAGCCGGGGCCGTTCGGGCGCCAAACAATACGAGAGCGTCAAAACGGGGCTGCCGCGCGCACTGCGAGCGGCGTCGCCCCTTTTTTTCGAGTTTTTTACGGTGGAGAGGAGAGGAGTTTGACGCATGATGAAGTTCGTCGGGAAAATCGAGGACATTTTCTGCGCCGTGTCGCTGCTGCTGACGACGCTGGTGCTGTTCGTCAACGTGGTGCTCCGCTACGCTTTCAGCTCCAGCACGAGCTGGGCGGAGGAACTGATCCGCTACCTGATGATCTGGGTGACGTTCATCGGCGGGGCCGTCTGCGTGCGCAGGGGAGCGCACATCCGCATGGACTTTGTGATGACGATGCTGCCCGAAGGGGCGGCCCGCCTGCTGACGCGGTTTGTGTACCTGATCGCGGCCGGTTTTTGCGCGGCGTTGCTTGTGTACAGCGTGCGGCTGGTGCGGTTCACGGTCGAGCTTGAGCAGACGTCGCCGGCGATGGGCGTGCCGATGTGGGTTCCCTATCTGGCCATGCCTCTCGGCTCGGCGCTGATGACGACGCACTTTCTCGTCGCGGTGTTCGCGAAGGAGGGCGCGGAATGACTGTCTTTCTGATGTCCCTGCTGCTGGTCATGCTGTTCGGCAGCGTGCCCATTTTCGTGTCGCTGGCGCTGGCCGTGCTGGCGGCGATGATCGTCTACACGGGGCTTGACCCGATGGTTCTGGCGCAGCGCATGTTTGGCGGGCTGGACAAGTTCTCGCTGATGTCGATGCCGTTTTTCATCTTCGCCGCCAACCTGATGGACACGGGCGGCCTTTCCAAGCGCATCCTCAAGTGGACGCGCAGCCTAGTCGGCGCGCGCAAGGGCGGTCTGGCCTACACGACGCAGGTGACGTGCATGATCTTCGGCGCGCTCTGCGGCTCGTCTCCCGCCACGGTCATCGCGATGGGGCGCGTGCTCTATCCCGAACTGATCGAAAGCGGCTATCCGCAGGGGTTCTCCGCCGGGCTGATCACCTCGTCGGGCTCGGTGGCGCTCATCATCCCGCCCAGCATCACGCTCATCATGTACGCGGCGGCGACGGGCGTGTCGGTCGGGGCGCTGTTCATGTCGGGCGTGTCCGCCGGCATCGTCTACGGTCTGGCCACGGTGGCGTACATCTGGTTCTTCTCGCGCCGCCACGAGGTGAGAGTGTCGGCTCCGTCCACGTGGGCCGAGATCGGCCGGAACACGCTGGAGGCCGGCTGGTCGCTGATGGTGCCGGTCATCATTTTGGGCGGCATCTACTTGGGAGTGTTCACGCCGACCGAGGCGGCCGGCATCTCCGCCGTCTACGCGCTGTTCGTGGGCGTGTGCGTCTACCGCGAGATCACGTGGCGCAAGCTGTTTGAGGTGTGCCTGCGCTCGGCCGTGACGTGCGCGCAGGTGATGATCCTCGTGGCTGCGGCGACGAGCTTCGCGTGGTTCCTGACGGTGGCGCGCATCCCGCAGACGGTGACGGCCGCCATCATCGCCAACTTCAAGACGCCGTGGGCGTTTATCCTGATGATCAACGTGATCCTGCTGATCATCGGTATGTTCATGGAGGGCATCGCCGCCATCGTGATTCTGGCGCCGCTGTTCTTCCCCATCGCCGTGCAGATGGGCATCGACCCGCTCCATCTGGGCATCATCATGGTGTCCAATCTGGCGCTTGGCAACTTTACGCCGCCTTTCGGGCTGAACCTGTTTGTGGCGGCGGGCGTCACGGGGCTGCCGATGTCGAAGCTGATCCGCGCCGTGATGGTGTTCATCGTCGTCTCTGTGATCGGCCTGCTGGTCATATCGTATGTCCCGCCGATCTCCACGTTCCTCCCGGCGCTCGTCTACGGGAACTGATCTCCCCGTGGACGGCTTTGAGAGGACGCGGCGGCTCGTCGAGGCCGTCTCGCGCACGGGGCGGGCGGCCCGAGGCGTCGCCCGCCTGGCGCTGACGAAGGCCGACGCGGAGGCGCGGCGGATCATCGTGTCCGAGATGGAGTCGCTTGGCATGAGCGTGCGCACCGACGCCTGCTGCAACGTGTGGGGCGCCATTCCCGGAACGGGCGGCAAGCCGGGCGTCGTCATCGGCTCGCATCTCGACTCGGTTCCCGGGGGCGGCGACTACGACGGCGTGCTGGGCGTGTGCGCCGGCCTCGGCGTGGCGCGCGACATTCTGGCGAAAAATCCCCGCCCGGAGCGCTCGCTCACCGTCGTGGACTTCACGTCGGAGGAGTCGAGCCGGTTCTCGCTGGCCACCATCGGCAGCAAGGCGGCCACGGGCAACCTGACGACGATGGACACGCTCCGATTCAAGGACAGAGACGGCGTCACGCTGTTCAAAGCCCTTCGCGATTTCGGCGGACGCCCCGAGTATCTGCTGCGCGACGCGATCGCGCCGGCGTCGTACCACTCGTATTTCGAGCTTCACATCGAACAGGGGCCGGTGCTCGATCGCAACGGCGAGGACGTGGGCATCGTGGAGGCCATCGCCGCGCCGACGCGCTTCATGCTCGACGTGCGGGGCGAGCAGGCCCACAGCGGCGCCTGTCCGATGAGTATGCGGCGCGACGCGCTGGCGGCCGCCGCCGAGATCGTGCTGGCCGTGGAGCGGGCCGGGCGCGCCGAGAGCGACTTCGGCACTGTCGCCACAATCGGCGTGTGCGAGTGTTTCCCCGGCGCGATGAACGTGGTGCCCGGCCGCGTTATCCTGAAGGCGGACATTCGCGGCATCGTCGAAAAGAGCATCTCGCGCGCCTGCGGCGACGTGAAGGACAAAGTGAAGAAGATCTGCGCCGAGCGCGGCGTGGAATGTCGCTGCACGCTCTATTCCGCCGACAAGCCGGTGGCGCTGGACGGCCTGCTGGCCCGCCGCGTGGAAAAAGCCTGCGCCGCTCTGGGCGCGAAGTGCCGCCGTATGCCAAGCGGGGCGGGGCACGACGCGATGTACATGGCCTCGCTGATCCCCTCGGCGATGATCTTCGTGCCGTGCAAAGACGGCGTCAGCCACAACCCCGACGAGAGCATCGACTGGGAGCGCGTGCGACCGGGCTACGAGACGCTGCGGCGCGTCGTGTCCGAGATCGTGCTGTGATTCTCCCGCCCTGTCCGCCGGATAAAAGGAGCGTGACCTGATGAACGCGATTTTGTTTGTAAACGCCCGGCTGATCGATCCCGCGCTGAACATGGACGTTTCGGGCAGCCTGCTTGCGTCGGGCGGCGTCGTGGCAGCCGTGGCCGTCTCGGGCGGCGGGATCGACGCGCCCGGTGACGCGCTCGTCGTGGACTGCGGCGGCGCGGCGCTGGCCCCCGGTCTGGCCGACCTGCACGTGCATTTCCGCGACCCGGGGCAGACGCGCAAGGAGACGCTCGAGACCGGCTGCGCGGCCGCCGCGGCCGGCGGCTACACCGCCGTCGTGCCCATGGCCAACACCGTTCCTCCCGTCGATACGCCCGAGGCTGTCCGGGCCTGCGCGGAGCGCGCCCGCTCCCTCGACTGCCGCGTCTATCCCGCGGCCGCCGTCACAAGGGGTCTGGCTGGCAAAGATCTGACCGACTTCGCCGCGCTGAAAGCCGCCGGCGCCGTCTGTTTGAGCGACGACGGTCTCACCGTGGCCGACGGCCCGCTGTTCTACCGGGCCATGGAGAAGTCCGCGGCGGCGGGCCTGCCCGTCAGCGTGCACTGCGAGGCGCGGGGATTTGAGGGCGACAGATCGATGAACCGGGGCGACATCTCGGCCAAACTGGGCCTTGAAGGCGCGCCCGCGCTGGCCGAGGAGCTGATGATCATGCGCGACGTGTTCTTCGCCGAGAAGACGGGCGCGCACGTGCACGTGCAGCACGTCAGCACAAAGCGCGGCGCCGGGATCATCGCCGCCGCCAAAGCGCGGGGCGTGAACGTCACCGCCGAGGGGATGCCGCACCATATGTTCCTCGACGAAACGGCCGTGCTCGAATGCGGCGCGAACGCCAAGATGAGCCCGCCCCTGCGCACCGCCGAGGACGCCCGCGCCATCCGCGAGGCCGTCAAAAGCGGCGTGCTCGACGTGATCGCCACCGACCACGCGCCCCACACCCCGGAGGAGAAGGCGAAGGGCATGGCCGCCGCCCCCAACGGCGTCATCGGCCTCGAGACGGCGCTTTCGGCGTGTCTCGACGGCCTGTACCACCGCGAGGGCTTCCCTCTCTCGAAGCTGATCGAGCGCATGAGCACAGCGCCGAGGCGCGTCTTCCGCCTGCCAGAGGTGACGCTTTCGCCCGGCGGCCCGGCCGACCTCGTGCTGTTCGATCCCGAGCGCGAGTGGATCGTGGACGCCTCAAAGTTCCGCTCCAAAGCCCGCAACTGCCCGTGGAACGGGCGCACGCTCAAAGGACGGGTGCTGATGACCGTGCTGGGCGGCAGGATCGTGTGCGACAACCGGCGGGCCGACGACTGAGACGCCCTCCGTTTGGAGAAACCCGCGAAAGAGCGGGTTGGGAAAACCGCGCTTTTTAAGACGGCGCGTAAGAACCTGTTTTTTGGAGGGCGTCCGCGCCCTTTCGCGGAAAAACCCCGCCGGCCCTAGCGGCCTCGGCGGGTTTTTTTGTGCCCGCCCCAGACGCCCGCGCCGGTTTTGCCCGCGCGGCGACGCGGTTTTCGGCTTGCCTTCGCGCCGGGCGGCGACAGACTGCCCGCCGGACGGAAAACCGCCGCCGGGCGCGCGTTCTTCACGCCCTTCCGCCCGCCGATCGGCGATGGTTCTTTCCGGCAAAGTCCGTCGGTTGTCTGTCGTTGTCCCGCGCGAAAAAAGGCGGGCGGCGTCCCGGCCGGCGACGGCGCTTTTTTTTTACCTCCGCGTCGGCCGCGCGTTCCGCGCGGCGGAGCGCCCCGTTTAACCGCCGTCCGGCGGGGAACCGCGAACGCCGTTGTCCGTTCCGCGAGTTTTTTTACGTCCCTTTTCCCGCGCCGTATCCGAAACGCCGCGTTTTTTTGTCCCGGCCTTCGAGGGCCTCGCGCGGCGACGCG
>CAZRXR010000016.1:23853-30386 GCA_964604125.1 uncultured Synergistaceae bacterium
TCCGAAACGCCGCGTTTTTTTGTCCCGGCCTTCGAGGGCCTCGCGCGGCGACGCGGTTTTCGGCTTGCCTTCGCGCCGGGCGGCGACAGACTGCCCGCCGGACGGAAAACCGCCGCCGGGCGCGCGTTCTTCACGCCCTTCCGCCCGCCGATCGGCGATGGTTCTTTCCGGCAAAGTCCGTCGGTTGTCTGTCGTTGTCCCGCGCGAAAAAAGGCGGGCGGCGTCCCGGCCGGCGACGGCGCTTTTTTTTTACCTCCGCGTCGGCCGCGCGTTCCGCGCGGCGGAGCGCCCCGTTTAACCGCCGTCCGGCGGGGAACCGCGAACGCCGTTGTCCGTTCCGCGAGTTTTTTTACGTCCCTTTTCCCGCGCCGTATCCGAAACGCCGCGTTTTTTTGTCCCGGCCTTCGAGGGCCTCGCGCGGCGACGCGAAAAACGAAAAAAGCGCGGCCGTCCCTTCGCGAGGGCGACCGCGCTTTTTGAAAAAATTCGTTCTTTGCAATCGGTTGTATAAATCGGCCCGCCGCGGTACAATAGTCCGGGCCGCGGCGGGAGGTTCGCGTCCGCGGCTTCGCGAAAATCCGCGTCAACAAGGGGGAGTCCGAGTGATCCGCGATCATGATTCGCGCCTTGCCGCCAAGGAGGAAGTGTCGCCGGGCGTCTGGCGTCTCGCGTTCGAGTGCCCGCAAATCGCCGCCGCCGCCGCGCCGGGCAGCTTCGTGCTCGTGCGGCCGGGGGGGACGACGGCGCCGCTGCTGCGCCGTCCGTTCGGCGTGCTGGGCGCCGACGCTTCCTCGGGGACGGTCGAGGTACTGTTCCGCGTGGTCGGCGCCGGCACGGAGATCATCGCCGGCGCGAGACGCGGGCAGATTTTCTCGCTGCGCGGCCCTTCGGGCGGCGGATTCGGCCCGTTTGCGCACCCGCGCGTGTGGGCCGTGGCGGGAACGCTCGGCGTCGCGCCGCTTCTGTTCCTGCGCTCGTCGCTTGGGGGCTTCGAGAAGCTGTTTCTCGGCGTGGGCGACGCGGGCTGGAAGGGCTTTGCCGACTGGGTGAAAGCCCGCGCGCCCGAGATGACGCTGTACAGTGACGACGGCTCCATCGGCAGAAAGGGCTTTTCTATCGACGGGCTGGAGGGCGAGGACTTGAGCGGCGTGTCGCTTGCCTGCTGCGGCCCGAACCCGATGATGAAAGCGCTGTACCGGAAATACGGCTCTTTGTGCGACGATATCCGGGTGAGTCTGGAAAAACGCATGGGCTGCGGCTACGGCGGCTGCTTCGGCTGCGTCGTGGACACGGTCGCGGGTCGGCGGCGCGTGTGCGTTGACGGCCCGGTGTTTCAGGCACGGGAGGTGAAATGGGATGAACTGCGCCTGTGACACTCTGCGCGTGGACGCGGGCGGGCTGAGCCTTAAAGTTCCCGTCGTCACCGCGTCGGGCACGTGGCCCTACGAGGAGGAGATGTGGGCCGCCGATTTGGCGTCGCACGCGGGCGCGTTCTGCTCCAAGGCGATCACGCGCTACCCCTGCGAGGGGAACCCGGGCACGCGCGTGTGGGAGACGCCCTCGGGCGTGCTGAACAGCATCGGCCTGCAGAACGAGGGCATCGACAGCTTTATGGCCAACCGCCTGCCCGCTTTGAAAAAGCGCGGCATACCCGTGGTGCTGAATATCTGTGTGCAGGGCGACGGCGAGCTTGACGAGATGATGAGCGCCGTCGCCGACGCGCGCGGGCTTGTCGATTGCGTCGAACTGAACGTTTCGTGTCCCAACACGGATCACGGCTGCATGAGCTGCGGCGTGGATCCCGCGCTGACGGCCAACGCCGTGGCCATCGCCAGACGGCGTTACGATGGCCCGCTGTGGGTCAAGCTGACGCCGCAGGCGCCCGACAACGCGGCCGTCGCCCGCGCCGCCGAGCGCGCGGGGGCGTCGGCGATCGTGGCCGGCAACACGTGGCTGGGCATGGCCATCGACACCAAGCGCGGAGCGCCCGTGTTCGCGCGGCGCGTGGCGGGGCTTTCCGGCCCCGCGGTGTTCCCGCTGGCGCTGCGCGTCGTGTGGGACGTGGCGGGCGCCGTCGGTATCCCCGTCATCGGCTGCGGCGGCGTGGACGGCCCCGACGCGGCGCTCGCGATGATCATGGCGGGCGCGACGGCGGTGGAGGTGGGCGCGGCCCTGTTCTCCGACTTGGGCGTGCTGGCCCGTATCCACGAAGGGCTTCGGGCCGCCGCGCGCGGCCGGGGCGTCGGAAATATCGGCGAACTTGTCGGCTTGGCCCGGAAAACGGCTTGAACCGGCAAATTTTTACAGACGAGGAGTTGCCCGCATGAGTGAACTGAAATCGTTGCCTCTGTTTGCCGCGCTCGACCTCGACACGCTGCGCGAAGCCCGCCGGACGATGGACGCGCTGTCCGGCGTCGTCGATTCGATCAAGATCGGCCCAAGGCTCTACGCCCAGGGCGGCGCGCATTTCCTGAAGGAGATCGTCGATCACGGCTTCAAACTGTTCCTCGACCTGAAACTGCACGACATTCCCAACACGGTGCGGCTGGCTGTGGAGACGCTGGCCGACATGGGCATCTTCTGCCTGACGATGCACACCGACGGCGGACGGCGCATGATGGAGGAGTCCGTCGCCGCGCGCGACCGCCTCGGCTCTACGATGAAGCTGCTCGGCATCACGGTGCTGACCAGCTTTGACGAGAAGACGTGGAACGAGGTGGCCCCCGGCTGCACGATGCAGGCCGCCATCAAAAAGCGCGCGTGGCTGTGCGGCGACTGCGGCATGGACGGTCTGGTGTGCTCGCCGCTCGACCTGCCCGAGGTGCGCAAGGCCACGCCGCCTACGCTGCTGAAGGTGGTTCCCGGCGTGCGCCTCGTGGCGGGCGGCGACGACCAGTCGCGCGTGGCCACGCCCGAGGAGGCGTTCCGTAGCGGCGCCGACTACATCGTGATGGGGCGGCCCATCTATAAGGCGCCCGACGTGCGCAAGGCCGTGGAGGAGATCGCGGCGTCGATACGCAGAGGGCTCGCCGCGCGCGTCTAGCCCGCGCGGCGCGTGTTTGCACAGCACAGGAGGAATTGCGATGAACGACGCGGAGCTTCAGGAAAAAGTCAAAAAGATGTACGTGGACAGCGGCGCGTGGATGACGGGACACTTCCGCCTCACATCGGGCAAGCACAGCGGCAACTACATGCAGAGCGCGCGGCTTCTGTGCCACCCCGAGTACGCCGCGTTCTGCGGCGCCGAACTGGCGAAGAAAATCGCCCATCTCAGGCCCGACTTCATCACTTCGCCGGCCATCGGCGGTCTGATCATCGGACACGAGGTCGCCCGCGCGCTGAACGTGCCGTTTTTGTTCTGCGAGCGCGACGGAGCCGAGATGAAACTGCGCCGCTTCGAGATGCCCGTCGGTAAGACCTTTGTCGTGGTGGAGGACGTCGTCACCACGGGCGGCTCCGTCAGCGAGACGGGGCGGCATCTCGTCGCGGGCGGCTGCGTGTGGCTGGCCTCGGCCTGCATCACCGACCGCTCCGGCGGCAAAAACGCGCTGGGCGACAGTCTCTACTCGCTGATCCAAGTGTCGTTCCCCGTCTGGGAGCCGGACGACTGCCCGCTGTGCCGCGAACTCGGCACGCCGCCCGTCAAGCCCGGCAGCCGGCCCGACAAAAAATAGCGCGGCGCGCGAAGGACAGCGACTTGAAACTTAAAGAGAAAGCCGTCGTGATGACCGCCGGCGACATGGATCTCGCGCTGCGGCGCGTGAGCGGCGAGATCCTCGAGCGCAACCGCGGGCGCGAAGGGCTTGTCTTCATCGGTATTCAGCGCCGCGGCGTGTACCTCGCGTCCCGCGTGCGCGCCCGCCTGATCGAGGCCGGGTGCGCCGCCGCGCCTCTCGGGGAACTGGACATCACGCTCTACCGCGACGACATCCGCCTGCTCGGCGACCAGCCGGTCGTCAACAGCACTTCCGTCCCCTGCGACATCGGCGGCAAGAGGATCGTCCTCGTGGACGACGTGCTCTACACGGGGCGCACTGTCCGCGCCGCGCTCGAGGCGCTGTCCGATCTGGGACGGCCCGCGTGCGTGCGGCTGCTCGTGCTGATCGACCGGGGATGTCGCGAGCTGCCCATCCAGCCGGACTACCTCGGCAAGGTTGTGCCGACTTCGCCGCGTCAGACCGTCGAGGTTCGCGTAAGCGAGCTTGACGGCCGCGACGAAGCCGTGATCTGCGAACCATGCTGACCGCGCGCCGCGTCTTCGCCGTGACGGCGGCGCTCGCGCTGTGGCTGAGCGGCGAACCGGCCGCGCTCGCGCGAAAGCCCGAGCCGCTGAAGGTGCTCACGATCGATCCCATGATGGAGCAGCTGCTGCGCTTCATCGGCGGCCCGTATGTGGACGTGGTGTGCGCCCAGACGTGGAACTCGCGCGACCGGCTCACCGTGATCCGATCGCGCCTTATGAGCGCGGAGGCCATGCGCACGCCGCTGATCGTCCTAGACGACAGGCAGTACGCCGAATTCGCGCTCCGCCTGCGCCGCCGCGCGACGGAGGCCGAGCGCGCGCGCCCCATGCGCGCGCTGTTTCCCGACGGGACGCGGAGCGGGACGGCGGCGCGGTTTTACTCCGACCCCGCCAACCTGCCCTTCACGGCCCAGCGTGCGATGAACGCGCTTGCCGAACTGCTGCCGAAGCGGTTTGACTACTTCCAGCGGCGGCTGGGCGAGTTCAGCGCGCGTCTGCGCTCCGTGCTCATCTCGGGCCGCAGACGCTTTTCGGGCGCGCGGGTGCTGTGTCTCAGCGATCTCTACCGCCCGTTCTTCGCCGCGTCGGGCGCCCTCGTGGACGCGCCGACGCCCGCCGAGTCGCGCCGTATCCGGTCTCTCGCGGGCGCGCGGACGCCCGAGGAGGGGCTGTCGCTTGCCGAGCCGCTGCGCGACGGCAGGCTCGTCGTGTTCGACTGGCAGACCGAGCCGGAGACGCGCCGTGCGCTCGCGGCCTACGCGGGCGGCGTGTACCTTCCGCCGCCGCGCGGCGGAGACCTGCTGTTTTCCATCCACAGCGACATTCTCGCGATGGGAAGCCGCCTCGATCAGATGAAATAGCCCTCGCGAAAAAAAAGACAGCCGCCGGAGATCCGGCGGCTGTCTTTTTTTTTCGCGCGCCTCAGGCGCAGACGAGACGCCCGGAGCCGGGCGCGAACGTTCCCACGACGCGCGCGCTGTCGAAACCGCGATCGCGGGCGACGCGCACGATTTCCGACGCCGCGTCGGGAGGGGCGGCCAGCAGAAGGCCGCCCGAAGTCTGCGGGTCGAACAGCAGGTCGCGCGACTCCTGCGGCAGCGCCTCCAAGCCGTCCATCAGCGGGGAATAGAGATGCTCGTTGCGGTAGGCTCCCGCCGGCAGTAGCCCCGTCGACGCCAGATCGGCCGCGCCGGGCAGCGCGGGCAGCGAGCCGGTGTCCAGCGTCAGATCGACGGTGCGGGCGCTCAGCATGTCGAGCGCGTGCCCGGCGAACGCGAAGCCCGTCACGTCGGTGGCCGCGTGCACCTGTTTGCGCAGTTCGGCGCTCATGTGCCGCGGCAGGTCGTTCAGTTTGGTCATCCACTCGACGGCCGCGTCGGCCAGCGCCGGCTCGGCCATGCCGGCCTTTATGCCCGTGGCGGCGATGCCCGTGCCGAGCGGCTTTGTCAGCACCAGCGCGTCGCCCGGCAGCGCGCCCGTGGTGCGCCACATCGCGTCGCGCTCCACCTCGCCGAACACGCACAGACCGTATTTCGGCTCCCTGTCCTCCACGCTGTGGCCTCCCATCAAGAAGGCGCCGCTCTCGCTCACCTTGCTGGCGCCGCCTTCCATCAGCCGCTTCAGCGTCTCGATGGGCAGGCAGTTGAGCGGAAAGGCCACCACGTTGAGCGCCACAAGCGGCAAGCCGCCCATCGCGAACACGTCGCTGATGGAGTTGGCGGCGGCCACCTGCCCCCACACGTAGGGGTCGTCCACGACGGGAGTGATGAAATCCACGGTGAGGATGCCCACGCGCCGCTCGTCGATCTTCCACAGCGCGGCGTCCTCGCCGCCCTCCCAGTCGGTGAGGATGCGTTCGTCGCGCGGGCGCGGCAGCCCGCTCAAGACTTTCGCCAGGTCCTCCGGACCGATCTTGGCGGCTCAGCCGCTGCTGCCGCTCAGCTGCGTCAGCCTTTGCGTCGGGCTCATGCGCGCGCACCCCCTAACGGCGGAAGAACAGGTTTGCCAGAACCGTCAGCACGACGCTGACGACGACGGAACTGGCGAGCGGAACGTACACCGACCAGCCTTTGCCGTGCCACGAGAAGTCGCCGGGCAGACGCCCGAGAGCGAGGAACTTTCCGCCGAAGCGGACGGCCGCGCCGGCGATCACCAGCGCCAATCCGATCGTCATCAATGTTTTGCCGATATCGTGAGACATGAGAGATCCCCTTTGCGTAACGCGGAATTTTTCGCCGTTTATTATATACCAAAAACCGCGCGCGTGGGGCGCGAAAAGCGGCGCGGAGGG
>CAZRXR010000017.1:0-9226 GCA_964604125.1 uncultured Synergistaceae bacterium
GTTCAGATCCACCGGCAAAGCTGATACCAAAAATCGCTACCTTCCTCGGCGTCTCCGTAATATGGCTGCTGACGGGGGAGGACGGGCCGGACGGAGACACGGCGAAGGATCTCGGCACAAACAGCGGCGTTATCAGCGCGAGAGGGGAGCGCGTCCTATCAGAAGAAGAAAGCGAGTTGCTTCGTTTGTACGGCGAAATGACCGTACGCGATCGATTGAAATTACTAAGTGCGGCGTATGAAATAGGTGGCGAGGACATCCGTTCGTCGTAGCGATCGGCGGGAGGGGACATGAAAGAAAACACCTTTGGCGCGACACTCAGAAGATTAAGGAAACAGAAAGGGTTGAGCGTCGCGAAGCTTGCGTTGCAAATATCAATTTCGCCGTCGTACATTTACGATCTCGAACACAACCGCCGTACACCATCGGTTCCAATGTTGAAGAATTTAGCAACGTTTTTTGAAGTTCCCTTTGACGACCTTCTCTCCGACAAAAAAACCGCCGTCGTTGCGGCGGGCAACGGCGGCGGCAATATCGTTCAAATTAACAACGTAGAGAATAACGGGTCGATTACTCAAACAGTAAACGGGGGGGCGCGTAATAACGGAAAAAACGGCGGCACGATGACAAACGAAGCTGTGTCTTTGCCGTCCGCGGTGTACAGCGATCTTGAAAGCGTCCTCCGCTTTCGGCACGAGCAGCCCGATCTGTTCGAGCTTTGCGCGAACATGAAATACACCGAAAAAGAGCTGCGCGCGATCGTCTCGGCGTTGTTAGAGTTAAGAAAAAAACAGGAATAAAAAAGCGTCCCGCGTTTCGCGGGACGCTTTTACGCGGCAAAAAAAAGACGCTGCCAAACGGCAGCGCTTTTCTTTTACGGCTTTTCCGGCGGCGCCTTCCCGCCGCGCAGCGCGTCGAGATAGTCGGCGTAACGCTTTGTCATTCCCAGTTTATCATTTCATGGGGCGCCGTTTCTCCCGCCGCGTATTCCCTCATCGCCTCGTTATGCGCCTCAATATCGTCGGGAGTTGCCGTGTCCTCCCAATCGACGGGAACAAAACGCCGTATTACCTCCAAGAGTGTCGGCAGTTCAGTCTCCGGGACAAGATTTACTATCGCGAGAATCTGTGATTTTACGGTCATTTTAAAACACTCCTTTGTAAACGTCTCCGCGCGGCTTTGACTTTTGTTGTTCGCTACTTCCCATCGCGCAGCGCGTCGAGATAGTCGGCGTACCATTGCATCATCGCGCGGCGATCGTCCATGTACTCGGCGCGATTGTACACGCCGCGAACGCCCTGGGGCGCGTGGGAGAGCTGGAGTTCGATAGCGTCGGCGTTGAAACCGTTCCCGTTGAGGACGCTCGACGCCATGGAGCGAAAACCGTGTACGGTCATGGGCGGCGTCCCCGGGCACTGCCAGCAGAGGACTTTCAAGGTCTTCAAGAGCGCGGCCTCGGTGATCGATCTCGGCGGGCGGGCGCGTGATCTCAGCGCGGGAAAGAGCGGATCGCGAGGGTCGGCGTACCCGGCGCGGGCGTCATAGTCGCGCTCGTCCTTCATCAGCGCGAGGGCTTGTCGAGAGAGGGGGACGACGTGTTCGCGGCGGCGCTTCATGTGTTCCGCCGGGATGTTCCACCGGGCGGCGGGCAGGTCAATCTCCGCCCATGTCGCGCGCAGGAGTTCGCCGACGCGCACAAAGGTATACGCGATCGGCAGGAGAGCGCTTCGGGCCTGAAAACTCTCGACGCGCGCGAGGCCCCGCATGACGGCCGCGATTTGCGCGGGATCCGCGGCGCTCTGAAAATGGCGCGTGAGGCGCGTCTTCCGCGGCAGGGCCTTCGCCAGATACTGCGCGGGGGATGTCTCGACGGCGCCGGTGTCGAGCGCGTAGCGGAATATATTCTCGATGATGCCGGCGGCGCGGATCGCGGATTCCTCAATCCCGCGGTCGAACATGCCCGTCACGAGACGGATGAGCTCGGGGCGGCGGATCTCCGCGACGGGGCGGCTCTCGAGCGCGGGCAGGATATAGGCGTTCAGTCTCTGGCGCACGGTCTGAAGATGGCGGCCGGACAATCCCGCCTGACGCCGCGCGTACCAATCGCGGGCCAGTTCGCCAAACGTCTGTCCATCGTTCGCGGTTCGCCCGTCTTTCAGTCGCGGCAGCAGGGCGTCGCGCCGACGCCGCGCCTCGTGCAAGGTCATCGCGGGGTAGCGTCCAAGCGTGCGACTTTGGGCCGCGCCGCCGGAATACCAGCGGAGCAGCCATGTTTTCGCTCCCGAGGGACGCACCCTCAGATACAGGTTTTCGGAATCGTGCAGAAGATACTCTTTCTCCTGTGCCGCCGCACGCGCGACAGCCGTCGCCGTAAGCATTCGGGTCTCCTTTCCGGCTCGGGTACAAAATTTTTCTCTCTTATTTCCCCCGGGAGCAGAAACAGGTACAAATTGCCGTTTCTTTCTACTTCCGAAAAAGAAAAACCGCGCCGCGCATTTTGGCCCATTATAGCAAAAAAAGCCCGCGCCGGACGCGCGGGCTTTACTGTTTACTTCTTTCTTTTTAGCACTAACAAAGAAAGGAGTGGCGGAGGGGAGAGGATTCGAACCTCCGGTACCTAAAGGGTACACAAGCCTTCCAAGCATGCACCATAGACCACTCGGACACCCCTCCGCGGCTACTCGGGCATTATAGCACAGTTCCGCCCGCTTTGACAAGGGCAAAGCGGCGCGCGACACGCGCCCTCGCGCGGGAGATACGACGCGCGGCGGACACGGCGGAAAAAACGGCGAACGGGAGCGTCTCGTCTCGCGGCCGGGCTGCTCGCAAGCGTGAGGCGCGGCGCTCTGTCCGGCGCGGATACGACAACACGGGCGCGCCGATCCGCGCGCGGAACGGCGCGGCGCCGCGCGCCGGCTTCGCGTCAAAGCTTTTCGGACATCTAAATGTACAACAGTTTCCCCCGGAGTCCTTTCTAGCGGCTCTGCCGAACAGCCCCGCCCGGTTCTCTCTTTCCGCCGCGCACCGTCGGCACACCCGCGAAAGCGCCCCCCCCCGGGAAGGACAAAAAAGCGGCGCGCGCCCGGATCGGTCTCGGGACGCGCGCCTTTTTTAAAGCACTTTCTCCAGGAACGTCTGCGCGCGGGCCGACTTCGGCGTGGAGAAGAACACCGCCGGCGGCGCGTCCTCGGCGATCACGCCCTGATCGACGAAGCAGATGCGGTGCGACGCCTCGCGCGCGAAGCCCATCTCGTGCGTTACGATGGCCATCGTGATGCCCGTGCTCATCAGGCCGCGGATAACGTCGAGCACTTCCTTGACCATCTCGGGGTCGAGCGCCGACGTCGGCTCGTCGAACAGCAGGGTCTTCGGCTCCATCGCGAGGGCGCGCGCGATGGCGACGCGCTGCTGCTGGCCGCCCGACAGCATCGACGGGTACTCGCCCGCCTTGTCCGACAGGCCCACGCGGTCGAGCAGCTGCATGGCGCGCCGCTCGGCCGCCTTCTGCGCCAGGCCGCGCACCTTCATCGGCGCGTAGATCATGTTCTGCAGCACGGTCTTGTTCTGGAACAGGTTGAAGTGCTGGAACACCATGCCGACTTCCTCGCGCACCTTCTGGATGTTCACGCCTTTGGCGGTGATGTCCTGCCCGTCGATGATCACCTGTCCCGACGTGGGCTTTTCAAGCAGGTTGATGCACCTCAGCAGCGTGGACTTGCCCGAGCCGGACGGGCCGATGATGGAGACTACCTCGCCGTCGTCGATCTTCAGGTTGACGCCTTTGAGCACCTCGAGCGAGCCGAAATGCTTCTTCAGGTTTTTAATCTCGATCACTTTTGCGCAGCCTCCTCTCAAGCCCCCTGGCGAAGATGGTCAGCAGCATGACCAGCACGTAGTACATGCCGGCGACGACGATGAACGGCTCAAAGGCCAGATAGGTGGCGTTCATCGCGGTCTGGGCGGCGCGCATCATGTCGAGCATGCCGATGGTGGCGACGATCGACGTCTCCTTGAGCAGAGAAATAAGCTCGTTGACGAGCGCGGGCAGCACGGTTTTGAGCGCCTGCGGGATGATGATGTCGAACATCATCGGCCTGTAGGGCACGCCGAGCGCCATCGCGGCCTCGCGCTGCCCCACGTCGATGGACTGGATGCCGCCGCGCAGCACCTCGGAGATGTAGGCGGCGGAGTTGAGGCCGAACGTGATGACCACGGCGTTGATGGCGGGGATCTGGTAGTTGAACACCTGCGGCGTGGCGAAGTACACGATGAACAGCTGCACCATCAGCGGCGTGCCGCGGAAGATCGACGTGTACACGGCGGCGATCCACGACAGCGGCCCCAGCTGCGACACGCGCAGCAGCGCCAGCAGGGTGCCGGTGCACGAGCCGACGATCAGCGACAGGAAGGTGACTTTGAGCGAGTTGAGCATGCCGTTGTAGAACAGCTTGTAGAACGGCCAGATGCGCTCGAAGTGCAGCTGGAAATCGCGCGCGGGCGCCGTATCGGCCGCGCACGCGCACGCCGCGAAGACGAGGAGCGCGAGGAGCGTCCACAGCGCGGCGCGGTATTTTTGCGGCATTTTACGCGACATTCGTTCTCATTCCTCCGTTTCTTTAACGCGGGCGCGCCGGTTTTTCCAAACCGGCGGAAACAGACGGCCGAAAGAGTTTCGGCCGGAGATCGAAACTCTTTTCGGGCCGTCCTGTCCGCTCGAGGGGCGGCCGGAGTCTAGAGGAACTCCTCGCCCATCCACTTGACGATCAGTTCTTTCATCGTGCCGTCGGCGAACATCCTCTCGATTTCCCTGTTGAAGTAGGGGATCAGCGGGGAGTTCTTCTGGAACGCGATACTGTAGGTGCTGGCGGCGTAGCGCGACTTCTCGAGCAGCTCGTTGGGGATCACGTGGTACACGAGGCCGGGGTGCTCGTCGCACTTGCTCTTGGCCTGGGAGGCGTCCATCACGGCGCTGTCCACGCGGCCGTTGAGCAGTTCCTGCGTCACCATCGTGCTGTTGTCCAGCAGCGTGGGGACGGAACCGGCGGCCTCCACCACCTTGGAGTACTCCGTGCCGAACACGGCGGCCGCCTTTTTGCCCTTCATCTCGGCCATCGACGTGACCGGCGCGCTCGCGGGCGACAGGATCGCCGTCTTGCAGTAGTAGTAGGGGATCGAGAAGTCCACGCTCTTTTTGCGCTCCTCGGTGGCCGAAAGGCCCGAGATCACGAAGTCGGCGCGAGCGCTCTGTAGTTCGCCGATGAGGCCCGAAAAGTTCATGTCCTTGAGGTCGTAGGTGAAGCCAAGGCTTTTGGCGATGGCGTCGAGCACGTCGATGTCAAATCCCGTGATGACGCTGTCGCCCTTGTCGTTCACGGTGGCGAACTCGAACGGGGCGAACGTGGCGTTGATGGCCAGCGTGTAGTGCCTGCCGGCCAGTTCCCCCGACGCGAACGCGCTTGCCGCGAAAAGCGCGGACGCCAGCGCGGCGAGCGCGAGTTTCCTGAAGGCGTCTTTCATAAAAAAGTCTCCTTTCCGGCGGAACATCAGTAGGGCCACGGGCCGATCCACTTCTCGTAGATGGCTTTCATCGCGCCGTCTTCCCGCATCTCCTCGATGGTCTTGGAGAACAGCGGCTCGAGCGTGGAGCCTTTGGGGAACGCGGCCGAGAAGCTGTCCGACACGTTCGCGCCCGTCCGCTTGTACACGGCGTCCAGATCCGCCTGCGGCAGCACGAAGTACTCAAGTTCGGGGTGCGACTTGATGCGCACCGAGGCGCTCGCGGCGTCCTGCACCACGCCGTCAACGCGCCCGGCGAGCAGTTCCTGCATACAGTACGCGGCGGTGTCCATCGCCGTCACGTTGGCCCCGACGGCCGTCGCGAAGTCGCAGTACTGCGTGCCGAACGACGCGGCGATCTTCTTGCCCTTCATGTCGGCCACGGTCTTGATGTTCGTGCCCTTATGCTGAATGATCGATGTCTGGCAGTAGTAGTAGGGGATCGAGAAGTCAACGCTCTTTTTGCGCTCCTCGGTGGCCGACATGCCGGATACGACGAAATCGACGCGCGCGCCGCTCAGCTCGCCCAGCAGACCCTTAAAGTTGGTGTGCACGATCTCGTAGTCGAAGCCCAGACGGGCGGCGATCTCGTCCACCATCGAGATGTCGTAGCCGACGATTGTGCTCTCGCCCTTGTCGTTGAGCCGCTCGAACTCGAACGGCGGGAACGTGGGGCTGACGGCCATCTTCAAGTGCTTGCCCTCGAGCGGCTTCGCCGCGAACGCCGATGTCGCGCACAGCGCCAAAGCCGCCGCGCATGCCAGAATCTTTCTCATGTTCATTGTGCGTACCTCCGTGTCTTTTTCCGAAATTCGCGCGCGAAACAGCGCGCGTTTCAACCGTTCACGCTCCCGCCGCTCCATCTGCGCCCGCGCGCGGGCGGCGCGGGCCAGCCGATCCCGCTGTGACACAGTCCCTGCGCGACGATGGCCTCGGCCGTCGTCACGAGCGCCGCCGCCGGGTCGATGACGGGGACGCCCGCGCGCCGCGAAAGCTCGCGCCCCGTGCCGGCGAAGCTTAAACACCCCAACACGGCGGCGTCGGCGCCGTCAAGCGTCACGCACTTCTCCACCGCAGCCGCGAGCGTCTCGATCATCGCGGATCTCTCCACGCGGACGCCGGGCGGCATCTCGACGGCGCGCACCGAAGCCAGTCTGGCCGGGTCGGCGCCCAGAGCGCGCGCGAACGCCCGCTTCTGCGACACGCGGCGCGCCGACGTGGTGATCACCGAAAAGCTGTTGGCAAGCTGCGCGGCCAGCAGCACGCTCGCCTGCGCTCCCCCCACGACGGGAATGTCGAGAACCTCGCGGCAGGCGTCGATCCCCGGGTCGCTGAAACAGTACAGACACACGGCGTCGGCGCCCTCGTCGCGCGCGGCAAGCGCCAGACGCACGATCTCCGGCACGACGAGCGCCGCGTCGAGCGCCGAATCCACGCAGATGTCCGTGCCGACGGGGCAGACCATCGTCACTTCGGTGTCGGGGCGCGCGAAGGTTTTCAGCAGCGCGCGGCGCTCGCGCAGCCCCTCCTCGGTAACGCCCGCGTCGGGGTTGATGAAGCTCAGCTTCACAGCATTTCCCCCTTTATGCCGAGCCGGACTGTGCGCTCGTAATCGATCCGGGCGTACACGTCGGGGCCGATCGCCGGGCACAGGCTCCGCAGCTTTTCAAGCGGCACGTCCTCGATGGCGCGGCCCTCGGCCTCGCACAGCAAAACGACCTTGCCGACGATTTCGTGCGCGTCGCGGAACGGCACGCCCCGATTGACGAGGTAGTCGGCCAGCTCGGTGGCGTTGAGGAAGCCGTCCTTCAGCGCCTTCTTCATCGCGGGCGCGTGCACCGTCATCGTGCCGATCACGCCGCGCATGATCTCCAGACACATCAGCGTGTCGTCGAGCGCCGGCATGAACGCGCGCTTGTCCAGCTGCATGTCCTTGTTGTAGGCGAGCGGCAGGCCCTTCATCTCCGTGAGGATGGCCGTCAGCGAGCCGTACACCAGGCCGCAGCAGCCGCGGACAAGTTCGGCGCTGTCGGGGTTCTTCTTCTGCGGCATGATGCTGGAGCCGGTCGAGTAGGCGTCGCTGAGCGTGACAAAGCCGAACTCCTTCGTACACCACAGCACGACGGACTCGGCGAGGCGGCTCAGGTGCATCAGGATCATCGAGAACACGAACGTCAGCTCGCACAGGTAGTCGCGGTCGCTCACGCCGTCGATAAAGTTGGCGCTCGGGCGCTCAAAGCCCAGCGCCGAAGCCGTCATCCCGCGGTCGATGGCGTGCGTGGTGCCAGCCAGCGCCCCGCAGCCGAGGGGGCACTCCTCCATCATCAGGGCGACGGCGTTTTTCAGCCGGCGCGCGTCGCGGGCGAACATCGCGTCGAACGCCAGCAGCGTGTGCTTGAACGTGACCGCCTGCGCCCTCTGCATGTGCGTGTAGCCGGGCATCAGGCACGGGTTTTTGTCGGCCGTCCCGGCCAGCGTCTCCCGCAGCGCGGCCAGCTTTTCGTCCACGCGAGCGGCGGCGCGTCTGGCGTACAGCTTGGTGTCCACGGCCACCTGATCGTTTCGGCTGCGGGCCGTGTGCAGGCGCTTTCCCGCTTCGCCGACGCGGCGCGTAAGCTCCAGTTCGACAAAGGTGTGGATATCCTCGCACCCGTCCTCGCCGACAGCGAGCGCGCCCGACTCCGCGTCGGCCGCGATGCTCTCCAGACCGCGCACGATAGCGTCCGCGTCGGCGCGGCTGATGATGCCGCAAGCGCCGAGCATCTTCGCGTGCGCGACGCCGCCCTCGATGTCCTCCTTCAAGTAGCGGCGGCCAAGCGGCAGCGAACTGCCGAAAGCCTTCATCAGATCGTCTTCGGCGCCCCGGAAGCGCCCGCCCCACAAGTTAGCCAAAGGATCACCTCAAACGGAAGTGCTATAAACTCGGTTTTAGTTTACATCATAAAAACTGAGCAAAGTTTATCATCGTTTTTTCTCGCTGTCAAGGGCGGTCGCGCCCCGCTCGCGGGAAATTCGCGCGATCCGCGAGCCTACGAAGCCCCCGCGTGGCGGCGGGAGAAACGATCTCAAAAAGCGAAATCGCACGGCGAGCGCGCGGAGCCTTTTTCGCGTTTTTTTCGCGAGGGCGCGCGAAAACCGCGCCCGATCCGGCGCGCGAGGAGAAAACGCGCCGACGCCGCGTCGCGGGATCGACCGGCCTCGGCGAAAAAAGTTCCCGCGCGGGCGGCCTTCGCCGCTCGGAACGGGCGGACGCGAGAACCGGCAGGGAAAGCCCCCTGGCGCGCAAGCCGCGTTTCAACAGGCCGCGAGCGCGCCTTTCGCCCCGCGCCGCGTTTTTTGCGAACCGTCCCGCCGCGCTGTCCCGTCCGCCGCCGGAGCGGACGTTCGGCGATCCGGCGGAAGCGCCGCGCGGCGACCGCGTTCAGGATCGCAAAAAATTCGCGCGATCCGCGAGCAAACGACCCCCTCGCGCGCCGACCGCGCACCGCTCGCGGGAAATTCGCGCGTCCGCGAGCCGTCTGGCCCCCGCGTGGCGGCGGGAGAAACGCTCTCAAAAAGCGAAAGCGCGCGCGGCGCCTTTTTCGCGTTTTTTTCGCGAGGGCGCGCGAAAACCGTCCCCGCCCGCGCGCGAAAAAACCGCCCCCGGGGCAAAAGCCCCGGGGGCGGTCTG
>CAZRXR010000017.1:9326-30141 GCA_964604125.1 uncultured Synergistaceae bacterium
CCCCGCCCGCGCGCGAAAAAACCGCCCCCGGGGCAAAAGCCCCGGGGGCGGTCTGACATTCTCTTTCGTCGCGGCGCTTTACGCGACGCCGAAACACAGGCACAGCACCTCTCTCGCGCCGGACTCGTACAGGCGCGTGGCCGCGCGCAGCAGCGTGGTGCCCGTGGTGCACACGTCGTCGATCACCAGCACGCGCCCGGGCGCGGGGGCGACGCACGCGAAACAGTCGGCGGGCAGGGCGCGGCGCTCGGCGGCGGAACGACGCTCCTTTTGCGGCGTCACGGAGCGCCTCCAGCGCAGAAGATCGCGCCGTTTCACGCCGCTCGCCGACAGCCCGCGCGCCATCCAGTCGAGGTGCGTGCCGCCCGTGGGCAGCGGGCCGCGCCGCTTGTGCGGCGGGATGACGGTCACAGTCCACTCCCCGGGAGGCGCAAGGCGCCGCATCGCTTGCCCCAGCCGCAGCGCCAGACGGCCCGCGCCGCCGTACTTGGCGGCGAGCAGCAGGGAGCGCGCCTCGCCCTCGTGGCGGACAAGCGGCCGCAACTCGTACCTCGCGCCGTGATCGGAGCACGGGGCGGGAGCGCCGCAGCGAAGACAGCGGGGCGTCGGCGTCGGCCCGGCGAGAGCGCGCTCCAGACACTTTTCGCAGACCCAATACCCGGGAGCGCCGCACAGCGGACAGGCGCGCGGCAGGAAAACATGCGACAGCAGGCGCGCGAAGTCGGCGGAGTTCACGGCTTGAGAAAGACGGGAAGTTCGCCCGCGGGCAGCGAAAGCGGGGCGGCGGGCGTCTCCTCGGACGACGCGGCGCTCTGCCCGGGATTTTCAAGCGCGGGGAGTTCCTCGTCGGCCACGGGAGCGTCGGCTCCGGCGGGGGCCACGTCGATTTTCACGCTCACGGGCCCCTCGCTGTAGATGTCGCCCGCCGCCAGAACAGTCACGCGCAGCGGCGCGGCGGCGGACGCGATGCGCTCCACGGCGTCGTAAAAGTCGTTGGCGGGGATGCCGCCCACCATGCCGGTGAGAGAGTCGGTGATGATGCCGCTCGCGGTGGACAGCGCGTTGAGGCGTCTCAGCATGAAGCTGAGAATGGTCTCGGCCTCGTCAAGCCCGGGGGAGAAGCCGACGACGCGCGAGATGAGCGCCTCGCCCGCGGAGAACACAAGCGAACTTTCGTACACGCGGTAGGCCACGCGCACGGTCTGACCCGCCGTCACGTTCTGCCGAGCGATGGCCAGCACCACCTTCCGGCTGTCGTAGGCGAGGATACGGCTGACAGCCGCCTCGCGCGATCCGGCCTCGTCCTCCACGACGACGGAGGCGGGCACGGCCGACGCGCGGCGCGCCACCTCGTTGCGCACGCGCTCGTCGAGGCGGTCGAGCGCCCGCGCGGCCCCGGCTTCGTCCGCGACGCCCCCGGGAACGGTCTCCTGCGCGAGACGCTCCTCGGAGAACGCGACGATGCGGCCCTCCTGCAGCTTGCCCAGATTCTCGCGGATGCTCCTGACGCTCTCCTCAAGCCTGGCCCGCTCGGCGCCGAGCCGCTCGGTCGCCTCGCGCAGATTGTCGGCCCGCGACTGCAGCTTTGTCAGTTCCGCCTGTTTGCCGCTCAAGTCCTCCCGCGTCCGCGCCAGACGCTCCTGCGCGTCGTCCAGCTCGCGCTGCTTGCGGTCGAGCTGCTGCTGCGCCTCCACGACCATCAGCGAGGAAACCTGCTGCTCGTTGCGGCTGTCCTGTAGCTGCCGCGTCAAGTCGGCGATCTGCCGCTGAATGAACTGCATCGAGAACAGGCTTGTGCGCACGGACTCGGACACGAGGGCCAGGATCACCACGACGAACAGCGAAATCAGCGTGCCGGTGAACGCCGTGAGGATCGACGACGTGTATCTGGGGCGCAGGCCCCAGAGCGACACGCGCCGCTTGGCGAACTTCATGCCGATCCTGTCGCCGAGGATCGAGAGGATGCCGCCCGCCGCGAGCGTGAACATGATCATCTTCCAGTTGACTTCCGTCAAAAGCTCCCAGACGCTCTCCTCCAAGCCTGTTCCTCCTTTCGCCGCCGGTCTTCCAGAGCGCGCCCGTAGGCCAGATGCCGCTCCAGTGCCCGGGCTATCTCGTCCGCCGGACGCAGCCTCCCGGCGTCCATGCCGGGGCAGCGCCGGGCGGCCCTCTCCCACGCGCCGGGCGAGTCGAGCGCCTCGGGCCAGAACGGCCATGTGCGGCACATCAGCGGCCTGAGATCGTAGACGAGACACCCGCCGTCCGCGCCGAGCATGACGCACTCGCCGCCCGCGCGTTCGCGCAGACTCGGGTAGCGCCAGCGCGAAGTCTCGTACCGGGCGCGAAACTCCCCGGGGGAGAGGCCGAAAAAAGCGCCCAGCGCCGCTTCCTCGTCCGGTAGCAGGAATACGGCGCCGGGCTCGCCTCGGCAGCAGCGGCCGCAGCGCGCGCACTCAAAGCGCAGACCCCGGGCGGCCCACCAGGGCCGGGGCCGCGCGCCCGGACTGACGGCCGCGCCCATCGGCTAGTCGCTCTGCGGGCGCAGCGTGAAGAAGAAGTTTCTCCTGTCCACTTCGCCCAGACGGCCGATGTTGGCAAGGGCGATGCCCGTGCCCAGAGCCACGCACTCGGCGGGGCGGTCGGCGACGGCGCACTTGATGCCCGTGCTGCGCGTGATCAGCTCCGGCAGGCCGCGAAGGAGCGCGCCGCCGCCTGTGAGCACGATGCCCTGATCGATGATGTCGGCGGAAAGCTCCGGAGGCGTCATCTCCAGCACGCTCTTGACGCCGTCCACGATCGCGGAGACGCGCTCGCTGATGGCCGAGCACACGCTGCGGCTGTTGATCTCGATCTGGCGGGGCAGCCCCTGCACCAGATCGCGCCCCTTGAGCGTCACGTTGTTGTCGTCGCCGTCGGGCAGACACGAGCCGATCATGATCTTGAGGTTCTCGGCCATCTGCTCGCCGATGGCGAGGTTGTACTGCTTGCGCAGATAGCGCATGATGCACTCGTCGAGTTTGTCGCCGCCGACGCGCAGCGACTTGGAGATCACGCAGCCGCCCAGCGAGATCACGGCGATGTCGGTTGTGCCGCCGCCGATGTCCACGACCATCTTGCCGCGCGACTCCTCGACGTGCAGATCGGCGCCGATGGCCGCCGCCATAGGCTCCTCGATCAGATAGGCGTCGCGCGCGCCCACCTCCACGGCCGCCTCCAGCACGGCGCGGCGCTCCACGTCCGTGGCTCCCGACGGCACGCAGATCATCACGCGGCTGCGGAAATAGCGGTGGATGCCGCGGTTGACCTTCTTCATAAAATAGCGCAGCATGGCCTCGGTCATCGTGTAGTCGGCTATCACGCCGTCAAGCAGCGGGCGCACGGACACAATGTTGCCCGGCGTGCGCCCCACCATGTTCTTGGCCTCGTAGCCGACGGCCATCACGCGCCCGCTCTCCTGATCCACGGCCACGCACGACGGCTCGCGCAGCACGATGCCCTTGCCCTTCAGATAGATAAGCACCGTCGCGGTGCCGAGGTCGATCCCTATATCGTTTCCCAGTGAAAACACTGCCCGTGCCTCCCCCTTTTTTCGGAAAAAGCCCGCTTTCGCGCCCGCGCGCCCCGCCGGCCCGGCGCGGGCGCGGGTGGCCGCGGCGCGCGGATTTTTTTGAGCGCGCGAAAAAGACGCGGCTTAACCGTGCCTATTTTACACTTTTTCGCGCGGATATCCAACCCTCCAGAAGAATAATCCCGTCGGCGGCGCCGTGGCGGCCGACTCCGCGCGCGGAGCGCCCTCGAGCAGCCCCGCCAGCCACGACAGCGGGCGCGCGCCCGAGGCCACGGCGTCCAGATTGCCCGCCATGATGCGAACCATGTTCGTCAGGAAAGCGTCGCCGCGCACGCGCAGCACCGTCAGCTGCCCGCGCCGCAGACAGCGCACGAAGCGCATGTTCCGCACAGGGTTTGACGGCAGCTCGTCGGCGCGGCAGAACGCCGTGAAGTCGTGCCGTCCCTCGAGCATGGCGCAGGCCCGCCGAAGGAGCGCGTGATCCCACGTGTCCTTCTTCTTCCACCACACGTAGGGCTTGACCATCGGATAGCAGAACGGCCCGCGCCACACGAAAAAAGCGTATTCGCGCCACAGCGCGTCGCGCCGCGCGTCAAAGCCGGGGGAGCGCTCGTCCACGCGCACGGCCGCCGCGCCCGCGGGCAGGTTGGCGTTCAGCGCGAGCAGCAGCCGGCGCGGCTCCCACCGTCGCGACATCGCGAACGAGCACACCTGTCCTCGCGCGTGCACGCCCGCGTCGGTTCTCCCGGCGCCGGTCACTCTCACGCGCGAGCCGTTCAGCAGCGAAAGCGCTCCCTCGATCGACTCCTGCACCGTCACGGCGCCCGGCTGCGTCTGCCAGCCAGAGAATCTGCCGCCGTCGTAGCTCACAACGCACGAATAGCAAAACATCAGCCAAGCCGCCTGTTCAGCGCCGCCTGCAGGACAATCAGGCCCGCGCAGAACAAAAGAGCCGCCGTGTCGGCCGCGCGCCACACAAAGGGCTTCATGCGCGTCCGGCCCTCGCCGCCGCGGTAACAGCGCGCCTCCATAGCCACGGCCAGATCGTCGGCCCGCTGGAACACGATCACGAAAAGAGGCACCAGCACGGGCACGAACGCCTTCATCCTTCGCAGCACCGTTCCCCTGTCGAGGTCGGCGCCGCGCGCCAGCTGCGCCTTCAGCACCCGATCCGTCTCCGAAAGCAGCGTGGGAATGAACCGCAGCGCGATAGTCATCATCATCGCCAGCTCGTGCGCGGGGAACCCTACGCGCTTGAGGGGCGAGAACAGCCGCTCCAGTCCGTCGGAAAGCGCCATCGGGCTGGTGGTCAGCGTGAGCAGGTTGGCGAACAGCACAAGCAGCACGAGCCGCAGCGCCATCGTCCACGCCAGCTCGATGCCCTCGCGGCTGACGGAGAAGACGCCCCACTCCCACAGCGGCTCGCCTTGCGCGAACAGCAGGTTGAGTACCGACGTGACGACGATGAGCGCCAGCACCGTGCGCACGGAGCGGAACAGGAACCCCAGTCCCGTGCGCGAAAGCGCCGCGCACAGCCACAGCGCGGCCGTCCAGATGACCCAGTCGCATGGTCTGGAGGCCATGAACACGCCCGTCAGCAGCAACACAAGGCCGCACACCTTGGCGCGCGGGTCGAGCCTGTGCAGCGGCGAATTTGAGGGCACATACTGCCCGAAACTCAAGTTCTCAAGAAAACTCACCGCCCGCGCCTCCTCGCGCGCAGGCACGCCTGCGCCAGTTTTTCCGGGTCGCACGTCAGCGGCACGCGCGCTCCGCGCGCCCGCAGCATAAGCGCCACGCGCATCACGTCGGGCAGCAGCAGCCCCGGCGTCGGGTTTTCGTACAGCCTCTCGGCGACCTCGCCTGGGGAGCCGGAGGCGGCGCACCGGCCGCGCTCCAACACCAGAACGCTGTCGCTGCGCGAAAAGGCTACTTCGAGATCGTGCGTGACAAGCACGATGCCCGTGCCGTCGCGGTGAATCCCGTCAAGCAGCGCCAGAAGCGCCGCTTTTCCCGCGCCGTCAAGCCCCGCCGTAGGCTCGTCGAGCACCAGATAGTCGGGCATCGACGCCAGCACCGAGGCGATGGCCACGCGCCGTTTCTCGCCGCCCGAAAGCCCGAACGGGCTGCGTTCAAGATACGAATCGTCCAGCCCCACGGCGCTCAAAGCGCGGCTCACCCGCGCGACCGTCTCGCGTTCGGGCGTGCCCCAGTTGCGCGGCGCGAACGCGACTTCATCCCGCACCGTCTCCTCAAAAAGCTGCTGCTCGGGGTACTGGAACACTAGTCCCACCTTGCGCCGCAGGGGGCGCAGGTCGCGCCGCTCGCGCGACGAAGCCGGCGGCACGGCGATGCCGTCCACCGTCACGCTTCCCGAGTCGGGGCGCAGAATGGCGTTGAGGTGCTGCGCCAGCGTCGATTTTCCGCTGCCCGTGCGCCCCACCACGCTCGTCCAGCCGCCGCGCTCCACCGTCATCGACACGCCCGAAAGCGCCTCGGCCTCCAGCGCCGTGCCCGCGTGATAGACGTGGCGCAGGTTTTCAACTACGATCGACACAGAGCGTCACCGATCCCTTCGGGCGAAAGCGGCACGTCGGCGCCGATCAGCCCCAGCCGCCGCAGGCGATCCCGCAGCGCCACAAGAGGCGGCGTCTCCAGCCCCCAGCGCTCTCCGATGCCCGGATCGGCGTAGAGAGCCTCGGGCGTGCCGTCCCATGCCAGACGCCCGCGATCGAGCACGAGCACCCTGTCGGCGTCCGAGATCTCCTCAAGCCTGTGCGTCACCTGCACGATCGTGACGCCCCGCGCGTGGAGACCGCGCAGAAGATCCGTCACCTCGGCGCGGCCGGCCGGATCGAGCATCGCCGTTGGCTCGTCAAGCACCAGACAGCGCGACCCCATGGCCAGCGCGCCGGCGATGGCAAGGCGCTGCTTTTGCCCGCCGGAGAGCGTGTACACGGCGGAACCGGCCTTCTCGGTCATGCCGCACACTTCGAGCGCCCGCGCGACGCGCTCTTTGATCTCCCCGGGCGGCAGGCCCAGATTTTCCGGCCCGAAAGCCACGTCGTCCTCCACCACCGTGGAGACGATTTGATTCTCGGGGTTTTGGAACACCATCGAAACGGTCGTTCTCACCTTCCACAGGCAGCTCTCGTCGCGCGTGTCCATGCCGAGGATAAAACAAGCGCCCTGCTTCGGTATGAGCAGGGCGTTAAGGTGTTTGGCCAGCGTGGACTTCCCGGAGCCGTTGCTGCCGACCAGGGCGATCCACTCGCCCTGCCGCGCGTCGAAACTGACGTTCTCGAGCGCGGGCCTCCCCGTGCCGGTGTACGAATAGCCAACACCCCTCAGGGAGATCATGCGGGGCCGTTCTTCCATTCGCCCGTCAGTCAACAAGCGAAATAACGGCCATCTGCGAAGCGTCGCCGATGCGCACGCGCGTGCGCACGATACGGGTGTACCCGCCCGGACGCTGGGCGAAACGCGGGGCGACTTCGTCGAAAAGTTTGATCACCGCCGCCTTGTGGTTCATGCGCGAGATAACGACGCGGCGGTCGTGCAGCGTGCCGCCCTTGGCGCGCGTGATGATGCGCTCCGCGACGCGGCGGACTTCCTTGGCGCGCGTCACGGTCGTCTCGATGCTTCCCTCGAGAATCAGGCTCGCCACAAGGTTGGCCAGCATCGCCCTCCTGTGGCTGCTGGGGCGTCCCAGTTTCCTGTGGGCATCTCCATGTCTCATCTGGACTTACTCCTCCTTGTCCTTGACAGTGCTCTCCGCACCGGTCTTGTCGTCGCTGAGCGCGAGACCGTACTTGGCCAGTTTCTCCTCGATCTCGCGGAGAGAGATCTTGCCGAGATTGCGGATTTTCAGCAGATCGTCCTTGCTCTTGATGATCAGGTCGCCGATCGTGTGGATGCCGCCGCGCAGCAGGCAGTTCTCGCTCCTGATCGAAAGCTCCAGCTCGCGCACGGGCTTGGCCAGCAGCGGGTCGGGCACGTCGCTCCCCATGCCCGCCGCGCTTCCAGCGGGCTTGGACTCGCCCTCCGACTGGAGTTCGGGCACGTCGGGGTTCATCTCGGCTATAGCCTGACACACGATGTCGAACCGTTCCCGAAGTGTTTTGGCCGCCAGTCCGACGGCGATATCGGGCTTTTGAACGCCGTTCGTCACCACGTTCATCACGATTTTTTCGTAGTCGATCGTCTGGCCGACGCGCGCCGCCTGCACCTCGTACTTCACGCGCAGCACGGGCGAGTAGATAGCGTCAATCATCAGCGCGTCCACGGGCAGGTACGAGGGACGCGGGCGATCCGCCGTCTCGTAGCCGGCGCCTCTTTCGATGTAGACCTCGAGCGAAAGGGTATGCCCTTCGGCCATCGTGCAGATATAAGCGTCGGGATCGACAAACTCGATCTGGTCGTCTTTTTGAAAGGCAGCTGCCGTAACCCTGCCGTTTGGGCCGCTTCCGCCGGTAAAATCCAGTTTCAGCGTCTTCAATTCCGCGCTATGGGAGCGTACAGGCACGTGCTTGAGATTCAGCAGCAGTTCGATAACGTCTTCTTTCATGCCAGGGATCGTCATGAATTCGTGCGTGGCGCCTTCCACGCGCGCGGCGGTGATGGCCGCCCCGGCGATGGACGAAAGCAGGACGCGGCGCAGAGCGTTACCTATTGTCTGACCGTAACCCCGTTCGAGCGGACCAATCACCACGCGCGCGGCGGTGCTGGTGCACTCCTCTACTTGAATCTCAGGCCGCATAATATCCAAAGATCCCCACACCTTTCCTATAACTCCATAGCCCTCGGGGGCTACGACGGATTCTACGCAGCTTTGTCACAAAAAGGGCGCTTGCTAGACGCGGCGTCTTTTGGGAGGACGGCATCCGTTGTGAGGGATCGGAGTTTCGTCCTTGATGGAGTTGACCTGCAGCCCGACGGCCTGAAGGGCGCGGATCGCCGACTCGCGGCCGGGGCCGGGGCCCTTGACGACCACGTCTACCTCGCGCAGACCGTGAACCTGCGCGGCCTTGGCGGCCTGCTGCGAAGCGACCTGCGCGGCGTAGGGAGTAGACTTGCGCGCGCCTTTAAACTGCTTCCCCAGCCCGCCCGACGCCCACGACAGGAGCGCGCCGCCCTTGTCGGTGATGCTGACGATCGTGTTGTTGAACGTCGAGTAGATATGCGCGACGCCGCTGCTGACGTTTTTCTTTTCTCTCCTGCGGTTTGAACGAGTAGCCACTGAACGTTACCTCCCTTGACTATGCGGTCTTCTTGCCGGCGACGGGACGTGAACGTCCTTTGCGGTTCTTCAGCGTGCGGGCGTTCGTCTTGGTGCGCTGCCCCCTGCAGGGCAGTCCCAGACGGTGACGGATGCCGCGGTAGCAGCCGATGTCCATGAGGCGCTTGATGTTCATTGAGACCTCGCGTCTCAAGTCGCCCTCCACCCTGTGGTTGTTCACGACTTCGGTGCGGAGCAGCTGCGCCTCCTCCTCGGTGAGATCCTTGACGCGCGTGTCTGGGTTAACGCCGGTCGTCTTGAGGATCTGGCGGGCGGTGCTCAGACCGATGCCGTAGATGTACGTAAGGCCGATCTCGACGCGCTTGTCGCGGGGAAGATCAACTCCTGCAATTCGAGCCATACCTGTTACCTCCTAGCTCCCTGACGCTGTTTATGACGAGGATCGCGACTGCAGATGACGCGCACGACGCCATTGCGCTTGATCACTCGGCAATACTCGCAAATTGGTTTGACTGATGATCTGACCTTCATATTTTGTACACACTCCTCATGCCTTGCGCGCGCCTCGCGGCCGCGCATCGACTACTTGTAACGGTACGTGATCCGTCCCCGTGTCAGGTCGTAAGGCGACAGTTCCACCAGCACCCTGTCGCCGGGGAGGATGCGGATGAAGTTGAGCCGCATCTTGCCCGAAACGTGCGCCAGCACCATCTGACCCGTCTCCAGCCTGACGCGGAACATCGCGTTGGGCAGGGGCTCCTCGACTTCGCCGTGGGCCTCGATCACATCGTCCTTGTTGGCCATGGAACCTTCTTAACCTCCCTCTGATCCCGGCTAGCGCCAGGGAGTCAGGATCTCGGCGCCGTCCGACGTGACCAGCACCGTCTTCTCGAAATGAGCCGCGTCGGAACCGTCGGCGGTTGACACGAGCCAACCGTCGTCGCCGTCCTTCAGCGCCTCGCCGCCGCTCATGATCATAGGCTCTATGGCGATTGTCATGCCCTTGAGCAGCGTGACGCCCGTCCCCGGTTCCCCGTAGTTCAGCACAGACGGCGCCTCATGGGGATGGCGTCCGATTCCATGTCCTGCGTATTCCCGCACGATGCCGTAGCCTTTCGGCTTCACAAAGGATTCCACGGCGTACCCGATGTCGCCGAGCGTGGAGCCAGCCCGCACGCGGGCGATAGCGCGCTCCAGACTCTCTCTCGTCACGTCGAGCAGCGCCTGTCTCCGCGGCGAGATCCCGCCCACCGCGTAGGTGTAGCATGCGTCGGCGTGTAGCCCTTGATAGCAGGCCATCACGTCCACGCTCACGATGTCGCCCTCGTTCAGAACCCGCGCGTCGCTAGGGATGCCGTGGACGACCTCGTCGTTGACCGAGGCGCATACCGACGCGGGGTAGGGATCGGGGATACCGGGAACCACGTACCCCTTTTCGGAGGGCGTGGCCCCGTTTTTCCTGATGAAGTCTTCGGCGTAGCGGTCGATGTCGGCTGTCGTGATCCCCGGCCTGACGACGTCCTTCAGGTTCATCAGCAGTTCGGCCAGGATCGCGCCCGCGCGGCGCATTTTTTCGATGTCGCCGGCAGACTTGAGAGAGATCATGCACGGCTCCCAAGCATGTCTTCGATGCGGCCCAGCACCTTGTCTCCGGGCTCGGCCCCGGGAACCCGCAGCAGGAGTCCGGCCTTGGCGTAGTAATCGACAAGAGGAGCGGTCTGCCTGTGATAGACGGCCAGACGCCGGCGGATAACGTCCTCCCTGTCGTCGTCGCGCTGATACAGAGGCCCTCCGCAGGCGTCGCACACGTCGCCCTTCGCCGACGGCTTGAACGCGACGTGGAAGATGCGCCCGCACGTTTTGCACATGCGTCTCCCGCACAGCCTCCGAACGACCGTCTCGTCGTCCACGTCGAGCAACACCGCGCCGTCGAGCGCGATGCCCATCTCGGATAAAAGCGACGCGAGCGCCTCGGCCTGGGGCGCCGTGCGCGGAAAGCCGTCGAGGATAAAGCCGTTTCCGCAGTCGTCCTCGGCCAGTCTCCCGCGCATCATGCCCACGATCACGTCGTCGGGCACAAGGGCGCCCGCGTCCATGAACGACTTGGCCTTTTTGCCCAGTTCCGTGCCCGCTTTGACGTTGGCGCGCAGAATGTCGCCCGTGGAAATGTGGGCCACGCCGTACTTGGCCACAATCTTTTCGGCCTGGGTGCCCTTGCCCGCTCCGGGAGGGCCAACAAGGATGATTCTCATGCCGTTCCCCCTCCTAGAAGCGCAGCAGGCCTCTGCCCGCCCGGGCGCGCTTGAGCACGCCCTCGTAATTGCGCATCAGAAGCTGGCTGTTGACCTGCTGGACGATCTCAAGCGCCACGCCCACCACGATCAGCACCGACGTACCGCCGAAGTAAAAGCTCCTGATCCCGAACATGTTCGTCAGCAGATCGGGGATAAGCGCCACGACCACCAGAAACAGCGACCCCACGAACGTGACGCGCGAAGCCACTTTCTCGATGTAGTCGGACGTTGGCTTGCCGGGGCGGATGCCCAGAATAAAGCCGCCGTTTTTCTTCATACTGTCGGCGATATCGGCGGGATTGAAAACCATCGCCGTGTAAAAGAACCCGAAGAAGATGATCAGCGCCACATAAAGCAACGTGTAGAGCCAGCTGCCCGGGGCGAAAGCGTTGGCCATCCGCGCGGCGAGATCGCCGCTGAAAAAACGCAGCAGCGTGGAGGGAAAAATGAGCAGCGACGACGCGAAGATGATGGGCATCACACCGCCCATGTTGACGCGCAGGGGAATGAAACTGCTCTGGCCGCCGTAGACACGGTTGCCAACTACGCGCTTGGCGTACTGCACGGGCAGACGGCGCTGCCCCTCCTCGAGGAGCACGGCGCCCGCCAGCACGGCCACCATCACCACAAGGGCGATGAGTAGCGTGACCACGTTCAACTCGCCGGAGCTGACCATCGTGAACGTCGATATCACCGCCGGGAACAGCCGGGCCACGATGCCCGAGAAGATCAAGAGGGAAATGCCGTTGCCGATGCCGTGATCGGTCATTTCCTCGCCGATCCACATCACCGCGACCGACCCGCCAACCGCCGTGACGACGGCGGCGACGAAATCAAGCCCCGAGGCGGAGAGCACGCCGGCGCGGCTGAGCCACAGGGCCATGCCCACCGCCTGCACGAACGCGAAGAAAATAGCCCCGCAGCGCGTGTACTGCGTCATCTTTTTCTGCCCCTGGGGGCCTTCCTTCTGGAGACGCTCCAGCGTGGGGAAGATCACTGTCGCCAGCTGCAGCACGATGCTCGCGTTGATGTACGGAGCCACGCCGAGCGAGAAAATGCTGAACCTTCTCAGCGCGCCGCCGGCGAACATGTCAAGAAAGCCCAGAACGCCGCTGCCCGAGAAAAGCTGCTCCATAGCCGCCTTGTCGATGCCGGGCACGGGAATCTGCGCTCCCAGCCGGAACACGAACAGCATCGCCAGCGAAAAGAGAATACGTCTTTTCAGCTCGGGGAGTTTAAAAACGTCGCGGAAGGTGTCGGGCACTCTAGATCACCTCGGCGATCCCGCCGGCGGCGGCGATCTTTGACGAGGCCGACTTGCTGAAAGCGTTCGCCTTGATCGTGAGCGGCTTGTCGAGTTCGCCTTCGCCCAGAATCTTGACGGGCGCGTCCATGTCGCGGACGAGGCCGAAAGCGCACAACTCGGTCACCGTCACCACAGCTCCTTCCTTGAAGATGGCGGCGATATCGCCCAGATTGGCTATCTGGTAGACCTTGGCAAAGTTATAGTTGTTGAAACCGCGCTTGGGAGTGCGGCGCACCAGAGGCATCTGGCCTCCTTCAAAGCCCGGACGAATGCTGCTGCCCGACCTGGCGCCGTAACCTTTCGTGCCTCTTCCGGCCGTTTTGCCGTTGCCGCTGCCGATGCCGCAGCCGACGCGCTTGGGTTTGCGCCTCGAACCGGGCTCGGGACGCAGATCACTCAGATTCATGAGGCATGCCTCCCTCTACTCATCAACTTCCGTGTACTCCACGAGGTGCGCCACGGCGCGGATCATGCCGCGGATCTGGGGCGTGTCCTCGTGCACGACCACGGAGTTCAGCTTATGGAATCCCAACGCCTTGATGGTGCGGGACTGACGTTCAGGACGGCCGATGTCGCTTTTCTTCCATACGATACGAAGTTTCGCCATGATAAACGGCCTCCTAAGCCTTGTTCTGCGGTTTGTTCTTGCCGCGCAGGGCCATGATCTCCTCGCGCGTGCGCAGGGCCGCCACCGCGGCCAGTGTGGCGCGGGCCACGTTCACGGGGTTGGACGTGCGGCCCACGACCTTGGTCATCACGTCCTTGACGCCGCCCAGTTCCATAATCGCGCGCACGACGCTGCCGGCGATGACGCCGGTACCGTCGGAGGCCGGACGGAGCAGCACGGCGGCCGACCCGTAGCGTCCCAGCACGGGGTGCGGAATGGTCTTTCCGCTGCGCTTGACGGAAATCATGCCCTTCTTGGCGTCCTCCATGCCTTTGCGGACGGCCTCGGAAATTTCACGGGCCTTGCCCATGCCGATGCCGACGTTGCCTTCGCCGTCTCCGACGGCAAGGAGAATGCTGAAACGGAACCTCTTTCCGCCCTTCACGGTCTTGCTGACCCGGTTGATGAACACGACGCGCTCGTTCAGCTCGCTCCCGCTCGCAGACTGTTTTTCGGCCATTGAAATTCCTCCTTAGAGCTTCAAGCCAGCCTCACGGGCAGCGTCGGCGACAGCCTTCACGCGGCCGTGATACATATGTCCGCCGCGGTCGAAGACCGCTTCGGTGATGCCTTTTTCCTTCGCGCGCTCGGCGACGAGTTTCCCCACGACTTTGGCGGCGGCCACGGTGCAGTGCCCGCCCTGAAGCCCCTCGGCCACGGCTTTCTCCATCGTGGAAACGGAGAAGATCGTGTGTCCCGCGGTGTCGTCGATGGCCTGCACGTAGATCTCTCTCAGGCTGCGGAACACCGAAAGCCTCGGTTTCTCGGCCGTGCCGGTGATGCTCTTGCGCAGGCGTTCGTGACGAAGGAGACGCATGCTGTTTCTGCTTTTCACTTTAATCATTCCATCTCACCTCGTCTTACTTGGCGGCGGTCTTGCCGGCCTTGCGCAGGATATGCTCGCCGCGGTAGCGGATGCCCTTGCCCTTGTAGGGCTCGGGGGCGCGGCAGGCGCGGATGATAGCCGAAATCTGGCCCACGGCCTGTTTGTCGGCGCCCTTCACAAAGATCTTGGTGGTGTCCTCCACGGAGAACGTGATGCCTGTGGGCGGCTCTATTTCGATGGGGTGCGAATACCCAAGGCTGAGTCCCAGGTTCTTGCCCTTCATCGCGGCGCGGTAGCCGACGCCCTCGATCTCAAGAACCTTGGTGAACCCCTCGGTGACGCCGATGACCATGTTGTTGATCATCGCGCGGGTCATGCCGTGGGCTGCCTTGGTTGCCTTCTCCTCGTTGGAGCGGAGAACGTGCACCACGCCGTCTTTCACCTCGACGGCGATGTTTTTGGAAAGGGGCAGGGACAGCTGTCCGTTCTTGCCCTTGACGACGATGCTGCCGTCTTTTACTTCAACGCTGGCTCCCTGAGGGAGAGTGATGGGCTTGCGTCCTAATCTCGACATGGGAAATCCCTCACTTTACCAGACATAGCAGACGACTTCCCCTCCCAGACCCAGCACGCGCGCTTCGGCGTCGGTCTTGAGGCCCTGGGAGGTGGAGACGATGGCGATTCCCAAGCCGCCCATCACGCGGGGCAGCTTGTCTTTGCCGACATAGATGCGGCGGCCGGGCTTACTCATGCGGCGAAGGCCCTGCACGACGCGCTCGCGGTTCGGACCGTAGCTCAGGAAGATCTTGATGGTGCCGCAGGGCTTTTTTGGGTCGTTGAGGACCTTGTAGTTGCGGATGTAACCTTCACTTTTCAGGATCTTCGCAATCCCCAACTTCATCTTGCTGATCGGGATGTCCACGCTCTCATGGTAGACCATGTTCGCGTTGCGAATCCTCGTGAGCATATCCGCAATCGGATCGGTGACGTACATGAAAGTTCCCCTTTCTAAGTGCTGTGAGCCGGAGGGTTTTACCAGCTCGATTTTACGATTCCGGGAATCTTGCCTTCGCGAACCAGAGCGCGGAAGCAGCAGCGGCACATATCAAAATCCCTCATGTAGCCGTGGATACGCCCGCAGAGCGGGCACCTGTTGTAGCCGCGGGTCGAGAACTTGGGGGGAAGCGCGGCTTTGTTCTTCAGTGCTTTTCTCGCCATGGTGTCCTCTCCTATTCGGCGTGGGCGAACGGCATACCGAGTTTCTCGAGGAGGACGAACGCCTCTTCGTCGGTGCCGGCCGTCGTGACGATGGTGATGTTCATGCCGCGCAGCTTGACGACCTTGTCGTAGTTGATCTCGGGGAAGATCAGCTGTTCCTTCAGGCCCAGATTGTAGTTGCCGCGGCCGTCAAACGACGTGCGGGACACGCCTTGAAAGTCCTTGATGCGGGGCAGCGTCAGGCTCAGCAGACGGTCGAGGAACTCCCACATGCGGACGCCGCGCAGCGTGACACAGCATCCCACAGGCACGCCCTCGCGCAGCTTGAAGTTGGCGATGGACTTTTTGGCTTTCTTGATCATCGGTTTCTGTCCGCTGATGGTGGCAAGCTCGCTCGCGGCGGCGTCGATGAACTTGGTGTCGGTCTTGGCGTCGCCCACGCCGATGTTGATGACCACCTTGACGATCTTGGGCATCATCATCACGTTGGGATAGGCGAAGCGCTTCTGCATCGCGGGTACTGCTTCGGCCTTGTACTTTTCCAGCATACGAACGGGTACGGTCATAATGTGCCTCCTTCGCTACTTCTTCTTGTCCATATCGACAAGTTCACCGGAGACTTTGGCCACGCGAACCTTGCGGCCGTCTTCGAGGAAGGCATGACCGATGCGGGTCGGTTTGCCGGTAACGGGGCAGACCAGCATCACCTTGGAGGCGTAGATGGGCGTCTCCTTCTTGACGATGCCGCCCTGAGGGTTGGCCTGCGTGGGCTTGCTGTGGCGCGAGGCCACACTGACGCCCTCCACGATCACTTTATTCTCGGCGGGGAAGGAGACGAGGATCTTGCCTTCCTTGCCCTTGTCCTTGCCGGAGATGACTCTGACGCGGTCACCTTTCTTCAAACGCATTTTGCTCATAACGCGAGCCTCCTACACGACTTCGGGCGCCAGCGAGATGATGCGCATGTACTTCTTGGCGCGAAGCTCACGGGCAACCGGTCCGAAGATACGGGTTCCTCTGGGATCGCCGTTGGCATCGATAAGGACGGCCGCGTTGTCGTCAAAACGCACGTAGGAGCCGTCGGCGCGGCGGCGCTCCTTCTTGACGCGAACGATGACCGCCTTGACGACGCTGCCCTTGGCGACGTTGCTGTTTGGGATGGCTTCCTTGACGGCGCAGACGATAACGTCGCCGAGCGAGCCGAAACGGCGGCGGCTGCCGCCCAGAACCTGTATGCACTTGACGCGCTTGGCGCCGGTGTTGTCGGCGACGTTGAGTACTGTGTTCAGCTGAATCATCGGTTAAGCTTCCTCCTCGACAGATCCGCCCAGGACGGGGGCTCTCTCAATGATTTTGACAAGGGTCCAGCACACGTTTTTGCTCCGCGGGCGCGTCTCGGCAAACTGCACCTTGTCGCCGACGCGGCAGGCATTCTCGGCGTCGTGCACGAGGAACTTCTTCGACTTGAGGATGCGCTTGTCGTACACGGGGTGCATGGCATGTCTGGTCACGCGCACGGAGATCGTTTTCTCCATCTTGTCGCTGACGACGATCCCGACTTTCACCTTGCGGTGAGGAGTTTTCGCTTCCATTTATGCCTTCCCTCCTTCCGACTGGCTCGCGGACTGTACGCGCTGTTTCTCGTGAACGATGGTCAGGACACGCGCGATGGTCTTTTTGACCTCTTTAATCCTGCTGGTATTCTTCAACTGCCCAACGGCGTTCTGGAAACGCAGGTTGAAAAGTTCCTCCTTGAACTGGGCGTGCTTGTTCATAAGTTCCTCAACGGTCATTTCACGCAGACTCTTGGCGTCCATCGCTATTCACCATCCAAACTGTCGCGGGTCACAAGCCGCACTTTTATAGGAAGCTTGTGCGAAGCCGTGCGGAATGCGTCCTCGGCGACATCGCGGGGAATCCCGCCAAGCTCGAACATGACTCTCCCCTTGCGCACGGCCGACACCCAGAACTCGGGAGCGCCCTTGCCCTTTCCCATTCGGGTTTCAAGGGGCTTCTTCGTGTAGGCCACGTCGGGGAAGATGCGGATCCACATTTTGCCGCCCTTGCGCATCTTACGGTTCATGGCGACGCGCGTCGCCTCGATTTGACGGGCGGTGATGTATGCGCACTCAAGAGCCTGAATGCCAAACTCACCAAAAGCCACGTAAGTACCGCCCTTCGCTTCGCCCTTGAGGCAGTCGCGATGAGGTTTGCGGTACTTTGTTCTCTTAGGCATCAACATTTAGGCCCGGCCTCCTTCACGCTTGTTCGCTCTGCTGCGAACGGGCCGCGGAGCGGCGGTGTTCAGCGCCTTCTCGTCGCGGTAGATCCAGCACTTCACTCCGATCGCCCCGTACATGGTAACAGCCTTCACGCAGCTGTAATCGACGTCGGCGCGCAGCGTGGAAAGGGGCAGACGCCCGTCGTTGTACCACTCCGTTCGCGCGATTTCCGCGCCGCCCAGACGCCCAGAGCACGAGATTTTGATGCCCAGACCGCCGGCTTTCATCGTGCGGAACATGGCCTGTTTCATCGCGCGGCGGAAGCTGACGCGGCGCTCGAGCGCCGACGCGATGCCCTCGGCGACAAGCTGAGCGTCCACGTCGGGGTTTTTGATCTCCTGCACGTTGAGCATCACGCGCGAGCCGGTCAGGGCCTGAAGCTCGTCTTTCACCTTCGTGAGTTCGGCTCCCTGCTTGCCGATGACCACGCCCGGACGGGCCGTCCACAGCGTGAAACGGATGACCTTGCCGACGCGCTCGATTTCGACGCGCGATATGCCCGCGCCTTCCCAGCGGTTTTTGATCCAGCCGCGCAGTTTGATGTCCTCGTGGAGATTCTTCACATAGTTTTTGCCGCTGGCGTACCACTTGGACTCCCAGTCGCGGATGACACCGATGCGATAACCGATCGGATGAACTTTCTGACCCATCAGTCATTTCCTCCTTAGTCGGCCACAGTCACGGTGATGTGACTGGTGCGGTGTACATACGCGTGCGCTCTGCCCATGGAGACGGGGCGGAAACGTTTCATCACGGGGCCGTGATCGGCCTTCGCCTCGACCACCTTGAGCTTGTCCACTTCGAGGCCCAGGTTGAACTCGGCGTTGGCGACGGCGCTTTTAAGAACTTTTTCAACAAGACGGGCCGCCTTCTTCGGCGTGTAGCGGAGCACCATCATGGCGTCCCCCACTTTCCTGCCGCGAATCAGAGGCAGCACCTGACGAACTTTGTAAGGCGAGATCCGAACCGCCTTGGCGACTGCGTAAGCCTGCACGTCAACGTCCCCCTTTACTTATTCGTCGTGGGCTTGGGGGCCGCCGCCGGCACCGAGCGCTCCTGTCCGGCGTGCCCGGTGAAGCGTCTGGTCATGGCAAACTCGCCAAGCTTGTGTCCGATCATGTTCTCGCTGACGTAGACGGGAACATGCGTGCGGCCGTTGTGCACCGCGATCGTGTGGCCAACCATCGGGGGAACGATCATGGAAGCGCGCGACCAAGTCTTCAGAACCTTCTTGGCGCCGCTCTCATTCAGTTCCTCGACCCTTTTGAGGAGCCTCGCCTCGACGTAGGGTCCTTTTTTAGCGGAACGTGCCATTTGAATGTGTCCTCCTTACCCTACTACTTGGCGTAACGGCGTCTGACGATGAACTTGTCAGAGGGCTTGCGCTTGCGAGTACGATAGCCCTTCGCGGGGGTGCCCCACGGCGAGCAGGGATGATGGTGCGACTTGGTGGTGCCTTCGCCGCCGCCCATCGGGTGATCGACGGGGTTCTGGATCATGGCGCGGACACGGCCCTTGCGGCCGAGCCAGCGTGTCTTGCCGGCCTTGCCGAGCGAAACGTTCTCGTGATCCACGTTGCCCACGATGCCGATGGTGGCCGAGCACTCCAGCAGGAACTTCCGCAGTTCGCCGCTGGGCATGCGCACGAAAGCGAACTTGCCCTCGCGGGCCATCAGCTGGGCGGAGGTGCCGGCGGAGCGCACAAGCTTGCCGCCGCGGCCGGGCTCCAGCTCGATGTTGTGCACGAACGTGCCGTCGGGGATGTCCTTAAACTTCTTGGCGTTGCCGGGGCGGATGTCGGCTTCGGGGCCTGCCATGACCGTGTCGCCCACGCGCAGCTGGTCGGGGCAGATGATGTAGCGCTTCTCGCCGTCCACGTAGAAGATCAGCGCCAGACGGGCGCTGCGGTTGGGGTCGTACTCCACGGCCGCGACGCGGCCGGGGATGCCCAGTTTGTCGCGCTTGAAGTCAACCTTGCGAAGCAGTCGGATATGCCCGCCGCCGATGAAACGCATCGTGCGCCTGCCATAGTTGTTGCGGCCGCCGGTTCTCTTTTTGCGCCCGACAAGCAGCGAACGCTCGGGCTTCTGCTTGGTGATCTCGTCTCGGCTGAGAACCGTCATGTGGCGCCTGCTGGCGGTGTAGGGATTGAATTGTTTGATTGCCATTTTTATGTCCTCCAATCGCTACGCACCGGCGCCCTCGAAGAACTGGATGCGTTCTCCCTCGGCCAGCGTGATGATGGCTTTCTTCCACGAGCGTGTTCTGCCGAGAAAGGCGCCCATGCGCTTGGGCTTGGAATGAACCTTCATGGTATGGACGCTTTTTACCTTGACCTTGAAAACGACCTCGACGGCCTTGCGGATTTCGATCTTGTTGGCCTTCGGGTGAACTTCAAAGGTGTACTTGTTCATTTCCATCAGGCTGCTGCTCTTTTCAGTCACAACAGGACGGATGATGATGTCGTGTGCGACGAGGTTCATCGGGCGTACACCTCCTCAAGTTTCTGCAGCGCCGTCGGCGTGGCCGCGACGTGGTCGTGGTGCACGAGGTCGCGCACGTTGATGCTGTCAACGTGCAGCACCTTGGCGCCGGGGATGTTGCTGGCGGATTTGTAAACGTTGTCGTCCCTCGCGTCGAGCACGACGAGCAGTTTCTTTGCGCCGATCGCCTTGACGAAAGCCGCCATCTTCTTAGTGGAGGGAGCCTCGAGTCCGAAGTCCTCGACGCAGCAGAGCGACTGCTCGACGACGCGCATCGACAGAGCGCTGCGCATGGCCAGCGCGCGGACTTTCTTGTTCACTTTGAGGTCGTAGGTGCGGGGCTTTGGGCCGTGGACGACTCCGCCGCCGACCCACAGGGGCGAACGCCTGCTGCCGGCGCGCGCGCGTCCGGTGTGTTTCTGCTTCCATGGTTTCTTGCCGCCGCCGCGAACCTCGCCGCGCATCTTGGTGCTGGCGGTGCCCTGTCTGGCGTGCGCCAGCTGGGCGACGACGACCTGATGCATCGCAGAGACATGAACCGGGGCGCCGAAGACCGCGTCGGAGAGCGTCATCTCCCCGAGGACTTCTCCGCCGATATTCAGTTTCTTGATAACGGGCATTGGTTGTTCCTCCTTCAGTCTAGCCCTGCTTGTGAACGAGGACGAGGCCGTTTTTGGCGCCGGGAACCGCGCCTTTGATGAGAAGGAGGTTGTTCTCCTTGTCAACTGCGACGATGGTGAGATTTTTGATGGTGACGCGCTCATTGCCCATCTGACCGGGCATCGTCTTTCCCTTAAAGACGTGGCTGGGGTAGCTGCTCGCGCCGCTTGACGCTGGCTTGCGGTGCGACACGGACACGCCGTGGCTGGCCTGAAGCCCGCCGAAGTTGTAGCGCTTCATGACGCCCGCGAACCCCTTGCCCTTGCTGGTGC
>CAZRXR010000018.1:0-29127 GCA_964604125.1 uncultured Synergistaceae bacterium
CGCGGCCTCGCAGACGACCCGCCCCGCCTCGGTCAGTTCGACGCCGTTTCCGCCGCGCGAAAAAAGCTCGCGATCCAGCCTCTGTTCTACGCGCCGAAGCGTCCGCGTCGGGGACGGCCGGGCGATGTGAAGCTTTTCCGCCGCGCGGGCGACGTTCCGCTCCTCGGCGACCGTTTTGACGCGCGGCAGTTCCTTGTCGGTCATAAAAGACGCCCCAAAAAAACACGGTTTTTTGCGTTGAAAGGAATTGACTTTCCCTGACGAAAAAGATCTTTTATTTTTCCCCGCCCGTCTCCGCCCAGCCCTTCAGCATGGCGATCTCGCCCGCCCAGCCGCTCAGGGAGTCCTGCGGCGTCTCCAGAATCATCGGCAGGCCGGACAGCGCCGGATGGCGCGCCACGCGCGCGAACGTTTCCGCGCCCAGCGTGCCGCGGCCGATCTTTTCGTGGCGGTCTTTGCGGCTGGCGAACGGCGTCATGCTGTCGTTGAGGTGCAGCGCTTTAAGCCGCCCGAGGCCCACGACGCGGTCAAATTCCTCCAGCACGCCGTCGAGGTCGCCCGCGATGTCGTACCCCGCCGAGTAGACGTGGCAGGTGTCGAGGCACACGCCGACTTTCTCGGGGCAGTTGACGCGGGAGATGATCTCGGCGAGCTGCTCAAACCGACCGCCCACCTCGCTGCCCTTGCCCGACATGGTCTCCAGCAGCGCGGTCGTGCGTTTCACGCCCGGCAGGATCTCGTCCAGCGCGGCGACGATAAGCCCGATGCCTTTTTCGTACCCTTGGCCGGTGTGGCTGCCGGGGTGAAAGTTGTAGAGGTTCCCCGGGAGCAGTTCGTCCATGCGCGCCAGATCGTCGGCCATGGCCGTCAGCGCGAAGTCGCGCACCTTGGCGTCGGCGGAGCAGGGATTGAGCGTGTACGGGCCGTGCGCCACAAGCGGCCCGAAGCCGCGCGAGCGCGCGATCTCTTTGAGCGCCCCGGCGTCGCCGGGGTCGGGCGTTTTCGCGCGCCCGCCGCGCGGGTTCCGCGTGAAGTAGGCGAACGTCGTGGCGCCGATGCCGAGGGCGTCCTCGCCCATCTTTTTAAATCCTCCCGAAACCGACAGATGACACCCGAAATATGGCATGAACGCGCCCTCCTTCAGCGTTTCCGCGCGCAAAAAAAAGTTCGCGCGCGCCCGCTCGGTAGTGTATAATCGTATTGTAAAACATGATCGCGGAAACCGGGGTGGGAAAAACATGACAGAATGTCCGAAAAATTGTCCGGCCTGCGCGCGCGGCTGTCCCGAAAGCGCCGCCGACCCGTGGCTCGAGCGCCTCGACGCGACGGTGGCCGGAATGCGCCGCGAGGGGAACTTCTGCTGCTCGCAGACCGTGCTGGCCATCGGCATGAAACGGATCGGCATCGACGATCCCGACCTACTGCGCGCGATGGCCGGCTTCTGCGGCGGAACCTGCGCCGGCGTGTGCGGCGCGCTGGCGGGCGGCGAGGCGCTGATCGGCCTCTACGTGGGCCGCGGCTCGCCCGCGTCTCCCCGCGACACGCGCGGGAAACAACTGGCGGACGCGCTGACGGAGACGTTCCGCGCCTACTGGAAAAGCACACAGTGCGACGACCTCGTCGGCGGCGACCCGAAACGGCGCGAGTACACCTGCCCCAGTCTGATCGCGGGAACGCTGGAGATGGTGTGGGGCATTCTGCGCGAAAACGGCGTCGATCCCGACGTGCGCCGGGCGCTGTAACCACCGGCGCGGCCTTTCGAGAAACGTCCATCGCAATAAAAAAGGAGACGGTTTACATGATCCGCAAGGCTTTTGACAATCCGACGACAGTCACGACGGGCTTCAAGGGCGGCAAGGGCGACATGATCTCGCGTGAGATCCTCACCGCCGGCGAGCTGGGCCGACACGGGCGCAAGTTCGGCTACACCGCGCTGCCCCCGGGCGCGTCCATCGGCACGCACGCGCACTCGGGCGACGCCGAGACCTATTACGTGCTCAAGGGCACGGGCCGCTACAACGACAACGGCGTCTGGACAGACATCGGCCCGGGAGACATGACGCATTGCGCCGACGGCGGGACGCACGGCATCGAGAACAACGGCTCCGAACCGCTTGAATTCATCGCCCTGATCCTGTACACACTCAAATAACAAAAAAACGCCCGCTCATGCCGCGCGAACCGTTTCGCGCGATGTGAGCGGGCATTTTTCGGCGCGTCGTCCCGGCGGCGCGCGCTTTCGCGGATTTTCGGCCCCGCGCGGGCGGGCGAATGTTTGACAGAACGCCCCGCGCGGGCGGGCCGTCGGAGCGAACGGGCGACCCGCGCGCCGCCGGGCAAAAAAAATCCTCGCGGCGGCCGCGCGGGTACCCTTTTAGGCGGCGTTCGCGGCGCAAGAGACGGCGCGCGAAGCGTAGAGTAAAGCGCGCGCGGAGCGGGCGGCCCGAAAGGCGGCGTCTCCCCGCGCGTTTTTTAAGCCTGAACAAACGGCACAGCCGACAAAGAGACGGCAAACCCCCGTTTCGCCGCGAGCCAAAAGCCGCCGTCCGCGCGAAGCGGGGGCTGTTTGTGTCCCGGGGCAAAGTGACCGCGCCACGTCGGCCGCGCCCGCCCCGCCCTTTTTTTGCTCTTGAAAGCACCGCGGGCGGCGGGGGCGCTTTCGACCGACCCGCCTTTTTACCCGCGCGGCGGTTTCCTTTTTTTCCCCGACGGAACAGGCGGCGGCAACCGAGATCCCCGTGATCGGCGAAAACGACGCCGAAAATGCTCATCCCGCGCTCCGTCTGTCGCAAAAACCGCGTCCGCGCCGCGCCCCTTCGGGCCGTGAAAACCACGAGGACAGCGGAGTTTGCCGCGCGGCGAACGCGCATTTTCAGCGCGCCGCGGGTGAGCGCGGAACGTCCTCGCAAAGCGCGCGAAACAACCATCGCGGACGATACGGCCAAAAAAGTTCCAAAGCCCCGGCGGCACGGGCGACCCGCGCGCCGCCGGGCAAAAAAAATCCTCGCGGCGGCCGCGCGGGTACCCTTTTAGGCGGCGTTCGCGGCGCAAGAGACGGCGCGCGAAGCGTAGAGTAAAGCGCGCGCGGAGCGGGCGGCCCAAAAGGCGGCGTCTCCCCGCGCTCGTATTCTTATCCCCGCCCCCGGCGGGCCGTTTCCGCGACGATCTCGCGAACGAGCGGCTCGCCCGTCCTCCATGCGCGCAGGTTGCGCGCGGCGATATCGACGATGCGATCCACCGTCTTTGACAAATAGAACCAGCCGGCGACGTGCGGCGTGATCAGCACGTTGTCGAAGCTCCACAGTTCGTCGTCGGCGGGCAGCGGCTCGGGCTCCGTCACGTCGAGCGCCGCGCCACCGAGACGGCCCTCGCGCAGCGCCTTTTTCAGCGCCGCCGGATCCACGGCGCCGCCGCGCCCCACGTTGATCAGGAAAGCCCCGGGCTTCATCAGCCGCAGGCGGCGTCCGTCCATCAGGTGGTACGTCGCGTCGCCGCCCGGCAGCGCCATCGCGACGATGTCGGCGCGCGGAAGCAGCGCGTCGAGGTCGTCCATCGTGTGCAGTTCGTCGAGGTATTCGGGCTTCTCTCCGAGGCCGCGTCTCAGACCGAGAACGCGCGCGCCCAGCGCGCGCATCTTGCGCGCGTACGCGCCGCCGATGTCGCCCAGCCCCATCGCCAGCACGGTCGATCCCTCGACGGAGACGACGTTGCCGCAGGCGCTCCAGTCGCGCTCCGCCTGCCGCCGCGCGTACTGCTCAAAACGTCGCGCGAGTGAAAACGTCATCGCCAGCATGTGCTCCGACACCGCGAGGCCATACGCGCCGCTGGCGCACGTCAGCCGCGCGCCGGCGGGCATCATGCCCGGGTAGGGATCGGCGCCCGCCGTGTTCAGCTGCAGCAGTTCAAGCCGCTCGCACGAGGCGAGCAGCCCGGGCGGCATGTTCCCCACCACGGCGGCGGCGTCTCGCGCGTCGTCGGCCGTCAAGCGCTCCCGATCGCGCTTGTAGACCACCTCGCAGCCGTCTCCCGCCGCCTCGCGCAGCTTTTCAAGGTGCGCTTCCGTCGCCGGGATCATCGTGACAAGAACCTTCTTCTTCGCGCCCGCTTTATCGACCATCGCGCGCGACCTCCCTCGTGAAAAAATATTCCGCGCGGCCGCCCGCGAAAGCGGCCCTCCCCGCGCTCACGCGCGGTTTCGCGCGCAAAACGCCCGCGCCTCCTCCGCGCACGCGCGGCAGAACGCCGGAAACTCGAAAAATCCACCGTACCACGGATCCCGTTCGCCGCTCAGCTCGCGCGACATGAAACACGGCAGATCCTCCGACGGACTGTGCCCGCTCAAAAAGATGCCGTGCCGCGCCGCCGGCGCGAAACCGAAGCGCGAAAAGTACCCGGGAGGCCCCATCAGCACCGCCGAGCCGTACCCCAGACCGCGCGCGGCGTCCAGCGCGCGGGCCGTCAGCGCCCCGCCGACGCCCCGGCCCCGAAAGCGCGGCGACACCGCCAGCGGCCCCACGCACAGGTGTTCCGTCGTTGTGCCGCACACGCGCGTAAGCGCCCCCTTGGCGCACACCACAAAGCCCTCGACTTCTTCCCGCCCGGCCACGAACGCCAGACGAGGCTCCGCCTCGCGCGCGCTCTCCAGACAGCGCGCGATCGCGCGCACCGCGCGGCCGGAACGGCGCGCGTCCCCAAACGCCTCGCGCGCGACGCGCTCGCACGCCGAAAAATCCCGCGCCTCCATCGCGCGAACCGTCACCGCCGTCTCCCTCCTTTTTTTCTTCCGCCGACGCCACACCATTGTACCAGAAAAACCGCCGCCGGGGCGCGGCGCTCCGAACTTTCGGCCGGGCCGCCGCCCGCTTTTACCCCGGGAAGGGGTTTCCCCGTGCGGAAACGGCCCCGCCGTGGTAAACTAAGAGCGCGCCAAGCGCAAACTTTCAAACGAGGTGAACGACGGTGAAAAAATTCCTCACGGTTCTCGCGATCCTGCTGACAGCCGCCGCCTGCGCGGCCTGGTACAAGCGCGACACGATCGCGGGCCTGCTGAACATGACGCGAACGCGCGCCGCCTCGGCCGCGGGAACGAACGTCCTCGGACAGACGGCCAAAAACGGCAAAAAGATCCTCACGGCCTATTTCTCGTGGGGCGGAAACACGCGCCGCGTGGCGCGCGCCGTCCACGATCTGACGGGCGGCGACATCTTCGAGATCGTGCCCGAAAAAGACTATCCCGACACCTACAAGGAGGCCGGCGAGGCCGCCAAGGCCGAGAAGGAATCCGACGCGCGCCCAGCGCCCGTCGGCCCCCTGCCCGACACGAGCGGCTACGACATCGTCCTGCTCGGCTTTCCCATCTGGTGGTACGTCGAGCCGATGATCATCGACACGTTCGCGCAGTCGGTCAAGCTCGACGGCGTGACGGTTCTGCCGTTTGCCACAAGCGGCGGCAGCGCGATCAAAGCCGCCGAAGAACGCCTGCGCTCGCTGCTTCCCAAAGCCAAGGTCGGCGAGGGCCTGCTCGCCAACATCGAAAGCAAAATCGAACCGTGGTTGAAAGCGGGCGGCGCGCTGTAAGCCAGGCCCGCGCCCCGAACAAAAAAATCACCCCCTGTCCGCGCGGGACACGGGGGTGATTTTTTTCGCGCGCCGGGAGCGCTACCTTTCGGGCGATTTCATCTGCCAGGCGTAGAGGATCGACGTGGTGACGCAGGCCGAACTGAAGCCGCCCACGATGATGCCGCACATGATCGCCAGCGAGAAACCCGCCAGCACGGGGCCGCCCCACACGTAGAACGCCAGCACCGGCAGGAACGTTGTGAGCGACGTGTTGACCGTGCGCGCCAGTGTCTGGTTGATGGAGTCGTCGAGCAGCCGCTCCATGCCGATTTGCGCCAGCTTGTGCCAGTTCTCGCGCACGCGGTCCAGAATGACGATTGTGTTGTTCAGCGAGTAGCCGATCGTCGTGAGGATGGCCGCGATGAACGTCATGCCCACTTCCTGCCGCGTCAGGCTGAACAGCCCAAGCGTGATCAGCGTGTCGTGCACAAGCGCCAGCACGCTGACGAGCGCGAAGCGGAAACGGAAACGCACCGTGATGTACAGCAGGATACCGACAAGCGCGATAGCCGAGGCGAGAACGGCCTGTCTCCGCAGTTCGCTGCCCACGGTGGGGCCCACCATTTCAAAGTTCACCAGCCTGACGGAGCCGGCGTGCAGCGCGTCTACGGCGGCGACAATCTTGTCGCGCAGCTCGTCGGGCGACAGCTCGTGGCTGCCCTGCATGCGGATCATCACGCCCGTGTCGCTGAACGACTGGATGACGGCCGTGCCGTAGCCCGCTTTGCCCATGGCCTCGCGTACCTGCCCGACCTCCACCTTCTCGGGAAACTCCAGTTGGAGCATGTTGCCGCCCGTGAAGTCGATGCTGTAGTTAAAGCCGCGCGTCAGCACCAGCAGCACACTGGCCAGCACCATCGCGCCCGCGAAGGCGAGCAGAGCCTTGTAGCGGCGCATAAAACGGAAATTCGCTTTCATGTTCTCCACCCCTTAGCCGCGCGCGGCGCGGAACGTCTTGCTGCCGCGATCCACCATGATCTGCAGCAGCACGCGGTTGACGACGAGGGCGCTGAACAGGCTGGCGGCGATGCCGAGCGTGAGCGTCATCGCGAAGCCGCGCAGGGGGCCGCTGCCGAAGTAGTACAGCACGCCCGCCGCGATGACCGTGGTGATGTTGGAGTCGAGAATCGCGGTGAGCGCGTTGCCGAAACCCGATGTCAGGGCCGCGTTGGGCGTCTTGCCGACGGCCATCTCCTCCTTGATGCGCTCGAAGATGAGAATGTTGCTGTCCACGGCCATGCCGATGGTGAGGATAATGCCCGCGATGCCCGGCATCGTCAGCGTGGCGCGGAACGCGACCAGCAGCGCGAACAGCACGAGCATCGTGCAGCACAGCGAGACATCGGCCGTGACGCCCCAGAGACGGTAGTAGGCCGCCATGAACAGGAACACGGCGGCCAGTCCCACCGCGCCCGCGTACATTCCCGCGGTGATGGAGTCGGCGCCGAGCGACGGCCCGACGGAGCGGTTCTCGAGAATGGACACGTTGACGGGCAGAGCGCCCGCGCGCAGCATGATGGCCAGATTGCGCGCCTCCTCGGGCGTGAAGCTGCCCGTGATGATGGCCTTGCCGCCCGGGATGCGCTCGTTGACGTTGGGCGCCGAGATCACGGCGCCGTCAAGCACCATCGCCAGCCTTTGACCCACGGTGGCGGCCGTGGCCTCGTCGAACAGCTTGGCGCCCTCGTCGTTGAACTCGATGGAGACGGCGGGGCGGCCGAGCTGGTCGTGATCCTGACGGGCGTTGCTCAGCTCGTTGCCCGTCAGAAGAACCTTGTCGAGCAGGAAGATCGAGCCAGCCTCGTCGCTCGCGGCCACCTGTCCGTTCTCGGCCTTAAAGGTCTTCAGCTGCTCGGCGGCCTCGGCCTTGTTCTTCTCCTGCTGTTCCTTGAATGCGTTCCAGCGCTCGACAGCGGCGTTGAAGTCCTCGTCGCTGTCGTAGTTTTTGCGCTGCGCCCGCGGCGGCAGGGCGCCCGCCTGATAGAGCGTGCGCTCCACACGGCGGAACTCCAGTAGCGCCGTCTTGCCTATCAGACGCAGCGCGGCCTGCGGATCCTCCACGCCGGGCAGATCGACGATCATGCGGTCGGTTCCCTGCTTCTGCAGCGTAGGCTCGGTGAGGCCGTACTGGTTGACGCGCTTTTCCAGCACGGTGCGCAGGCGGTCGAGCGTGTCGGGCGTGACGGGCGCGTCGCTCGTGCCCGTTGCCTGAAGCACGATGTGCGCGCCGCCGCGCAGGTCAAGCCCCAGGTTGACGCGCCCCCGCAGCACGACGGCGGCCGAAACCGCGACGACGGCGATCATCGCGATCAGCCGCCAGCGATCCTTTCTTAACATAGGGATTCCTCCTAAAAAAACTGTGCGTTAAAAACGCGCAAACGAGGCGGACGGGGAAAACGCCATCCGCCTCGCAAAACACGTTTTCTGCTACTTCTCTCCGGCTTTCTCCTCGCTCTTGGGAGCTTCGGCCTCGGGGGTTTCCGCCGGCTTGGACTCCTTGGGCGCCTTGATCTCCTCGGCCTTGGGCTCTTTGGACGCCTTGAGTTCCTCGGCCTTGGGCGCGGGCTTGGGCGTCTCCGGGCTGATCTTTGAACTTATGGAACCCTTCAGCACGCGGGCGGGCACGCCTTCCGCGATCTCGATGATCACGCTGTCTTCCTTCACGTCGCGGATGATGCCGAAGAAACCGCCGGCGGTGATGACCTTGTCGCCGCGCGACAGGCTGTTGACGAGGTTGTCGTGTGTCTTCTGGCGTTTCTTCTGGGGGCGGAGAATGAAGAAGTAAAAGATGACGACGAAGATGATCAGCGGGAAGAACGCGCCCAGCGCGCCGCCCCGGGGAGCGGCGGCCGCCGCCGCGGGGGCGCCGTCGGCGAACGCCGCCGAAGCGGAAGCGAGGGCGAACAGTGTCGCAAGCGAAGTTGGTTTCATGTTGAAAAATCCTCCTGAAAAATTTTCTGTTGTGCCGCGCGCCCGCTCATCTTCCGGGGGAGGCGGAGCGCTCTTTTTTCTTCTGCTCGGTCGCCTTGAGGCGGAAAAGCAGTTTCTCAAGCTCGACGAAGATGTCCACGTCGCGGATCCGCACGCGCGGCGGCGCCGTCAGCACGGCAGCCGAAAAGTTGAGCACGCCGTCCACCCGCCCCGTCTTCACCGCGGCGTCGAGCACGTCCTGCGCGGCGGAGGCGGGAACGGTGAGAATGAGCACGGAGATATCCTTCTCGGCGATAACGCGCGGCAGGTCGTTGACGTGCCAGCACATCGCGCCCTTGAACTCGCGCCCCACCTTGGCGGGGTTGCTGTCGAACACGGCCGACACCTCGTAGTTCTCGCTGAGGAACGACCTGTGGTCGAGGAGCGCCTCGCCGAGGCGGCCGATGCCGACCAGACCGATGCGCCACACCTCGAACGGCGCGAGGATACCCGCCAGATCCTCCAGCAGGCGCGACACATCGTAGCCGACGCCGCGCTTGCCGAACTCCCCCAGATAGGACAGATCCTTGCGGACCTGGCTGGGCTTGAGCCTGAGCGATTCGCCGATCTCCTTGGACGAGACGACGGGAACTCCTTCGTCCACCAAGCGCATGAGCAGACGCCGGTAGGTTACAAGACGCCCCACGGTGGGGTCGGTGATCTGCTCTTTTTTGGAAGGGATCGGCGATCCTATGTCTTTCACGCTATTTGCCGCAGCGGAAAGTGGAAAGCCCCGCGTAGGGCGCCTGTCCGGCGAGCGCCTCCTCGATGCGCAGCAGCTGGTTGTACTTGGCGATGCGATCCATGCGGGCGGGCGCGCCGGTCTTGATCTGCCCGGCGGCGGTGGCCACGGCAAGGTCGGAGATGAAGCTGTCGTCGGTCTCGCCCGAACGGTGCGAGACAACCCAGCTGTAGCCCGCGTTGCGCGCCATGCCTATAACGTCGAGCGTCTCGGTGACGCTGCCGATCTGGTTCAGCTTGATGAGGATGGAGTTGCCCGCGCCCAGTTCGATGCCCTTGGCGAGACGCTTGGGGTTGGTGACGAACAGGTCGTCGCCCACAAGCTGCACACTGCCGCCGATCTTGCCGGTGAGCAGCTTCCAGCCGTCCCAGTCCTCCTCGTTCATACCGTCCTCGATGGAGATGATCGGGAAGTCGGCGCACAGGGCGGCGTAGTAATCGGCCAGCTCGGCGGGGGTAAACTCGCGGCCCTCGCCGGCGAACACATACTTGCCGTCCTTGAACAGTTCGGACACGGCCACGTCGCAGGCGATGGAGATCTGCTTGCCGGGTTCGTAGCCGGCGGCCGAGATGGCCTTCACAAGGTACTCGAAGCCCATGCGGTTGCTGGAGAAGTTGGGGGCGAAACCGCCCTCGTCGCCCAGCCCCGTGGAGAAGCCGTCCTTGACGAGCAGTTTCTTGAGGGCATGATAGGTCTCGGCGCCCATCCTCAGGGCCTCGGCGAACGTGGGCGCCCCGTGCGGCACGATCATGAACTCCTGAATGTCGAGGTTGTTGTCGGCGTGGGCGCCGCCGTTGATCACGTTCATCATCGGAGACGGCAGCGTCTTCTTGGACAGCCCGCCGATGTAGTTCCACAGCGGCAGATCGTGGCTCATCGCGGCGGCGCGCGCCACGGCCATGGACACGCCGAGGACGGCGTTCGCGCCCAGCCTGCCCTTGTTGGGCGTCCCGTCGAGGGCCAGCATCGCCGCGTCTACGCCGCGCTGGTCGTCGGCGTCCATGCCGCAGACTTCGGGCGCGATCACTTCGTTGACGTTTTTCACGGCGTTGAGGACGCCCTTGCCGCCGTAACGGGCGCCGCCGTCGCGAAGCTCGACGGCCTCGAACGTCCCGGTCGAAGCGCCCGAGGGCACCCCGGCGCGCGCGATTTCGCCGCTGTCGAGGCCGACTTCCACTTCAACGGTGGGGTTGCCGCGTGAATCAAGGATCTCCCGTGCGTGAATGCCAACAACAGTACTCATTTTCAATCTCGCTCCTCTCAATTTTTCGGCCCGGGTATCGGCCCGGCCGCATGATCTTCCCAAGGGTCTTCGTCAGGTTCGACGCGGCGTTCGCCGAGGATCTCGCAGGCGACCGCGCCCCCGCGGCGCAACGTGGCCTCGTCGTCGATGAGCACGGCGGCCGTGATAACGCGCCGGGGAAAGGCCACCTCGATCACGTCGCCCGCCTTCACGTCGCTCGAGGGCTTGGCCTTGCGCCCGCTCACGCGCACCGCGCCCACCTCGATCATTTCCCGCGCCGCCGTCCGGCGCCTGACAAGCCGCGACAGCTTGAGAAACTTGTCAAGGCGAATCATCGCCGTCCACTTCCTTTAAAAAAACTCCCGCCGTTTATTATAACAGGATTTTCCCAAAAATACGTTTTTTTCACAAGCGAAATTCATTTTCGGCACAATTCGCGCGTCCCCGCCGACGAGCGAAAATTTTTTTACGCGCCCCGGTTCGCGCCGCGTTTCAGATCCGAGGCCAGCGCGGCGTACTCCGCCATCTCGTCGGGCGTCGCCTCGCCGCGGAACATCTTGTCCTTCAGGCTCGCGTAGCGGTCGCGTTTGACGCGCCGCCGCAGCGCGTCGGAAAGCGTGGCCCAGCGCGAAAGTTCGTCGCCGCCGAGCGTGTCGCAGAACGCGCCTCCCGCGGCGACGGCGGAAAGAGGAAAACTCTCGCCCAGTTCCAGCCAGCGCCGCTCGAGCGCCTCGGGGGGATCGCCCGTCAGAAGGGACGCGGCCATGTCCGCGAGCCGCGGGTCGCGGAACAGCCTCACGGTCTCAGTCACGTCCACGCTCAGCCGCAGCCGGGCCGACGACCACAGCAGGTACAAAAGCCCCGTCTCCGCCGGGTCGCACGGGGGATCGGGCGCATTTTTCCCTTCGGAGGGCGTCTTTCCCGGTTCGGGACGTTCCTCGCGCCGGATCTGCGGGCGCAGGCCCCGGCGTCGGCGGTCGAGTTCGGCGGCAAGCTGATAATCGGGCAGCCCGACGGCCTGTCCGATTTCCTGCATGTAGGGGGCCAGTTCCACCGCCGAGAGCCGCGCCATACCATCGAGCAGATCGGACGCGGCTCTGGCCCGGCCTTCGGTCTTTTCGGCCTCGCGATACAGGCCGATGTGGTACGGCACGAGCGGTTTCGCGTCTTCAAGCGCCGCGTCGAATATCTCCTGCCCGCCGTCGGTCTGGAGCGTCTCGTCGGGATCCTTGCCTCCGGGAAAACGCACCACATACACCTGCAGCCCCGCCCGCTGCAGCACGTACATGCCGCGCAGCGTGGCGTTCCGGCCGGCGGCGTCGGCGTCGTAGCAGATGAAGCAGCGGGGGGCGAAGCGCCGCAGCAGCGACGCCTGCTCCTCCGTGAGGGACGTGCCGAGCGAGGCGACAGTCTCCCTGTGCCCGTGCATGTGCAGTCGCACGGCGTCCATGTAGCCCTCGACGAGGATAGAGCGTCCCTTCTCGCGGATCGCGCCCTTGGCCTTGTCGAGTAGGTAAAGGTTGTCCTTCTTGCTGTACAGCGGGCCCTCGGGGCTGTTGAGGTACTTGGCGCCGTCGCCGTCCACGATGCGCCCGCCGAGGGCGACGCAGCGGCCCGACACGTTCCTGATGGGGAACGTCACGCGCCCGCGGAAACGGTCGTAGCAGCCCCGGTCGCCGCGCGTGACCAGCCCGCACCGCAGCAGCTGATCCTCGCCGACGCCCCGGCGGCGCAGCGCGTCGTTCAGCTCGCGCCACGCGGCCGGCGCCCAACCCAGTTCAAACGCGGCGGCGTCGCTCATCGTGATGTTGCGCCGCGCGAGATAGCCGCGCCCGGCCGCGCCCGCGGGGCCTTTCAGTTCCGACCTGAAGAATTCCACGGCCATCTCCATGACCTCGTACAGGTCGCCCGTCCGGGGCGCGCCGCGACGCGCCGGAAGGGCGACGCCAGCGCGGCGGGCCAGTTCGGCCAGCGCCTCGGGAAAGTTCAGGCCCTCCTTTTCCATCACGAACGTAAACACGTCGCCGCCCTTGCCGCAGCCGAAGCAGTGCCACGACTGCCTGTCCGGCGACACGATGAACGACGGCGTCTTCTCGTCGTGGAACGGGCAGAGGCCGGCGTAACTGCGCCCCTTGCGCTCAAGCCGCACCGACTCGCCGATCAGCTCGACAATGTCGACGGCGTCCTTGATCTTCGCGACGATCTCGTCGGGCATCCGGGTTCCCCCTCCTTCGCGCGCCCCGCGCGCAAAAATGAAAAAAAGCGGAGAGAGCTTTGCGGCTCTCCCCGCTGCGCGCGATCAAACCCCTTCGCCCGCCGCCCTACCCAACGATGAGCGGGGCGATGACGAGAGCGACGACGGTCATCAGCTTGATGAGGATGTTGAGGCTGGGGCCGGCCGTGTCCTTGAAAGGATCGCCGACGGTGTCGCCCACCACGGCCGCCTTGTGGTTGTCGGAGCCTTTGCCGCCGTAGACGCCGGACTCGATGTACTTCTTGGCGTTGTCCCAAGCGCCGCCCGCGTTGCTCATGTACACGGCCAGCATCACGCCGGTCACGATGGAGCCGCCGAGCATTCCGCCCAGAGCCTGCGCGCCGAGCACGAACCCCACGACGACGGGCACCACGATCGCCAGCACGCCGGGCAGCACCATCTTTTTGAGCGAGGCGTGGGTGGAGATGCCGACGCAGCGCTTGTAATCGGGCTTCTCGGAGTAGTCCATGATGCCGGGGTGCTCCCTGAACTGGCGGCGCACTTCCTTGACCATCTCGGTCGCGGCCTCCTGCACGGCGGAGATCGTCTGCGCGCTGAACAGGAAGGGCAGCATGCCGCCGATGAACAGGCCCACCATCACCTGGGGATTGTTCATGTCGATGGCGGCCAGCTTGGCGGACTGGGCGTAGGCGGAGAACAGCGACAAAGCCGTCAGAGCGGCCGAGCCGATGGCAAGCCCCTTGCCCATCGCGGCGGTGGTGTTGCCCACGGCGTCGAGCTTATCGGTGATGCCGCGCACGCCCTCGGGCAGTTCGGACATTTCGGCGATGCCGCCGGCGTTGTCGGAGATGGGGCCGTAGGCGTCAACGCTGAGGCTCATACCCGTTATGGAGAGCATGCCCACGGCGGAGCAGGCCACGCCGTACAAACCGCTGAAGAAGTAGCTGAGGAGCGTCGCCGCGCAAATAAGCACGACGGGGACGACCGTCGAGGTCATGCCCAGCGAGATGCCGCCCAGAATCACGGTGGCGGCGCCGGTCTCGGTGGCGCCGGCCAGCTTTCGCACGGGCTTGTAGTCGGCCGAGGTGTAGAACTCGGTCACGGCGCCGATGGCCACGCCGGCCACCACGCCCGACACGACGGCGAAGAAGATGCTCAAACTCTGGAGCAGAATGATCGACAGCACGAGCGATCCAGCGATCTCGATGGCCCCCGTGATGTAGGTGCCGAAGCTGAGCGCCTTGGCGGGATCGACGACGCCCGTCTTCTTGTCGGTGATGAAACGGCCCAGAAGTTCGGCCGCCTTTTTGGCCAGCGCGCCGTCGGTCTCCTCGGCGAGCGAGCCGGTGACGCAGTACGCGCCCACGATAGCGGCGACGATGCCCAGCGCGGCCAGCGCCAGAGGATACAGCACACCCATCAGGCCGAGGGCCTCGCCGCCCATCAGCGCGACAGCGCCCACCGCCATGGCGGCGATGATGGAGTTGACATACGACTCGAACAGATCGGCGCCCATGCCGGCGATGTCGCCCACGTTGTCGCCCACGTTGTCGGCGATCGTGGCGGGGTTGCGGGGGTCGTCCTCGGGGATACCGGCCTCGACCTTGCCCACAAGGTCGGCACCCACGTCGGCGGCCTTGGTGTAGATGCCGCCGCCCACGCGGGCGAACAGCGCGATGGAGGACGCGCCGAGGCCGAAACTGGTGATGACGCCGGCGTCACGGAAGATCGCGTAGGAGACGACCACGCCGATAAGCCCCACGCCGACCACCGTCATGCCCATCACGGAGCCGCCGCGGAACGCGACGCCGAGAGCGTCGTTCATCGACTTGGTGGCGCAGTAGGTGGTACGGCCGTTGGAGCGCGTCGCCACCATCATGCCGAAGTAGCCCGTCAGGGCGCTGCACACCGCGCCGAAGACGAAGCACACGCCCGAGGAGACGTTCAGCGAGACGCACAGGAGCGCGCCCACGACGACGACGAACGGAGCCAGCCACTTGTACTCGCTGTTGAGGAACGCCATCGCGCCCCCGTGGATCGTCTCGGACAATTCGGCGACCTTGCTGTGCTCGGCGTCGATCTCGATCTTCTGAACCTCCCGATAGTTCAGCAGAGCGAAACCGAGCGCCAGCACGCCGGCCGCAAGCACAACGAGCATCAGTACCCAGAAGAAAAACGATACCATCACACAGACCTCCTTAGAAAAGAAAACCGACGTGAAAAAACATAAAGACACTAAAGCTAAAATATTATAGGCGCGTTCCGCGAGAAACACAAGGGAAAAAAGGCGGAGCGCCAAAAAAATCTTCGCCGGGAGCGGTTCTCAGGGCAGGATCTCCAGTTCTTTGGAGACTGAGTTGAGGATTTTCACGCCGTCGGGTGTGACCAGACAGAGATCCTCGATGCGCACGCCCGTCTGCCCGGGCAGGTAGACGCCCGGCTCGCACGAGAAGACGTTTCCCGGCCGAACCGTCTCGGTATTGACGCAGCCCACGTCGCCCCACTCGTGTCCCTGCTGGCCGATGGAGTGCCCCAGTCTGTGCGTGAAATACGGCCCGTAGCCCGCCTCCCCGATGACGGCCCGCGCCCTGGCGTCGATGTCGCAGAACCGCACGCCCGGCGCGATGATCGCTTCCGCCTCCAGGTTGGCGCGCTTGACGGTCTCGTACACCTCGCGGTCGCGGGGCGAAACCCTTTTGTAATAGTACGTGCGCGTCATGTCGGAGCAGTAGCCGTTCCACACGCCGCCGATGTCGAACAGGACGCAGTCGCCCTCGGCCAGCGCGGTCGCGTCGGGCGAGTGGTGCGGGTCGGCCGCGTTCGCTCCGAAGCAAACGATGGACGGGAACGAAAGCCGCTCGGCGCCCAGATCGCGATAGACGCGGGCGAGGCGGTCGGCCAGTTCAATCTCGGTCACGCCGGCGCGCACCTCGGCCTTGACGCGCAGCATCGCCTCGTCGTTCATTCTGGAGGCGTACTCCATGCGCGAGATTTCGTCGGCGTCTTTCTCCGCGCGCACGCGGTCAACGCAGGGCGACACGTTCACGTACGACGCGGCCGCGCCGTGTTCCATCAGTTCGAGCAGGAACTCGGCGGGGAGGCGCTTGTCGATGCCGAGCGGCAGGTTTCTGTCGAGAAATTCCGGCACCTTCAGGGCGCCGCGCTCCGCGTCGTCGTAGGACACCGTGTCGTCAGCCGCCACGCGCGGCGCCGTAAACAGCCTGTTCAAAAACAGTTTGGGGCTTCGCCCTTCGCGCAGCAGCAGGGCGACAAACCTCTCGCCGGGGTTGAAACGGTCGCCGGTCAGGTAGGTCAGCGAAAACGGGTCGCTCAGCAGCGCCTGCGACAGTCCGGCTTCCTTCATGCGCGCCATGATCTTGTCGATCCTCGACTGGTTCATCTTGATCCGTTCTCCTCTCCGTAAGACAAGCCGCCGGACGCGCCTCCGCGAAACAGTTTCGGCCGCCGGCCCCGCCTCCGCTGATATTTTTTTATATTATATCACAGCTTAGACGCCCCCGCGCGGAAGAAAAAGTCGCCCGGGGCGAAATCGGCGCGCGGCGGCGCGTGAAAAAGCCGTTTCCTATCGCCCTCCCCGGCGGAAGAAAAACGGCTGTCATTTTTACGCTCCCGCCGACGGGTTCTTTGGCGGGCCGCGGGCGGATTATCGCGCGGAGACGAAAACCGGCCTTCGGGGGGGCGAAAACGCTCCCGGCGTTCTCCAAAAACAGCCGGGAGACGTTCCCGCGCGCCGTCGGCGGCATTCGCGGCGCGTCCCGCCGCTTTCGCGCGCGGCGCCCGGAAAGACGCGGTTTGCCCCGGCGAAAATCATTCGTTTTTTTTGTGACAGTTTTACGATACCGTGTTATAATTTCCGCCGTAGTGGTACGGTATTTTTTTTAAGTGCCACGTAAACGTCTCGCGCGCCGGCGGACAAACGCCGGCCGGAGGGAGGGGCGGACGCGATGGGGAAACAAATCGTCAGGCGCGCGGCGCAGCTTGTCCCGATCCTGTTCTGCATCACGTTCCTGTCGTTCGCGACAATGCGCGCGGCGGGCGGCGACGCCGTGTCGCAGAAGATGGAAAACACCGGGATGGTTCTCTCGCGTGAAGTTATGGCGGCCGCGCGCGCCGAACTGGGCCTGGACAAGCCGTTTCTCGTCCAGTACGCCGTGTGGTTGAGGCGCGTCCTTCGCGGCGACATGGGCAAAAGCTACATCTCGGGGCGCGACGTTTTTTCCACGTTTGTCTCCAAACTCCCCGCCACGATCACTCTCGCGGCGCTCTCGATCGCGCTGACGGTTCTGGTCTCCGTTCCTCTGGGCGTCTGGGCGGCGGTGCGGCAAAACAAAGCCGCCGACTACGCCGTCCGCTTTGTCGGCTTTGCGGGCAACGCGATGCCCAACTTCTTCGTCGCGCTGCTGCTGATGTACTTTTTCTCGCTCAAGCTCGGGCTGTTCCCCGTGATCGCCGACGGCACGGGCTTTAAGAGCGCGGCGCTGCCCGCCCTCACGCTCGCCGTCGCGATGTCGGCCAAGTACACGCGCCAGGTGCGCGCGGCCGTGCTCGACGAACTGAACAAAGGCTACGTCGCGGGGGCCGCCGCCCGAGGCGTGCCGTTCCGCGTCACGCTGGCCACAAGCGTGCTGAAGTGCTCGCTGCCGACGATTGTTACGCTGCTTTCGCTGTCGGTCGGCAGCCTGCTGGGCGGCACGGCGATCGTCGAGTCTATATTCATGTGGGACGGCGTGGGCAAGCTGGCGGCGGACGCCATACGCATGAGGGACTATCCGATGATCCAGGCGTATGTGATGTGGATGGCCGTCATCTACGTGGGCGTCAACCTTGTCGCCGATCTGAGCTATCAGTTCCTCGACCCGCGCGTCAGGCTGGGGGGCGAAAGGCGGTGAGCGGGCGGACGCCGCTCACCGCGCCCGCGCGCCCGAGCGGAGCGGCGCGCGACTGGACGCGCGCGAGGCTGCGCGTCTTCGCCGCGCTCGCTCTGGCGCTGCTGTGCGCGGCCGTCTGCCCGGAGCCGTTCTGCCCGTACCCGCCCGACGCGCAGAACCTTGCCGTCTCGCTTCTCGCACCGTGCGCCGAACACCCGTTCGGCACCGACCGCTATGGCCGCGACATGCTCTCGCGCGTGATCGCCGGCGCGAGAACGAGCGTGCTTTCGGCTCTGGCTCTCGTGGCGCTCGCCGCCGCAGCCGGAACGCTCGCCGGCGTGACGGGCGCCGTACTCGGCGGCTGGGCCGACGCGCTGCTGATGCGCGCCTGCGACGTGTGTCTGGCGTTCCCGAGGCTGGTGTTCGCGCTCTCCGTCGCCGCCGTTTTCAGGGGCGGCGCGGGAAGCGCCGTGCTGGCGCTCGCGGCCGTCAGCTGGCCCAAGTACGCGCGCCTCGCGCGCGGGCGGACGCTCGCTGTCGCGGGTTCTGACTTCATCGCCGCCGCGCGCATGGCCGGGTGCGGACGCGCCCGCGCGCTCTTTTGGCACATCCTGCCCAATATCGCCAGCCCCCTTCTGGTCGCGTCGGCGCTCGACATCGGCGCGATGATGACGGAACTAGCCGGGCTTTCGTTCCTCGGTCTCGGCGCGCGGCCGCCGACGCCCGAGTGGGGAAGCATGATGAGCGCGGGGCGCAGTATGCTGCAGACGTACCCGTGGGTGACGCTGTCGCCGGGGCTGGCCGTCTTCGTCACAGTCGCCGTCTTCAACCTGCTCGGCGACGCCGTCCGCGACGCGATGGATCCGAAACGGAGACGGCGCGGGGGAAAGGGTTCCGCGCTTTAGACGGGCCACTCCGCGCCAAAGCCTTTTCGCGGAAGGACAAAAACAGACAGAAACGGAGATTCGCGATGAAAAAAGCGCTTTTCGCGTCGCTGTGCGCCGCGCTTATAGTCTGCGCGCCGGCGCGGGGCGCCGTCAAGACGTTCGTATTCGGCGACACGACGTTCAACGCCGAGAACGAGGAAACCGGCTTCAACCCCCACGACGCCTACTCCGGCTGGGCCTGCATCCGTTACGGCGTGGGAGAGACGCTGTTCCGCTACTCGGACACGATGGAGATACAGCCATGGCTGGCCAAGTCGTTCGAGCGGATCGACGCGAACACGTGGAAGATCACGCTCAACGACGGCGTGACGTTCTCCAGCGGCAGAAAGCTGGACGCGACGGCGGTGAAGGAGTGCTTCGCGCATCTCGTCGCGGCGCACGCCCGCGCGCGGGGCGACCTCAAAATAGAGCGCATGGAAGCCGAGGGGAACACGCTCACCATCGTCACCTCGTCGCCGAACCCCGCGCTGCTCAACTATCTGAGCGACCCCTACGGCTGCGTCATCGACATGAGAGCCGGCATCACGCCCGAGGGCAACGTGTCGGGCACGGGGCCGTTCATCGCCGCGGAATTCACGGCGGGCGACCGCGCGGAACTGAAGAAGAACCAGCGCTACTGGAACGGCGACGTGAAGGTTGACAAGGTGACGGTGCGGACAATCACCGACGGCGACACGCTGACGATGGCGCTGCAGTCGGGCGAGATCGACGCGGCCTACGGGATGCCCTACGCGAGTTATCCCCTGTTCAAAAACGGCGGCTACACGTTCAGCGGCTGCGCCACAAGCCGCGCTTTCTTCGCGTGGATGAACTGCGAAAGCCACGTCGCGAGCGACCCCGCCGTGCGGCGGGCCATCGCCATGGGCATCGACAAGGAAAGCTTCGTGAACGTGCTGCTCGACGGCAACGGCTATCCGGCCGAGGGGCCCTTTCCCGCAAATTTCCCGTTCGGCGGCGGCGCGGTCTCCGCCCCGAAGTACGATCCCGAAAAGGCCAAAGCCGAGCTTGAGGCCGCCGGCTGGAAGGACACAGACGGAGACGGAATCCGCGAGAAAAACGGGCGCGCGCTCGTCGTCCGCTGGCTGACCTACCCAAGCCGACAGGAACTGCCGCTTCTGGCCGAGTCCGTCCAGTCGTCGCTGAAGGCGATCGGCATGGATGTCCGCGTCAACTGCACGCCCGACAGCAACCGCGTCCGCAAAGACCCCGCGCTGTGGGACGTGTACGCGAGCGCGATGGTGACGGCGCCGACGGGCGACCCCGCGTATTTCTTCGCGAACTGCTGCCTCGACGCCTCCGCCGCGAACAACGGGCATTACCACAGCGACGCGCTCGAGGCCCTCGCGGCGGAACTTGAAAAGACGTTCGACCCGTCGGAGCGCGCCGGGCTGGCCGTGAAGATGCAGCGGACGATCCTCGGCGACGGCGCCTACGTGTTCGTCTCGCACCTCCGAATGAGCATGATCAGCCGCGAGGGCGTGACGGGACTTGTCGCGCACCCCTGCGATTTCTACGAGCTGACGGCGGATCTCGACGTGGCCGAATGACAGACGCCGGGGCGCGCGCCGGCGCGGGAGGGCTTTCCATGGAACCGCTTTTACGCCTCGATTCCGTCGAAGTTCGCTACGGCGGATCGCCCGCCGTGCGCGGCGTGAGTTTTTCTTTGGGCGCGGGGGAAATCCTCGGCGTCGTCGGCGAGTCGGGAAGCGGCAAGAGCAGTCTCCTCCTCGCGGCGATCGGGCTGCTCGGCCCCGGGGGCGCCGTGACGGAGGGCGACATCCTGTTCGAGGGCGAAAGCCTTCTCCGCCTCGGCGAGGCACGGATGCGCCGCCTGCGCGGCGCGAAGATCGGCATGGTCTTCCAGGACGCGGCCGCTTCGCTGTGCCCCGTCCGCACGGTCGGCAGCCAGATTTACGAGTGTCTCGCCCGCCACGTCCCCGTTTCGCGCGACGAGGCGCGCGGCCGGGCGCTGAAACTCTTTTCGGATCTGGGCTTCGGCGACGCGGAGCGCGTCTGGCGCGGCTACCCGTTCGAGCTTTCGGGCGGCATGAACCAGCGCGTCGCCGTCGCCATGGCGATGATCGCTCGCCCGGCGCTGCTTCTCGCCGACGAGCCGACGAGCGCCCTCGACGCGGCGGCGCAAAAGCGGGTCGCGCGGCAGATGACGCGCCTGCGGGCGGAGCGCGGCGCATCCATCGTGATCGTCACGCACAACATCGGCGTCGCCGGAGCCGTGGCGGATACGCTGCTCGTGATGAAGGACGGGAGAGCCGCGGAGTACGGGACGGCGGAACAGGTTCTTAAAAACCCGCGAAACGCCTACACGCGCGAGCTGCTCGCGGCCGTGCCGAGACTGAGGAGGCCCGCGCGATGACGCCGCTACTCGAGGCGCGCGGCCTGCGCAAGACGTTCCGCCCGGCCGCCGGGAGCGCGGTCGAGGCCCTGCGCGGCGTAAGTTTCCGGATCTTCCCCGGGGAGGCGCTGGGGATCGTCGGCGAGTCGGGAAGCGGCAAGAGCACGCTGGCCAAGTGCGTCTGCCGCCTGATCGAGCCGACGGAGGGAACCGTGTCCGTGCTCGGCCGCAACATCACCCGCGTTTCCGAGAGCGAGCTGCGCCGCGCGTACCGAATCATGCAGATGATCTTTCAGGATCCCCAAGGCTCGTTCGACCCGCGCCGCACGCTGGGATGGAGCGTCGCCGAGCCGCTCCGCTGCCGGAGCGTTCCGGGGAGCGAACGGCGCGCGGCGATCCGCCGGCTGTTCCGGGAGTGCGGCCTTCAAGAGGAACTTGCCGCGCGCTATCCCCACGAGGTCAGCGGCGGCCAGTGCCAGCGCGCCGCGATCGCCCGCGCTCTGGCGGCCGAACCCCGGCTTCTGATCTGCGACGAGGCGACGAGCGCCCTCGACGTGACCGTGCAGAAACAGGTGGTCGATCTGCTCCGAAGCCTGCGCCGCGAGAAAGATCTCGCGCTGATCTTCATCTGCCACGACATCGCGCTCGCGCAGTCGTTCTGCGACCGTCTGCTCGTGATGAGCGAAGGGCGCGTCGTCGAGGAGGGAACGCCCGCCGAGGTCATCGGATCGCCGCGCCGCGAATACACAAAAAAGCTGATCGACGCCGCGCTGTGACGCCGCTCTCGGCGCGCGGTGGAAACCGCCGCCGCCTGCCGCGCGAAAAGACCGCGCCGGCCGGGACGCTCCTCGCGGAGCGCTTCCGGGCCGGCGCGGTCTTTTATTTTTCCGCCCGCGGGCGCGCTTTTTTTACCGAAAACAGCCGAACAGGCGACCGACATCGTAGCCGGCGACGACGCGCCTGGAGAACTGGTCGGCCAGGCGCAGCGCCGCCTCCTCGAGCTGGGCGGGGTGAATGCCGATGCGGATCGACTCCTTGGCCTCGATGTAGGCGGAGAGTTTGTCGCACACCTCGACGATTCTGCCGTCAACGGGATCCATCTCGTCTTTCCCCTCCTCGGCCGTCAGGTCGCGCGGGATGACGCGCGGCTTCCCGCGCGGGCGGACGCGGTTCTCAAACTCGTTCATCACCATGTAGAAAAGGTCGTCTCTCCACTCCGGGCCGGGCAGCAGCGGGCAGAGGCTCTCCTCGACGACTTGCCGCTCAAGTTCTTTTATCAGGCCGTCGAGGCCGACGACGGATTTCTTGACCGGCGAGATGATGTCGCGCGTGAGCACCTCGGGCAGGTCGTGGAACAGGCCGGCGTAGAAGTCGTTGCGCCGCCGCCGCGCCCCCGCGCCGATTTCGACGGCGATAAGCCAGCTCAGCAGGCCGACGACGAGCAGGTGTCCCAGCACCGACGTGGACGGCAGACGCGGAACCTGCGCCCAGCGTTTCTGGAACTGCAGCTGTCCCACGAGGCTGACGAGCGCCGGGAAGCCCTGATCGGCCGGGCGCGTGAGGATCTCGTCCACGAGCGCGAGGTCGCGGTACTTCACGATCTCGCCCATGATCTCGCTTTTGGTCTTTTCGATGCCGTAGACCGGCCTGCTCCACGAGTAGATGAAGCCGAACTCCCAGCGCGTGGCGATGTAGTGCGCCGCGCCGAGCACGCGATCCTCGAACGTGCCGCGCTCCCGGTCGAGGTATTCGCGGCACCGCGCGCAAAGTTCCCCCGACACCTGCGCGAGCATGGGCGCGAGAATACCGTACACCCAGTCGTTCAGCCGCCGCTGCTGTTCCCTGTTTGCCATCAGGCGGTGGAAGACGGGCGGCTTGATGTCGGTGACGAGCACCCTGCGCAGAAAGCCGAACGCGCCGTCGCGGATAAGCCTGTCCCAATCGACGGGCCTGCCCCGGTCGGCCTCGGCGCGGGCGATGAAATAGGCGATCATCGCCTTGTGCGCCTGCTTGTCAAGCTCGGTAAACTGGGCCGTGCGCGGGTGGTCGTTCCACCGCTCGATGCTCGCCGCCGAAAATATCAGTTCCATCAGATCCTTGGGGATCATGGCCGCTCCTCCTTATTCAAGACGATCCGCCGATATTATAATCTACGGATCGCGTCCGCGCGACACCGCCGGAGCGCGTTTTGTGATATTATCTTCGCGGGCGCGCCGCTCGCGCCGCGCGGGAGCGTTCCCGGGCGCGCCTTTTTCAAGTCGCGCGGCTATCGTTTTTTTTTAAATGGAGGTCTCACGTGAAAGGTACCGTTTACGCACTCGCGGCGGCGCTGCTGCTCTGCGCCGCGCCGCTTCCGGCTCCCGCTCAAAGGCGCGTTCCCGCCGCGGAGGCGCGCGTCGAGCGGCTTTTTGAAAAGCGCGACTGGAAAGGCATCGACGCCGCGCTTTCGGAAAGGAAAAAACTCACGCCGCGCGCGCTGTCGCTCGCGGCCAACGCGCTGTGGCGACAGCGCCGTTACGAGGAGTCGCTTGAACTGATGCGGCGCGTCGGCTCCCGCTACCCCGAAAGCGTCGCGCCCTACGCGAGGCTGATGACCGCGCTGGCTCTGGAGCGCGCGGGCGAAACGAGCGACGCCTACGCCGAGGCGCTCCGGCTCTGCACCGACAAAAAGACGCCCGCGACGGCGAAGTATTACGCCATGTACGCGCTCGCGCGCGTGTCGCGCAACCCCGACGAGAAGGAAAAATGGCTGCGCCGCATGATCGCCTCCGCCTCGGGCGCGGGGCGCGCGGCGCCGCTCTACCGCGAGCTGATCGCGATCGGGCGCCTGACGGTCGAGGACGCCTACGAGCTGCTGAGCGCCGAGCCGCGGAACGAAGCCGCGCTCAAACTCATCGAAAGCGCGCCCGACACGCCGAGGAAGCGCTACCGCCTCGGCTACGCCGCGTACCTGCGCGGCGACGACACGGCCGCCGCGGAGCACCTCGCGCGGCTGAAGCCCGACATGCCCTACGGCGAGGCGGGCACGTACTTCCTCTGTCTGTCGCTCGAGCGCCTCGGCCGCCCGATCAGGGCCGTGAGGCTCCTTGAAAAGCTGGCGATGAAAAAAGACGGCGATTACGTCACGCGCGCGACGAAACGCCTCGCGCGCATGATCGGCGGCAAGGCCGGGGAGCCGGCGCTGGCGTCGCTCCGAAAGTTGTCGCGCTCCAAGGACGGCCGCGTCGCCTCCGAGGCGCTCTGCGCGCTGGCGACAAGCCGCTGGGACAAGGCGGCTGGCGCGCGCGACGAGTATCTGAGGCGCTTTCCCGGGGGGGCGCGCGCGGCCGCGTTCCGCTGGGCGATCGGCTGGCGGCGGTTCCTCGACGGGAAATACGCCGACGCGCTCGAGAACTGGGGCGACGGCGCCACGGCGAAACTGCTCTACTGGCGCGCCAAGGCCGAAGACGCCCTCGGCCGCGCCGATCGGGCCGAGGATCTGCGGCGGCGACTTCTGACAAAGCAGGCGCTCACAGTCTACGCTTTCATCGCGCGTCCCGGGGGATCGCTGCGCGTCGGCGACGCGCCCCTCGCGGAGGAACTTGCGAAGACGCTCGCGCCCGCGCCGCCCGGCGAACTTGAACGGTGGGGGTTCATCACCTACGCCCGCATGTCGCTTGAGGGCGCTACAGGAACGCATAACCGCCTGCGCCGCGCGCGCCTGTCGCGGTGGCTCGGCCACGAGGGCGACGCCTACCTCGACGAGATCTCCGTCGTCCTGCCGCTGATCAAGGGGCCGACTGTGCCGCGCGCGCTGCTGGAATACGTGTACCCGCGCCCGTTCAGACGCACGGTGGAGACGGCGGCCCAGAAATACGGCGTGGATCCGCTCTTTATCTGGTCCATCATGAAACAGGAAAGCCGCTTCGACTCGAACGCCACAAGCAGAGTCGGAGCGGCCGGCCTGATGCAGCTGATGCCCGCCACGGCGCGGGGAGTGGCGCGCCGAATGAAGCTGAAGGAGTACGACATCTACGGCGTCTACGACAACATCACTATGGCCGCGCATCACATCGCCGGCCTTCAGGCCGCTTGGGGCAAGCCCGAATGGGTCGCGGCCGCCTACAACGCCGGGGGCGGCAACGTCAAAAAGTGGAACGCCGAGCGCGGCGGCTGGGAGATGGACGCTTGGATGGAGAGCGTCCCGTTTTCGGAGACAAACAACTACGTCAAGAACGTGATGGCCAACTACGCCGTCTACCGCGAACTCTACGGCGCGTCCGGCGCGGGAAAGCCCGCCTCCGGCCCGTCCGAGGGCGAAGATCGTCCCGCGCCGGAGAGGGACGCCGCGAACGGGGCCTCGTCGTGAGGCCGCCCGTCTGCTGGATCGTCGGCGCGGGAGCGTTTTTCGCGCGCGCGTTCTCGCCCCGGGAGGGCGACTTCGTCGCCGCCGCCGACGGCGGTCTTGAACATCTGCGAAGGGCCGGCGCGCGGGCCGATCTCGCGCTCGGCGACTTCGACTCGCTCGGGAGAGTTCCCGAGGGCGAAAACGTGCTCCGCTTTCCGCCCGAAAAGGACGACACCGACACGATGATCGCCGTCAAAGAGGGCCTGCGGCGCGGCTATAAGCGTTTCGCCCTGCTGGGCTGTCTCGGCGGGCGGCTCGCCCACACGCTGGCCAACGTACAGACGCTGATGTACCTGTCGAAGCGCGGCTCGCGCGGCTTTCTGGCCGGAGAGCGCGAAACAGTCACGGCCGTCACCGACGGCGAGATCCGCTTTTCGGCCGCCCACCGCGGCTACGTCTCCGTGTTCTGTCTCGACGGGCGCGCGCGCGGCGTGACCCTGCGCGGCCTGAAGTACCCCATGGCCGGCGGCGCGATGGAAAGCTCCGTTGCCGTCGGCGTCAGCAACGAGTTCACGGGCGCGGAAAGCTCCGTCGCCGTCGCGCGCGGCACGCTCGTCGTCGTCTGGGCCGACGGGCGGCTCGAGGAGATGTTCGAACTCGACCGCTGACACGGAGCGGGGCGTGAAAAAAATTTTCCCCGGGGGCGCGATCGATCGCCGTTCCGATTGCAAAAAGGGGCTTGTCCATGTATAATAGGCGCGCTCTCGCCTGTGTCGCCGTTCTTATTTAACGCTACTTTTTAATACGGCGCTCCCGGCGTCCGTCTTCTTGTCCTTTGCCGCGCGGCCCGCGTCAGGCGGGTTTCTCCGCCGCGGGGGAGATACATATTTTGTGTGATCACTTTTAAGGAGGAGAGAGGAATGTTAGGTTCACTGCCGTACAACTTCATGCTCGCGTTCGTGCTCTGCGCGGTGCTGTACGTGCTCGGCGAGTGGGTTTCCACCGTCACGAAGGCGTGGATCCCCTCTGTGTTCGTGACCGCCTGCCTGATGCTGGTGTGCTACTGGCACGGCCTGCCCCACGATGTCGTCTCGAACGCCATGCTGCTGCCATGGGGCGGCTCGATGGCCATTTTCCTGCTGATCGTGCACATGGGCACCGTCATCAGCTTCAAGCAGCTGATGGAGCAGTGGAAAGTCGTGGTGGTGGCTCTGGCCAGTCTGGGCGGCATGTGCGTGGCCGGCTACTTCATCGGCCCCATGCTGATGGATCGCGCTTACGTGATCGCCGGGCTGCCCCCGCTGACGGGCGGCATCGTCGCCGCGACGATGATGAACCAGGCCGCCGTCGCCAAGGGCCTCAAAGAAGTCGGCGTGTACGCCATCGCCATGTACTGCGTGCAGGGCTTCGCCGGCTACCCGCTCACGGCGATCTTCCTGCAGTATGAGGGCCGCCGCCTGATAGGCGACTTCCGCGGCGGCAAGACCGGCCCCGCCGAGGAGGAAAGGGCCGTCAAGGCGGCCGCCGCCACGCGCCGCAAGCTGCTTCCCCCCATTCCCAAGAAGTTCGACTCGGCCGTCGTGATCCTGCTCAAACTGGGCATTGTCGGCTATCTGGCCACGCTGCTCGGCGGCGTGTCGTTCGGCCCCGTCGGCAAGATCTCGGGCGCCATCTGGTGCCTGCTGCTCGGCGTGTTCTTCACCTCGGTCGGCTTCCTCGACGAGAACTCGCTGAACAAGGCCAACTCGTTCGGCTTCATCATGTTCGCGCTGATGATGTTCATCTTCGACGGTCTCAAAGACTGCACGCCCGCCATGCTGGGCACGATCATCACGCCGCTTGTCATCCTCATCGTCATCGGCGTGATCGGTCAGCTGGCCGCCGCGTTCGTCGTGGGCAAGATCGTCGGGCTGTCGGCGCCGATGGCGTTCTCCGTGTCGCTCACGGCGCTCTACGGTTTCCCGCCCAACGCGGTGCTCACCGAGTCGATCTGCAAGGCGCTGGCCGAAAACGACGAGGAGATGGACTTCCTGATGGGCGAGATGATGCCCCCGATGCTGGTCGGCGGTTTCACCACCGTGACGATCGCGTCGGTGTTCATCGCCGGCGTCTTCGTCAACCTGTTCTGATCCCTCCTCCGCACTGCGCCGTTTTTTCCCGCCGCGGCTCCCACGCCGCGGCATTTTTCACATTTTTATCCTAAAGAAAGGTGATTTGCCATGGACATCAAAGCTCTGGCCGAAAAATACGAGCCATACATCATCGAGCGCCGCCGCTACTACCACGCCCGCCCCGAGTTGTCGAACGAGGAGACGCGCACGCTCGCTTCGATCAAGCGCGATCTTGAGGAGATGGGGATCGCCGACATCGTCGAGATGAAGACGTGCCACGGTCTGATCGCGACCATCCGCGGCGGTTTCCCCGGCAAGACCGTCGCGCTGAGGACAGACATCGACGCGCTGCCCGTCAAGGAGCGGACCGGCCTGCCGTTCGCCTCGCAAAACGAGGGAGCGATGCACGCCTGTGGGCACGACAACCATATCGCGATGCTGCTGGGCGCGGCGAAGATCCTGAACGAGATCAAGGGAGATCTGCGCGGAAACGTTCGTCTCGTCGTGCAGCCCGCCGAGGAGACGGCCACGGGCGCCGCCATGATGCTGAAAGAGGGCGCCGTTGACGGCGTGGACGCTATCTACGGCGCGCACATCTGGGGAACGGTGGACAGCGGCCTCGTCGATGTGACGCCGGGCAACCGCATGGCCTGCTGCCACATGTTCAAGATCACCGTGACGGGCGCGTCGGCGCACGGCTCGGCGCCGCACCTTGGCATCGACGCCATCACCGCCTCGGCGGAGATCATCAGCAGCCTCCAGCAGTGCGTTTCGCGCATGAACGACCCGCTCAACCCGCTCGTGCTCACGATCGGCACGATCTCGGGCGGCGACCGCTGGAACTGCGTGCCGCGCGAGGTGGTCATGGAGGGCACGGTGCGCACCTTCGCCGAGGGTACCTTCGTCGAGGACAGGATGCGCCAGATCGTCGCCTCTGTCGCGGCGGCTTTCGGCGCGAAGGCCGAGCTGAAGTACGACTATCTCACCGTGCCGGTCATCAACGCCGACGAGCAGCTCAACCGCATCGCCCGCGACGCCGTCGTCAAGCTCTACGGCGAGGAAGCCGTGGCGCACATGCCGACGATCATGGGCAGCGAGGACTTTTCGTGGTTCGGCGAGAAGACGCGCTACATCTTCGGCTTCCTCGGCAGCCGCGACGAGAAGAAGGGCTACGTCTACACCAACCACCAGGAGAAGTACGACGTGGACGAGAGCGTGCTCAAGCGCGGATCGGCCGTGATGGCGCAGTTCGCCGCCGACTTTCTGGCCGAGACGGCGGAGTAGGAAGCCGCCGGCCAAACAGCGGAACAAAGAGATGATCGGGCGGGCCGCGTCGTCGGCCCGGCCCGATCTTTTTTTCGCTCGCCCCGCGCGGAGCGGGCGCAAAAACTCCGCCGTCGATCGGGCGCAAAACGCTTGAAAAAGGCGGCTCGGGCGGAACGCGGCCCTCTCCCGCCGAACCCCGGAGACGAAAGGAAAGGCCGGGGCGCCCGGCCCCACGCGAGGAAACGCGAGGGCGCGCTTGGGCGCGCCCGATCCGGCCCCGGGCGAAAGCTCCCGCCGCCGGGACGTTCCGCTCGCTGGGCGCGGGGCGGAAAACCGCGCCGCCGCGCCCACGGGACAGCGCCCCGCCGCGCGGCTTTGAGCGAGAGCCTCGCGGCGCGAAACGCGCGCCGGGCGCGGGTAAAATCCGTCATCGCCGGGACGGTCC
>CAZRXR010000019.1:0-25815 GCA_964604125.1 uncultured Synergistaceae bacterium
TATCTGTCCCGGGTAAAAATTCCCATGGCGACGAACGCGCGTTCGCCGAGCGCGCCGACAGCGCGTCTTCGCGCCCCAGTCTTCGTCCCCGGCGGTCGCGCCGCGCTCGTCCCCCCCCCGCCCGCTAACGCTCGGGCGCCGGACGGACTGAAGTTCCATTCTTATGTCTGACGCGCGCGCGACGGCCTGTCTTGACGGTAAAATCGCCGCCCGGCGCGGGGAGCGCCCCGGCGGACGGCGTGTTTCCTGTGAGGTGATACCGAATGAGGAGAAGTTTCCGCGCGTTTTTCGCGTTTTTCGTCTTTTTCGCGCTGACGCCGCTGTGCGCGTTTCCCTCGCCCGCGCGGCGGGCCGAGCGCGAGAGGATCACGCGCTTCGACGTGTCGGCGCGGATCTCGGCCGACGCTTCGCTGACGGTGACCGAGGACATCGAGTTCATCGCGTCGGGCGTCAAGATCAAGCACGGCATCGTGCGCGCCATTCCCGTGCGCTACACGGCCGCCGACGGGCGGCCGGTGGAGGTGGGGCTGAAGGTGATCTCCACGTCGATCGACGGGCGGAAGCTGCCGTGGAAGGAGTCGGACGAGGGGCGCGGCCGTCTGATCCGCGTCGGCGACCCGAAAACAAAGCTTTCAAACGGCACGCACAGACTGTCGCTCACCTACGTCACAACCGGGCAGCTTGGCTTTTTCGAGACGCACGACGAGTTGTACTGGAACGTGACGGGCAGCGAGTGGGACATGCCCATAGCGAGCGCGTCGTTCCGTCTGAGCCTGCCGTCGCGCGGCTGGGGCGAGGGCTTCACGTCGGTGGAGTGGTTCACGGGGCCGTTCGGCAGCCGCGACACAAGCGGCGCGCGCGAGACATCGGGCCGTACCGCGGTCACGACGCGGGCGCTGCAGCCGGGACAGGGGCTTACGGTGGTGTACACGTGGCCGAAGGGCGTTGTGCGCAAGCCCGACGCGACCATGCGCGAGCGTCTTGCCGAGTTCGCGTGGTACAACGGCGGCTCCGTCTATCTGGCGCTCGTCGGCCTCGGATGCTGCGGCTGCCTCGCGTGCCTGATCTTCTGCGCCGCGCGCGCGAGGAGCAACCGGTCGGGCGACGTGACGCCCGTGCCGCTGTTCCACGCGCCGGAGGGGCTTACGCCGTCGCAGTCGCGTTTTATCGCTGCGGGGCGGATCGACGTCACGTCGCTGAGCGCCGAGATCGTGCGGCTGGCGATCGACGGCTTTCTGAAGATCTCCGGCAATAAAGAGGAGGGCTACGCGCTGCGCAGGCTCGCGGCGCGGCGCGAACCGGCGGGCGGGCAGAAACGCCTGCTGGACGCGCTTTTCCCGGGCGGCGAGACCGAGACGGCGCTCCGCCCGGCCCTGCGCGAACGCTTTGAAAACGCGAAAGCCGCCGTGCGCGGCGACGTTGACGCGCCCGGCATCTCCGATCCGGGGCTGACGCCGCTACGGCTCGTGTACTTCGCGCTCGGCGCGGGCTATCTGGCGGCGACGATTTTCGCGTCGAGCGTCCCCTCCGGCTCGCCCGAACAGGTCACGGGAGCGGTTTTCGCGCTCCTCGTCTGTCTGCTCTCTCTTTCGGCCGTCCACAACGGTCTGGGCGAAAGGCGCGGCGCCGGGTCGGTTCCCGCGATCATGCGCGTCGCCGCGCCGCTCGCGATCTTCGGCTTCGCGATCTTCCGGGACAGGCCGCGCGGCGCGCTGTTCGCCGTTCCCGCGCTCGCCGCCGCGCTGGCCGTCCCGTTTCTGCGGCCCAAGATGAGGCGCTGGACCGAGAGCGGGCGCGTAAAGCTCGAGCAGACGCTCGGCCTGGAGATGTTCATCCGCGTGGCCGCCAAGGATCGCATGGAGCTTCTCAACGCGCCCGACGACACCCCGCGGCTTTTCGAGGAATTACTCCCGTGGGCCATCGCCACGGACAGCGTCAAAAACTGGACGGCGCGGTTCGCGGACGTGCTGGGGCGCTGCGCCTACTCGCCCGAATGGTGCGATCCGCCCGCCAGCCCGGGAGGTCTCGCGGCGGCCGACTTTTCAAGCGGTTTCGGCGCGTTCGCGGGCGGTTTCTCGTCGAGCCTCGGCTCGGCGTCGTCGCCGCCCGGATCGGCGTCGGGCAGTTCCGCGTTCGGCGGGGGCGGCGGCTCCTCGGGCGGAGGCGGAGGCGGCGGAGGCGGTCACGGCTGGTAGGCGCGCGGCTTTCGTCCTCGCGCGCGAAACGGACAAAAAAAGGGCGCCGCGCTCCCGAAAGGTTTCGGGAACGCGGCGCCCCTTTTCTTTTCACCGGCCGCAAAGCCCTCCGCGCGCGGCGGCCGGGGGAGCGCGTCTCATTCGCCGGGAGACGCGCGCGCGCCCCGGTGCACGATGTTTTCCCAGCTTCGCGGGTCGGTGTCGCCCTCGGTGGAAAAAAGCAGAACGGACGAATCCGCGTCCAGCCCCATTTTCTCTCTGAGCGCCGAAAGCTCCGGCCGGGAGCAGATCTCGTACAGCAGGCCCGCCGTGACGGCGCCGCTTTCGCCCGAGATCACCCGCGCGTCGCCGGGGAAGGGCGCGGCGAGCAGCCTCATGCCGTTCGCGGCGACGAAGTCGGCGCACTTGACGAACCACGAGCAGCGCTCGCGCAGCACGGGCCACGTCAGCGGGCACGGCTCGCCGCAGTTCAGGCCCGCCATGATCGTCGGCCCCGTGCCGACGGCGGCGTGGGGCTTTCCGTCGTTTATCCGGGCGGAGCGGTAGAGGCACGCCATGTTTTCCGGCTCGACGACCGCGAACACAGGCGGGCGTTCCCGCCACCTGCGCGCCAGGTACCCCGCGACGCCGCCCGCCATCGCGCCGACGCCCGCCTGCAAAAAAACGTGCGACGGCGGCGGGACGCCGAGCCGTTCCATCCGCGAGGCGGCCTCCTCGGCCATCGTCGCGTAGCCCTGCGCGATCCACGCCGGCACGTCGGTGTAGCCGGGCCAGCTCGTGTCCTGCACGAGGAACCATCCGTTCTCGCGGGCCAGAGCGGCCGCGAGGCGGACGGTGTCGTCGTAGCCGAAGTCCGTCACGCGGCACTCGGCGCCGAACGATCGGATCGCCTCGGCGCGCGCCGCCGACGAACCGGCCGGCATCAGCACGCGCGCCCCGCAGCCGAGACGGCTGGCCGCCCACGCCACGCCCCTGCCGTGATTGCCGTCGGTGGCCGTGACGAAAGTCATCGCGCGCGAGCGGTCCCGCGTCGCGGGAGACGCGAGGTCGTCGAACACGGCCGTCCGCGCGTCAAGCCCCGTCTCGCGGCAGACAAGGCGAAAGAGCGCGTACAGGCCGCCGAGGCCCTTGAAGGCGTTCAGCCCGAAGCGCCGCGACTCGTCCTTGACGAAAACGGCTTTCAGCCCCAGCCGCCGCGCGAGCCCGTTCAAGGGGATAAGCGGCGTGGGGGCGTACTCGGGTAGCGCGCGGTGCACGCGTAGCGCGTTTTCCGGCCCGCCGTCCGAGAGGAAAGCGGGGGATTCCGCCGCGCCGATCCGATCGTTGAAGACGGCGCTGACGTATTTAAACGAATACTCTTTCACGGCGTTTTTTCCCCTTTCGCGCGAAAAACTTTTCGGCGCGTCGCGGGCGCGGTGTTCGCGCTTCGGCGTCCCCGGCTTGACCGTCGCGCGCTTGCCCGCCGCAAGCGCGTTAAGCCGACCCCGGGCGTCCGAAACGCTCTCGCCCGGGCGCGGGCGGCGGCCGATACAGACCCCGCGCAAATCGGGCGCGGCGCGGCAGCCGTCGCGCGTGATCGCCACAGCGCCGCCGCCCGAGGCCGCGAGGCGGGCGTCGAGCGACCGCGCGTGACGATCTCCGCCGTCTCGCGGCGGCGTTGACGCCGTTACGCGCACGCGCCCCCCGGAACGAGCGGTCTGTCCGCCGTCTCGCGGATCGCGCGGGAACCGGGGCTCGCGCCGCCGTCGCGGTAAAAGCGCTCCTGTCGCCGTCGCCGCGCTCCCCGCAGACCTCGCCCGTCGCGCAAACAGCCTTTTCGCCAAGCGGGCCGAGCCGCTTTGCCGGAGACGCCGCGCTCGGCGGCGCGGCAAGACCGTCTTTCATACCGACCGGGCCGCTCCCGTAAAGGAAGCCTTCGTCCCCGCCGCCCGCGAACGCGCCGTGCCGCCGCCCGAGGCGCGTTCGGCGCTCGCCGTAAACATTCGCCGAAGCCCGTTTCGTCCGCGGCGGCGGGCGGCCCGCGCGCCCCAAGCGCCATGATTATACACTGAAAACGCGACGCGCCGCGAGAAAAAAAACGGCGCCGCGCCCGTTTCCGTGCTTGGGAAACAGGCGCGGCGCTCCAATGTCCGATTCCCGCGCTCCCGGCGGGGCCGCTTTCGCGGCGCGGTGTTCGCGCGGCGCGCAAAAACACGGACGGGCCGCCGGGCGGCGGGAGTTTTTTCACCGCCCGGAAGCGACGCCGCTGTCCGCCGTCAGCGTTTGACCCGGAAACCGAGCCCTTCGAGCCAGTCCAGAACTTTGGCTCTCGCCCCGCCGACGTCGCCGCCCCGGACGGCGAACCCGTCCTCGACTTTCGCGCCCGGGACGAGCCTCCTAATGTCCTCGACGCTGCGCCCGCGCCCCGAGCCTTCGTGCGTGTTGAAGGGGATCACGCGTTTGCCCGAAAAGTCGTATTCCTCGAGGAACGTGAACAGCGCCATCGGGATCGTCCCCCACCAGTTGGGGTAGCCGAGAAAGATCGTGTCGTAGGCAGCCATGTCCGCGATGTGCGTCGAAAGCTCGGGACGGGCGTTCGCCCTCTGCTCCGCTCTGGCGACCTCCGTCGTGGGCCTGTACGCGTCGGGATAGGGCTTCGCCGTCTTGATCTCGAAGACGGGCGCGTCCAGCGCCTCGGCCACGTACCCGGCGATTGTCCGCGTGTTCCCGCCCCACGAAAAATAGGCGACGAGCGTTTTTCCCTGTTCCGCCGACGCGGGGAGCGCCGCCAGCGTCATCGCCGCCACAAGCGCCAAAAGTGTCTTTTTCACAGCCATCGTGCCTCCCGGAAAATTGATTTTTCTTTTCCCCGCCCCGGGCGGGGCGCGGGGTTCTGTTACGCATTTTAAACGACGCCCTCGCCGGGATCAATTCGATTTTCGCGGGGTAACGATAAGGAAAACTGATTCACGGCGCGTCCGTTCCGAAAAGCCGCGACGAGCGGCCGTTCTCGCGTGAAAATAAAGCGACGCCGCGTTCTTCCGAGCCGTTCGGGAAGATCGCGGCGCCGTTTTTTCAGCGCGCCTCCGCCGTCAGGCGGGGGAGTTTACAGCGCGTAGGGTTTGATCTCGCGCACCACGTCGAGGACGGTGCCGTCGCGGGCTTCGAGGATAGCGACGACCTTGTCCTTCCACTCGAGGGGATCGGGCTTGCCGACGAGGCTGTAGGCCTTCTCCTGGAGCTGCTTGATGGGCACGTGCTTGACGCCCGCCTTGTCGAGGCAGTCGATGATGTCCTGACGGCGGGGGTTGACGGCGACGCCGTAGTCGGTGACGAGCACGTCAACCGTGTCGCCGGGCGTGGTGACTGTGACCACGTGCTCGCACACGGTGGCCATGCGCCCGCGCGTGAGCGGCGTGACGATGATCGTGCACTTGGCGCCGGCGGCGGTGTCGGGATGCCCGCCCGGAGCGCCGCGCAGCACGCCGTCGCTGCCCGTGATGACGTTGACGTTGAAGTCGGTGTCGATCTCGAGGGCGGCGAGGATGACGAAATCGAGCTTGTTGACGAACGCGCCCTTGTTGGCGGGGTTGGCGTACTCGCTGGCGCTGATCTCGTAGTGGTTGGGGTTGACGCGGATGTCGTCGATGGCGCCGATGTCGAAGTCCTGCGTATCGACGATGCAGCCGACGAGCCCCTTGCGCTGAAGCTCGCAGATGGGGCCGGCGATGCCGCCGATGGCGAAACTCATCTTGATGCCGCGCTCGCGCATCAAAGGCTCGATGAAGCGGTTGACGGCCAGCGAGGGGCCGCCGGCGCCGGTCTGGAACGAAAAGCCGTCCTTGAACCACGGCGTGGCGCTCATCACCTTGGCGGTGGCCTCGGCCATCATCAGGTCGCGGGGGTTCTGCGTCATGCGCGCGGCGGCGGAGGCTATTTTCTTGGGGTTGCCGATCTCGTCCACCTTGACGACGTAATCGACGTTGATGCCGTGAATGGAGGCGGGGAAGTTGGGATAGGGCACAAGCGTGTCGGTGATGACGACGACCTTGTCGGCGTATTCGCTATCGACGACGGCGTAGGAGAGCACGCCGCAGTCGCTCTTGCCGCCCAAAGCGCGGCAGTTGCCGTACTCGTCGGCCGTGGGGGCGCCGATGAAGGCCACGTCGATGTGGACTTTGCCTTCTTCGATGGCGCGCACGCGCCCGCCGTGGCTGCGCAGGATAGCCGGCGTTTTGAGCTTGCCGTGGCTGACCACGTCGCCCATGCGCCCGCGGATGCCGCTGGTCTGGATGCCCGTGACGATGCCGTCTTCGATGTACTGGGCGATGGGGTCGTGGGCGCTGCCGAGGCTGGAGGCCGCGATCGTGATGTCTTTCAGGCCGAGGGCGACCACTTCCTTCATGACCATGTTGACGATGTAGTCGCCGTCGCGGAAGTGGTGGTGGAACGAGACGGTCATGCCGTCTTTAAGGCCGCACTTGACGATGGCTTCGCGGATGCTGCCGACGATTTTGCTCTCCTGGGGACGCTCGCAGATGCGCGTGTGCGGGCCCTGCTTGGCGAGGAGCTGGCCGTCGCGGGAGTTGGCGCCCTTGTACGGCTCGTAGCCGAGGGCGAGGACGCTCTCGGGAATATCTCTGCCGACTGCGTTGATCATTTTACAGATCCCCCTTATACAGACCGCTGGCCTTGGCCAGTTGGATAACGCGCTCGGCGCCGGGCAGGAAGGCGATGTCGAGCATCTTGCCGTTGAGGGTGAAGACGCCGATGCCCTTGGCGGCGTTCTCGCGGATGGTGCGCACGATGGCTTCCGCCTGGGCGATCTCCTTCTCGCTCGGGGCGAGCATCTCGTGCACGATCTGGATTTGACGCGGGTTGATCAGCGACTTGCCGTCAAAGCCCATGTCCTTGTTCTGCTGCATTTCGGCGCGGAACCCTTCCTCGTCGTCGAGGTCGGTGAAGACGGTGTCGAAGCACTGCACGCCGGCGGCGCGGGCGGCCACGAGCAGGTTGCCGCGCGCGGCCAGCATCTCGATGCCCCCGCGGATGGGCTTGACCTGCATGCACTTGCGGTAGTCGCCGCCGGAAATGGCGACGCCGAACAGGCGCGGCGAGGCGGTGCAGATCTCGTAGGCGTTGAGCACGCCCTTGGGGCTTTCGACGGCCGCCATCAGCAGCGTGCGGCCCTCCTCCACGCCGAACTCGCGCTCGGCGGCGAGCACGGCGGCCTCGACGACCTTCACGTCCTCGGCCGTCTCGGTCTTGGCGATGCGGATGCCGTCGGCGCCCCCGGCCACGCAGACGCGCACGTCTTCCTTCCAGTGCGGCGTGTCGAGGCCGTTGATGCGCACGATGACCTCGGTGTCGCCGTAGTCGATCGTGGTGAGCGCGTGGTACAGCGAGAAGCGCGCGCTGTCCTTCTGGTTCTCGGCGACGGCGTCCTCAAGATCCAGCATGATGCTGTCGGCGCCGTAGATGTAAGCGTCTTTGATGAGTCCGGGCTTCTGCGCGTTCATGAACATCATCGTGCGGCGCAGACGGAATTTTTCAGGCTTCGGACGCGGGATCATTTGATCAGCCCTCCCCACGGATACGTCCCGTCGGCGTCGTACTGACAGCCGCGGTAATACGCGCACTCCACGCGCGCCTTGATGGTGCAGTCGAGCGCGCCGTGATCGTTGACGGACACGTCGGCGTTCTTCACGCCGAGGCGGTCAAGCGTCGCCAGCACAGTTTCGCGGATCTGACGGCCATAGGCGTTGATCACGGTGCTCTGCAGATCAAGCGCGATGCCGCCGGACTGCTTCGGCTCAAGCGTGATCATCACGTCGCTTGATTCGAGCGTACCGGCAATTCCCGTTGTTTTCATCTCCATGCCGCAAACTCCTCCTTCTGGTCAAAAACAGATAAAACTCCCCTATGTTCAAGCCGCGTCCTTGGTACGCGCCCGCCGGAGAGCGTCGCGCGGATCGCCCCCGGCGGGTGTTTTTCACCCGTCTATTATTATCCACTTTTGAGAAAATTTTGCCACTGTTTTTTTCTCTATGAAGTCATTAGAAAATAATTATATCCCCCGGCGGGCGATCTCGCGGCGGATTCCCGTCGCGCCGGATACGCCGCCGACGCCGCCGGCCAGATCGCCCCCCCCCCGCGGTCGGGCGGAGGCGCGGAGACGGTCTGAGCGCGGCGGTGTCCGCGCGCCGGGACCGCGTCGCGCCCGCGGTTCGCGCGTAAAAGTGCGCCGACGCCCGAAAAAACAGCGCGGAGAGCGCCGGGGCGCGGATCGTCCGTCGCCGAACGGGAACGACGGGCGTTCCCGATCCACGGGCGGTTTCGTTTCCGCCGGGCGTCCCGGGGAAGTTCACGCGCCGCCGGGCGGGACGGAGATACAGCCGGACGGGGCGCGCGGCGAACGGCTCGCCGCGCTCGCGGCCGCCCACAGCGCGCGGGCCGCCGGCGATCTCCCGCGCGCCTTTCGCCGGGTCATCGCGTGTCCGCGCGGGCGCGCCGCCCGAAGGCCGCCTCACCGAAAGCCGCGAAGATCGGGGCCGCGACGCCCGGCCCGCGCGGCAAAGCCCGGGGTTCCCGCCGAGAGCCGTCGGCCGCCGCGTCGGCGCGGCATCGAGCGGCGCATTTTCCGCTTCCCGCGCTCGTCCCGCCCCGCCGCCGGGCCAAGGCCGGCGTTCGCGAAAAAAAGCGCGTCCCGCCCTCGGCGCGCCGAAAGCGTGAAACGAAAAAACGGCCCCGCCGCGCGGAAGTTTTCCGCGTAGCGGGGCCGTCGTTTCGCGCGCGCCGGGCTTTCGGCCCGAAGCGTTTTTCGCGGCTCGTTCTTCTAGTTCTTCTTGCCGGCCAGCGCCTTAAGCTCGTCGAGCGTCTTCACCTTGCGGCTGTAGAGCGAGAGCGGGGCCATGATCGTGTCGCCGGCCACCTCGAGTTTGTAGCCCTGCGTTTCGATTTCCTTGTTCAGATAGGCCTTGTGCTGGAAGGCGTTGAGGTCGATGTCGCCGTTGTTGAGCGCCTCATTGGGCAGGTTGTAGGCGTCAAACTCCACGCGGTCGATGTAGATGTTGTCGCCGCGCTCGTCGAGCACCTTCTGCACCACGTCCCACTGGTCGTTGTTGGCGCCGCACACGCCCAGCCTGACGACGGTCTTGCCCTCTCTGGGGCTCTTGTAGCCGACGAGCGACTCGACGAAGCCGTCCTTGACGGTAAAAGCCGTGTCGTAGTTCCACGCGGGGAAGTACGCCTCCTTGAAGCGGGCGATGATGAACTCGGCCACGATCTGCGTCTGATAGGCGGAGACGATTTTCTTGAACACGGGGTTGTCCTTCTCGCCCGCGCGGCAGGCGATGATGTTGACGAACGGGTTCTCCGCGCCCTCGGCCTGTTTCTCGATGATCAGGGCGTCGCGCGAGGGAACGAGGCCCGCCGGGATGGCGTAGGTGCCGTTGATGGTGCTGGCGACGAAGTCGTCGAGGGTGGCGGGCAGCGTGTTGGCCGCCGCGGGAACGATCTCCACGTCGTACAGCACGCCGGTGATGTCCTTGACCTCGGGCGAGAATCCGGCCGCCGGGTTCACGGTGATCAGTCCGGCCGTCTCGAGCAGTTTGATGGCGCGGGCGCCGTTGGTGGCGTCGTCGGGAATGCCTATCTGCACGGTTGCGAAAGCGCACGTGGCGAACGCGGCGACGAGCGCGAACGCGGCGGTGAGAGTCTTTTTCATTGATTTTTTCCTCCTTGGAAGTTTTTTTACGGTCGTTTGGCGCCGCCGTCACGGCGGAGACGCCGCCTGGAGGGCAACAGCCTCCGATTGGTCGCGCGCGAGGCCAGAAACGATCCGAGGCACTGGAGCAGCGACACGACGGTGAGCAGCGCGGCGACGCAGACGTTGACGATATCCTGATGGTGCAGGTTTTGCCCGTAGTTGATGGCGAAGCTGCCGATGCCTCCCGCGCCGACGGCGCCGGCCATGGTCGTCAGGCCGATGAGGCTGAGCGCCGTGATCGTGGTCGCGCGGATCAGGCCGGGGACGGCTTCGGGCAGGCACACGCGGAAGACGATGCCCGCCGTGCCCGACCCCATGCTGCGGGCGGCCTCGATCTTGCCGGGATCCACGCCGACGAGAACCGACTCCACCTGGCGCGCGTAGAACGGGACGGCGCCGAACACAAGCGGCACGATCGCCCCTTTCACGCCGATGGCCGTGCCGGTCAGAGCGCGCGTGAGCGGGATCAGAAAGATCAGCAGGATGATGAACGGGATCGAGCGGAAGACGTTGACGAACGTGTCCACGGCGCGGAAGACAACCGCGCTGGGGCGAATCCCGTCCCTGCGCGTGACGGCGAGGACGACGCCGAACAGCGCGCCGAGAACGAACGCGATCCCGCCGGCCGTAACGAACATTTGGACGGTCGCTTCGCAGCTGCTGACGAACTTCGCCCGGTACGCCCACACGTTGGGAGCCCACTGCTTAAAGATTTCGGCCATCGTCGATCACCTCCACTCTGACGCCTCTTTCGCGCATGTACTCCAGCGCGCGGGCGATGTTTTCCGTTTCGCCCTGAGCCATCACCACGGTGAAACCCAGGGGGCTGTCCTGAAGCAGATCCACGTTGGCGAGGATGATGCTCAGGTTGACCTCGAACTTCCGCGACGCCTGCGAGATCAGCGCCTCGGCGACGCACTCGCGGGCGAACGTGAGGTTGACGAGCTGGTTCCGGGGCGTGGCGCGCACCAGCGGCGACTTGCCCGCCATCAGCTTGCCCAGATTGCCCAGCCCCGACGTGGCCGCCACAAACCGCCTCGTGATGACCTCGCGCGGCGACGAGAACACGTCGTACACGCTGCCCTCCTCCACCACGCGGCCGTCTTCCATGACGGCGACGCGCGTGCAGATGGACTTGATCACGGCCATCTCGTGCGTGATCATGATGATCGTCAGCCCCAGCTTGCGGTTCAGGGATTTGAGCAGCGTGAGGATCGATTCGGTCACGTCGGGGTCGAGGGCGCTCGTCGCCTCGTCGGAAAGCAGGATCTTGGGGTCGCTGGCGAGCGCGCGCGCGATGGCGACGCGCTGTTTCTGTCCGCCGGAAAGCTGGCACGGGTAGGTGTCCGCCTTGTCGGCAAGCTCCACCAGTTCGAGCAGCTGCAGCACGCGCGACTCTATTTCGGCCTCGCTCCTCCCCGTGTAGCGCAACGGGTAGGCGACGTTCTCGAACACCGTGCTGCGGTCGAGCAGGTTGAAGTGCTGAAAGATCATGCCGATGCCGCGCCTCAGCCGGCGAAGGTCGGCCTCGGTGACGGCGCGCGCGCGCGTTTCGCCCTCGGGCGTAAAGCGCAGCTCGCCGCCGCGGCTCTCGAACGCGCCGAAGCCGTCCACGGCCACGCGCCCCTCGTCGGGCTTTTCGAGAAAGTTCACGCACCGCACCAGCGTGGATTTGCCCGCCCCCGAGTAGCCGATGACGCCGTATATGTCGCCCGCGCCGACGTTCAGGCTCACGCCGTCGAGCGCCTTGACGGCGCCCCCTCCGGGAGCCGGGTACGTCTTGCGGATGCCGCTCAGTTCTATCATACGCGCTTCATTCCTCCCCAAACACGTGCCGACGGCGCGAGGCCTGCCGCGAAAGGGCATAACGAAACCGCCCTGTCCTGCGACAAGGCGGCAATCCTTCGGTATGAGACTTCCCCTCATCGCTGTCAGCGGGGCCACCTTGCCGGAGACGGCAGGTTGGCGCAGGATCGTCGAGCTGACTCTCTCCCCTGGCTCTCGATAAAAGTCGCGCTGTTGAATTGAGCGGTATACTAGCACAGAGGCGCGATTCGCGCAAGAGTTTTTTTCAAAAAATCTCCCCGCTCCGCCGGAGAGCGCCGCGCGTTTTTTCGCAAAAAAAAACGGCGCGCCCCGCGAAAAACCGGCGGGACGCGCCGCGCGCTATTTACAGCGTGTACTGCGAATACTGCTCGCGAATGCCCTTGACGGCGGCCGCGAGCGCCTCGGGGTCGAGCACCATCTCCATCATAGAGATCTGCTCCTCCCACGCGGCGGGATCGGCTTCGGCCTTGATCTCCTCATCGAAAATGTCGTAAACGGCGAGTCCCAACGGGACGCCGGCCAGCGGACCTGCATAAGTGGGATCTCCGTTGGTCACGGTCTCGGCGTAAATTTCCGCGCCTTCGGCGTCGGAAGAACCGAAAATGACCACGCAGTTCTCAGCACCGTACTTCTCGGAGCAGTCCAGCACGCGCTGCTGGTTCTGCAAGTCCATGGCTCCCGCGGCCGTTCAGACGAAGCACTCCGTAGCTTCGAAGACGACTTCGGCGCCGCTGTTCTCGAAACACGCTTTCATGGCGGGCGCCGGCACGCCGTCGCGTTCGCCCAGGAGAATCAGCTTCTTTCCTGCGAGTTTGCCCATAAGTCGCACCTCCTTTTTTTGTGACGTGACGGCTGTATTATAACCGTCATTTTTGTAAAAGCAAGAGGTCTATAACACTTTCGTATGAATAGGTGGACGGCCTTCCGTTTCTTTGTGCTTTTCGCATAAAACGCGCCGGGGAGCGTCGGCCGGCGCGCGATTTTTTCCCCCGCGCCGTCCCAATCCGCCTATCCGTGTTATAATAGCCGAAACTGCGCTTTGTACAAGCCCGTCAATTTCTTTTCCCAAAAAAAAGGAGCCGTGAGCATGAACGAAATACGCCTTGCCGATTTCCGCGCCGAGAGCCTGCAGTTTGACATGAACCACCACTTCAAGCCCGGCAAGGAGGAAAACCTCCAGCTGTCGATCAAGCTCGACACGCGCGTGCGCATGAACAGCACGCCCAAGGAGCCGGTGCTTCTCAACATCCGCGTCAACGTCTTTGAGGACGCCGAGGCCCACAACTACCCGTTCGAGGTCATCGCCGACGTGACGGGCATGTTCTTCGTAGACGCCGTTGGCACCGACCGCGAGAACATTCTCCGCGACAGCGGCATCCCCATGCTGCTGCCCTACGTGCGCGCCATGATCAGCCAGCTCGTCTCGCTGGCCAACCTGCCAACGCCCGTCATCCTGCCGCCGCTCGACCCGTCGCGGATGCGCCGCGTTGAACCCGGGGAGGACGCTCCCGCGCAGTGACAATACGCACCTTCGCCCTTCCGCGCGCCGCGCGGGAGGGCTTTTTTTGCGCGCGTCCCCGGCGGCGCGCAAAAAAGGACGCGCCGTCCGAAACGGGCGGGCGCGTCCTTCTCCATCCGCTTATCGCGGGGCGCGGCATACGCGCGCGAAGAAAGCTATTTTTTCTCCTCGGGCACGTAATCGGGCACCTTCTCCGAGACGAGGAAGAAAACGGCGGCGACGACAGCGGCGCCGCAGCCAAGACTGACGGGCATGTTCTGGCCGAAGGCCACGCACACATACGAGGCGGCCGCGCCGATGCCGGCGAGCAGCGCGTAAGGGAACTGTGTGCGCACGTGGTCTACGTGGTCGGATCCGCAGAACATCGACGACATAATCGTCGTGTCGCTGATGGGGCTGCAGTGGTCGCCGAAGACCGCGCCGGCGAACACGGCGCCGAGCGTGGGCAGCATGTAGGTCATCATGTCGATGCCGGCGGCGGCCGACACCTTGGTCAGCAGGGGAACGACGATCGGCATCAGAATGCCCATCGTGCCGTAGCTGGTGCCGGTGCAGAACGAGATCACCATGCCGGTGACGAAGGTGAGCAGCGGGATCCACTGGGGCGTGAGGAAGTCCTTGGTGACGTTGACGAGATAAGCGGCGGTTCCCACCGACTTGATCGAGGCGCTGATGCCCCATGCGTAGATGAGGATCATCGAGCCGACGAACACCGACTGGCCGCCCTTGAGGAAACCGCGGAACAGGCGCGTCAGCGACGAGGCGCGCTGCACGCTGTACAGCACGAGCGTCAGCACGGCGGCGGCGTAGGAGCCGTAAATAAGCGCCAGCGAGCTGTTGGAGTTGGCCATGGCCTCGCTCAGGCCGACCTTGGGGAAGCCGCCCGTGACGAGCAGCATACCCACGATGAAAGCGACGAGGAACAGCACGGGCAGCACGAAGTTGAGCACGCGGTCGGGCGCGCTCTCGTCTGGCTCCAAATCGGGATCGCCGGACGTGGACAGAAGCGGCGTGGCGCCGGGACGGATCACTTCGCCCGTCTCGCGGGCGCGGCGCTCGGCGCGGAGCATGGGGCCGAAGTCGCGGCCCGAGGCGATGACGAGGCCCACAAGCAGCAGCGCCAGCAGGTTATAGAACACGAACGGCACCGAGCGGAGATACGTTGTGTAATAGCTGGTCGTGATGCCGAGGTCGGCGTACTGCTTGCCGATTTGCCCGACCATGTACGCCACCCACGACGACACGCCGGCGATGGCGGCCACGGGCGCGGCGGTGCTGTCCACCAGGTACGACAGCTTTTCCTTGGAAACGCGGTAGTTGTCGCTGATGGGCCGCATCGTCGTGCCGACGACGGCGGCGGTGACGTAGTCCTCGAAGAAGATGACCACGCCGGCCAGCGCCGTGAAGAACTGCGAACTGCGGCTGCTCCTGATGCGGCGCGACAAGGCCTTGATCGCCGAGCGGACGCCGCCGCCCGCCTGCATCACGCCCACCATGCCGCTCATCGTGATGCAGGTCATGACGATGCGCGCGCCCCACGGGTCGCCGAGGGAGTTCCAGATCTGCTCGACGGCCTTGCCGAAGCCGTAGATCGGGTTCCACCCGCAGACGATGGTGCCCGCGATCCAGCTGCCCAAAAACAGCGAAGGAATCACCTCGCGCGTGATCAGGCACAGCGCGATGGCGGCGAACGGCGGCAGGAGCGACAGCGCGCCGTAATCGGGCGCGGCCGCGTCCCCCTCCGCCGCCAGCGCGGCGGTGCACAGCGCGAGCAGCGCGAAAAGCGCCAGCGCGAGAACGGAACGGAAACGACGGAATGACATACGAAAACTCCTCCCTGTGAGAAAGAATAGAAACACCCATCCAAAAAAACAGACGGAACGCGCCGCGCGCGAGACACCGCCCCCCTCGCGCTCAAAGCTGCCCGCGCGCCAGATCCTCCAGCGTCTGGCGCGGCACAACCACGCGGCAGGCGCCGTTTCGCGCGAACACCACGGCGGGACGCAAAGCGCAGTTGTACGTGCTGAACATCGAGTAGGTGTAGGCGCCCGTCAGCGGCACGGCGAGCACGTCGCCCGGCCTCAGTTCGGGAACGGGCGTGTCGGGCGTGAGCACGTCCCCCGACTCGCAGCACGGCCCGGCGATCGCCGCGCGCCCGGTCACGGGACGGGCCGTGTCGTTCGCCAGCCTCACGGCGTACCGCGCCTGGTACAGCTGCGGGCGCGGGTTGTCCGTCATGCCGCCGTCAACGGCGGCGTAGGTGCGCACGCCGGGGATGGTCTTCACGCTCTGCACCGTGTAGAGCGTAAGCCCCGCCTCGCCGGCCACCCACCTGCCCGGCTCGAAAAGCGCCTCGGGGCGCTTCAACCCGAGGGCGGCGCAGCTTGAGTCAACGCGGTCGAGGATCCGCGACACGAACAGATCGGCCGGCGTCTCCGCGTCGCCCGGCAGGTCGGGAATGCCGAAACCGCCGCCCAGATCAAGTTCGCGCGCCTCGAAGCCCGACGAATCCCGCAGCGACGCGAGCAGTTCCGTCATGCGGGCGACGGCGGCAAAATGCGCCTCCGCGTCGTGAAGCTGCGACCCGACGTGCACGTGCAGCCCCGCCAGATCGACGTGCGGCGACGCCATGGCCGCCTTCACGGCGCGCCCGAGGCGCGCCGTCGGCACGCCGAACTTGCAGTCAAGCTGCGCCGTCTGGATGGCGCGGTGCGTGTGCGCGTCGATGCCGGGCGAGACGCGGAACAGGATCTTCTGCACGGCGCCGCGCGCCGCGCACAGGCGGATAAGCCGATCAAGCTCGTCCTCGCTGTCCACGACCACCGTGCCGACGCCCCATTCCAGCCCGGCGGCGAGGAACTCCTCCGTCTTGGCGTTGCCGTGCAGCGTCACGTTTCGCATCGGAAAGCCCGCCGCGCGCGCCAGATACAGCTCGCCGAGCGACACCGTGTCGAGGCCCAGCCCCTCCTCGGCGACAAGCCGGGCCATCGCGACGTTCAAAAACGCCTTGCCGGCGTAGCAGACGCGCGCGCGCCGGCCGCGCGCTGCGGCGAGCAGGCGGCGGCAGCGCCGGCGGATCATCTCCTCGTCGTACACGTAAAGCGGCGTGCCGTACCGGCGCGCCAGTTCCGCCGTGTCGCAGCCTCCCCACATCAGATGATCGCCCATCTCCGCGCCCCCTTCCCGGAACTCCCCGCGTAAAAAAAGCGCGCCCCGGTGTATTTATCGCAAATACACAGGGGCGCGCCGAAACAATCCCGCGCGCGGTACCACCCTGCTTGGGCGCGCGCAGAGCGCGCCCCGCTTTGACCCTTTAACGGAGGTCAGTCCGAGAAGCGTACTGTCCGCCTTGCGGTCTCTTTCCGCTTCCGGCTCCCCGGCCCTTGCCCGCGCGAAACATACCCGCGAAAGCCCTTTCAGCCTGGGGGGCTTTCTCTCTGCGCGGGCAGCGTCCGTTTCCGCGGGGTTCCGGTTCGTCGCCTTTATCCGCGTATTCGATTTCATAGAATTATATACCGCGATTTTTTCCTGTCAAGTGAATCCGCTCAAATTACCGGCGTGAAACGCGAAAATTTCCGCTCTTTCTTTCGGGGAAACGCGCCTGTTCCGCCAAAAAAACTTCGAGCCGCGCCCGTCCGAGCCGGCGGAGGAAAATTCGCGCCGTTTCCGCTTTTTTGTCTTTATCCCGTTTTTCTGTGGAAAAGTTCGCGGTTTTGTGGTATTTTAAAGTACGATAGCGCTGATTCTCACAGCGGCGTCGTCATTCGTTCCGTCGTAAAAACAACCGGGAGGTATCCATCATGACAGCACGGGTCATCACCATCAGCCGCGAGTACGGCAGCGGCGGACGGACCATCGGCGAACTGCTCGCGGGCGAGATGGGCTACACGTTCTACGACAAGGTGCTCATCGATCTGGCCGCCAAAAAAAGCGGTTTCGCCATCGACTATATCAAGAACACGGAGGAGCAGATCACGCCCAATTTCCTGTTCAATCTGGCGGCCAACGGGTACTACGCGAACACCGTCTTCGTCAACGACGGTCTGCCCGCCTCGGACAGTCTTTTCATGATGCAGACCAAGATCATCCGCGAAGCGGCCGAGAAAGGGCCGTGCGTCATCGTGGGCCGCTGCGCCGACTACATCCTGCGCGGGCGCTCCGACTGTCTCAACGTGTTCGTGCACGCCCCGCTCGCCTTCCGCGTGAAACACGCCGTGTCGTCCTACGGCCTTCCCGCCGCCGGCGCCGAAAAGACGGTCGAGCGCAACGACAGGATCCGCGCCAAGCACTACCAGTACTACGTCGGCGCCAAATGGGGAGAGGCTCGGCGCTACCACGTCGCCGTCGATTCGAGCGTCTTCGGTCTGGAGGACATAGCCAAGTCGATCGCCGCCGCCGCGCGCGCTTTCGCCCGCTGAAGACGGCGAAAAAACCTGGAGAGAACAGCGCCCCGAAAGGGCTTCGCGCCCCGCCGGGGCGCTTTTTTTTACGCCGGGCGGGCGCGGCGCTTTCTTTCCGGGGCGCCGCCGGAACGCTCCCGCCCGGCGCGGAGCGCGCGGAAACTGAAAAACAGCGCCGGGGAGGTTCCCGCCCCCCGTTTACAAAAAAGCGTACAAAAAAAGCGCGGGGCGGGCTTTTCAGGCCCGTCCCGCGCCGTTTTCGGCGCCTGTCATTCCTCCCAGTTGAGGAACCCTTTGCCGCGTACTTCCGAGGCGATGGCGACGCGCATGAAGGCGTCGGGATCGTTCTCCTTCAGGAAGATCTTGAGCTGGTTCACCTGACGGGGCACCAGCAGGGCGACGATGACGTTGCGGCGTTTTCCGTCCCAGCCGCCGTACGCGGGGAAGACGGTGACGCCCCTGTGCAGGGTATGGATGATGTAATCGCGCGCCTTTTCAACCTTGTCGGTGATGATCATCACCTCGCTGCGCTGGGAGAACGCGCGCAGGTCGCCGTTGAGTACCAGCGACGTGATGTACGACAGAAGAAAGCCGTACAGGGCGTTTTCAAACGGCACGATCGTCAAAAACGCGAGGATGACGGCGAAGTTGAGGTACATCGAGATGTTGCCCAGCTCGATGCCGTATTTGCGGTTGAGCGCCATGGACACGATGTCCATCCCGCCCGTGGAGCCGCCCGTGGAGAAAATAGCCGCCGCGGCGATGCCGTACAGCACCGAGGCCGCCACGACGAGGAGCAGGCGGTCGGTGATCACCGGCTTGGGGAACAGTTCGAGGATTTCCATGAAGGCGGACATGATGACCACCGAATAGAACGTCCAGTACAGAAACCGTCTGGGCAGCACCTTGTAGGCGTAGGCGAACAGCCCCAGATTGAAAACCAGGTAGGTCGCGCCGGCCGGGAGGCCGAAAGCGTAGTTCAGCAGAAGGCTCAGACCCATCACGCCCGTGTTGGGCAGCTTCGCCGGTTTGATGAAAAACACCGTGCCGACGCAGTTCAGAAACACTCCCACCGTGATCACGGCAAACGTCACAAGTTCCGTCCTCAGTCTGGAGGGCGAAACGCGCAGACGGTTGGCCAAAGCCGTCAACATGACAGTCCTCTCCTTTCATGGCGCGGGAAACGCGCCGCTCGGGCGGCGCGCCGCAAAAAACTCCGCCGCGTAACGGCGGAGCGGACTCTCGGCTGGAGCGGAAGACGGGATTTGAACCCGCGACCCCAACCTTGGCAAGGTTGTGCTCTACCCCTGAGCTACTTCCGCGAAAAAAAAGCGGGGCCGGCGGAGCCTGAACATCCGGCCTCCGGCGTGAAAAAAACTATACCAGACCCGGCCCGTTTTGTCAAAGGGCAAATCGCGCGCCGCGCGCGCGAAAAGTTTTTATCCGCGGATCGCCGCCGCGATCCCGGGCGCGCCCCGCGCGGCGAAAACGTCGCGGAAACGCCGCAGCAAAAGCGCCCCCACAAGCCCGCCGCCCGCGTCGGCCACGATAAAGCAGCTCCACGCGCCGTCAAGCCCCATCAGGCGCGGCAGCACCAGCACCGCCGGCAGGAACAGCAGCCCCTGACGGCAGAAGTTGAGGAACAGGCTCAGCCCCGAACGGCCGATCGCCAGAAACGCGCTGGAGGCCACGATCCCCGCGGCCGCGAAGGGCATCCCGATGTAGCCGATGCGCATCGCCCGCGCCGCGAGCGCCGCGAGCGGCTCGTCGCCCCCCGCGAACAGCGCGGCCATGCCGTGCGGAAAAGCCTCGGCGCAGAGAAACGAAAGCACGAAATACCCCGTGCTCAGCGCCATCGCGCACGAAACGGCCCGGCGCACCCGGTCCGATCTCCGCGCGCCGAAGTTCCAGCCGACGATCGGCTGAAGCCCCTCGCCGATGCCGAACGCCGGGAGATAGATCAGGTTGTCGAGGCAGAAGAAGATGCCGATCGCCGACAGCGCCATGTCGCCGCCGTGAGCGGCCGCCACGTTGTTGAACAGCATCATGCTGAACGTGTAGAACAACTCCATCAGAAACGGAGAGAAACCGACCCGCAGCGTCTCCGACAGGATCTCGCGGCGGGGGCGCAGCGAGGCGGCCGTGACGCGCAGCGTCCCCCTTTTTCGCAGGTAGAACCCGGCCGCCCACAGGAACGACGCGAGCTGCGACAGCGACGTGCCCAGCGCCGCGCCCGCCACGCCCATGCGCAGCCGCGCGATGAACAGCCAGTCGAGCGCCACGTTGGAGACCGCGCCGACAACTACGCTCCGCATCGCCTCGCGGGGAAACCCCTCGGCGCGGATAAGGCAGTTCATCGTGAAAGCGAGCAGGCCGAACGGCAGCCCCCACAGCACGACGCCGGTGTACGCCCGCGTCAGCGCGGAAAGCCCCGGCGTCGCGCCCAGAGCGCCGACAAGGGCGTCGAGCCACGTCAGGCCCAGCGCCGTAAAAACGGCGGCGAAAACGCCCGTCAGGCAGACGGCGTTTCCGAGCGCCCTCCGCGCGTCGCGCGACCGCCCCTCGCCGAGCAGGCGCGACAGCTGCGAAGCCGCGCCCGTCCCCACGAGCGAGCCGACGGCGGCCGTAAACACCGTGAGCGGGAACGTCAGCCCCACGGCGGCCAGACCGTCCGCGCCGACGAAGCGCCCGATGAACAGACGGTCAACAATATTGTACAAAGCGTTCGCGACCATGCCGAAGGCCGCGGGAAAAGAGAACCTCACAAGGAGACGGAGCACCGAGCCCTGACTCATGCGGGAAGACGCGGAAGTCTGAGCCATGAAAAAATCGACCTCATTTCAACGACACACAACGCAAAAGGACAAATTTATTTTGTCATTCACATTTTCCTTCTCGAGTAAATTACGGGAACGCCTGATGACGCCCCCGATGCGCATAAATGTATTATATATGAAAATCGAATAGATTCAAATTGAATGGCCGATGATAGGCGCGGATACGGCGGAATAGGGCCGGTTAGAACACAAAAACCGGCGCGGCCCGCGCGTTTGCCCTTTTATACCGCGCCGTCCTCCGCCGCGCGAAACCCGGCGCGCGCGTCGGGGCGGGGCAGACGCTCTTTTACGCGCGTAAAAAAAAAGCGCCCCGGGTTCGCGGGGCGCGCGGCAAAAAAGCGTTTTTCCGCGTCCGCCTTCGCGGCGCGCGCGGTTCGAGGGGGCGCGAAGGAGCGCCCGGCGGGGCTTGTTCTTTTTGGAGCCGACCTCGGCGTCAACGGCGCGAGGCTTCCGCCGCCGTCTTTCAAAAAAGGCCGGGAGCGGCCAACTCGCTTTCGACGCGGGCGGGGCCATGAACGCGAGGCGGGCGATCCGCCTCCGGGGAAAGCGCGGCGTGTCCTTTTTCCGCCCGCGCCAACGGAGATTTTCCCGCGTAAAGGCCGGGGGCGGAAAAGTTCGTCCGCTCCTCGCGCGAAACCCGGCGCGCGCGTCGGGGCGGGGCAGACGCTCTTTTACGCGCGTAAAAAAAAAGCGCCCCGGGTTCGCGGGGCGCGCGGCAAAAAAGCGTTTTTCCGCGTCCGCCTTCGCGGCGCGCGCGGTTCGAGGGGGCGCGAAGGAGCGCCCGGCGGGGCTTGTTCTTTTTGGAGCCGACCTCGGCGTCAACGGCGCGGGGTTTCCGCCGCCACCTTTCAAAAAAACCGGGGCGGCGATCCGTCGCCGGGGCGGGCGCGTCCTTTCGCGCGGCGTTTCCGGCCCGGCGGGGACGGAGCGGCCGGAAAAGCGCCCCTCGCTCGCGAAAAAACGGGTCCCCCGCGTCTTACAAGCGCGACCGTCCGTTTTTTTGCCGGGAATTTCCGCGTCCGCCTCCGCGTTTACCCGCGGGCCAGCACGTGGATCGCGTTGCCGCTTGGAACCAGCAGCGACAGGCCGTCGAGGCCCGACACGGCGACCAGCCAGTCGTCGGCCTCCCGCGCGGTGCGGAACACCCTGCCCGGGAACGGAACGCCCTCGCGCGGAGTGACGAGCGCGGCGGGGCGGCCGCGCGTTTCAAGCACCGTGCGCAGGGCGATGTAGCCGGGAACGGTGAACGCTTCTTTAAGATACTCGGCGAACCCGGCGGCGTCGGCCATCGCGCGGCGCAGCGACTGCCCGAAGTCGCCCGGGCCGAGACTGTCCTCCAACCCGGCGACGAGTACGACGGGCGCGCCCTTCTCCAGCGCCCCGAGCGGCGAGAACAGGGCTTTCGTGGCCTGATACAGATCCATGTCGAACGGGAAGCCCCCGCAGGAGACGACGCATCGTCTGGCTTTTTCCGGAATGTAGACGGCGTCGAGCGCCCGGCAGGCGCGGCAGGCGGCCTCCCACGCCTCCCACAGGCCGCCCGCCGCCCACGCGGCGGGTCTGCCGGACATGTCGGCGACGGCGTTGAGGATGAAACACTCCTTGCCGCGCAGGGCCAGTTCGGCGTAGGCGCGCTGATCGTCCGCCATCGGGTTGTTCGCGATCAGGCCGGAGTCGGTCAGCGGGTTCGGCTTGCCGTCAACGAGACAATGGTTGTGGTTGAGGACGATCGACCTCCGCCCCGACACGCCCGGCATGATCGTCTTGCGCCCGCCGCTGAAGCCCGCCATGTCATGAAAGACGACGCCGCCCACGAGCACGACGAGGTCGGCCCGCGCGAACTCGGGCGCCAGCGTGACGGGCGTGCCCGAGGGCGTGAAAAGCCCCGTGTCGGTCGTCCGCCCGCAGTCGTGGCTGACGCGGACATCGCCCTCGCGCGGGGAGTCGCCGAAAACCGCCGCCCTTTCACGTTCCAGCACGGGGCGGTGCAGCCCCGTCGCCGCGATCCACGTGACGCGGGCGCGCGTGCCCGACCGGGCGATGCGTTCCCGCACGGCGGCGTTCATCTCGGGGGCGCGGCACCACGCGCGCGTCACGTCGGGCACGCAGACGGCGATGTTCTTCGCTCCTCGGGCCAGTTCCTCCAGCGGCGGCGAGCAGAAGGGCGCGTCGAGCGCCTCCCCGATGGATCCGAAAGCGCCGGGCGCGATTCCCTCCCCGGGCGCGGGCGCGACGTAGTCGTAGGGACTGGCCCAGCGCTCCGCGCCGCGCCCCAGTTTCACCTCGTATTCTTTCATGCCGGAAGCCCCTTTCCGCAAAAAAAACACGGCGTCCATTATAGCCGTCCGCGCGCCGAAAGAAAAGCCGCCGTCGCTCGTCCTCCCCCGCGAAAAACGCCCGCCGCTCGCTTGTCATTTGCGGCGAAAGCTGATATTCTTACGCGGGAAGACATTTCGCGGAGGCGCGGAGCGAGCGCGAAAAAGGGGATGAGCGCACATGGAAAACGCGGAAGCGAAGCCCGCCGCGGCGAACGCTTTCGGCATGACGCTGGAGGAGTGGCGCGCGTTCGCGCGGGACAAAGCCGGTCTGCCGCGCTACGCGGCCGACCAGATCTGCCGGTGGATCTACCGGAAGAAAGTTTTCGACTTCGCGGCGATGACCGACCTGCCGAAGACCGCGCGCGCCGCCCTGCCCGGTCTGATCGACACGCGCCTTCCGGCGCTCGCCGGGCTGCAGGTGTCGCGCGACCGCACGCGCAAGTACCTGTGGCGGCTCGCCGACGGAGAGTACGTCGAGTCGGTGCTGATGGATCACGAAAATCGCTTCACCGCCTGCGTCAGCTCGCAGGTGGGCTGCCCGTTGCGCTGCGCGTTCTGCGCCACGGGCCGTCTTGGCTTTACGCGCAACCTCGCGGCGGGCGAGATCGTCGCCCAGTTCATGGCGATGGAGGCGGAGGCCGGTCACGACATCGACAACGTCGTGTTCATGGGCATGGGCGAGCCGTTTTTGAACACCGACGCCGTGCTGCGCGCCGCGCGCATCTTCCTCGAGCCGAAGATGCGCGGCCTGTCCGCGCGGCACGTGACCATCTCCACGGCGGGCGTCCCCGACGGCATCCGCCGCCTCGCCGACGAGGGGCCGGGCGTCTTTCTGTGCCTGTCGCTGCACGCGCCGAACGACGCGCTGAGGACGCGCCTCATGCCCGTGAATGCCAGATACCCGCTGGCGCGGGTGTTCGACGCGCTGCGCTACTGGCAGGACAAGACGGGCGTGCGCGCCACGATGGAGTACATCCTCCTCAAGAACGTCAACGACACGCCCGAGTGCGCCTATGAACTGGCCACGCTGTTCCGGGGGCTGCGGGTCTACGTCAACCTGATCCCGTACAACCCCGTCGAGGGCGCGGGGTTTTCGCGCCCGTCCGCCAGCCGCGTCCGGCCGTTCATGAAGATCCTCAAAGGGCTGAACGTGGAGTGCGAGCTGCGCAAAGAGCACGGCGCCGACATCGACGCGGCGTGCGGCCAGCTGCGAGCGAAAGGAGCGATTCACGGATGAAAGCGGGCAAGGATTTTCTCGGCCCCGGCCGGCTGACGCTGGCGCTTACGGCCGCGCTCGCCCTCGTCGCCGCCACCGTGACGGTGTGGGGCGTGATAGGCCACAGCGGCAGCGTGCAGCGCCAGAACGCCGAGTTCGCGATGACGATGAGCCTGATGGCGCCCGAGCCGAAATGGGAAAACGGCCTCAACAGACGCGCGCTCGACGCCTCGCTGCGGGCTTCCCGTCCGGAACTGGGCGAAAGCGCGCGGATCGCGTTCGCCGCGCCATGCTGGGCCGTCGTGCACACCGAGAGCGAGTCGCTGCTGCTGCGGTGGACGCGCGAGGGCGATTCGTTTTTCTGGCGCGAGATCGACCGCGCCGCGAGGTGAACGGCGTCCCGCGAGGACATGGGGCGCGGACGCAAAAAATCTTCAGTGGGGGAACCGAAACCATGGATTACGCCGGAATACTGGAAAAAGCGCGCGCGGCGCTGTCTCCGAGGTGCCGCGTCTGCCCCGTCTGCGACGGGCGCGCCTGCCGGGGCGAGGTGCCCGGCGCGGGCGGCAAGGGAAGCGGCGCCACGTTCACGCGAAACGTGTCGTATCTGCGCGAGGTGAAGATCGTCCTCGACACGCTCTACGAGGACAAAGGGCGGGACACCGGGTGCGAGTTCTTCGGCCGCCGCTTTTCCATGCCGGTTTTCTGCGCGCCCGTCGGCGGCATGAAGCTGAACTACGGGGCCGACATCGCCGAAGGGGCGCAGGCCGAGCGCGTGCTGCGCGGCGCGCTGGCCGCCGGAACCGTGGCTTTTACGGGGGACGCCCCCGTTCCCGAGGCGTATTACGGGCCGCTCGAGGCGATCAAAAAGCTGGGCGGCATGGGCGTGCCGACGATCAAGCCGTGGAGCCTCGATCTGGTCGCGCCCAGAGTGCGCGCCGCCAAGGACGCGGGGGCAATCGCCGTCTGCATGGACGTGGACGCCGCCGGTCTTGTGAACGTGAAGATCAAGGGCGGCGCGGTCTACCCCAAGAGCGTCGCCGACCTCAAAGAACTGGTGAAGATGTGCGATCCGCTGCCGTTCATCGTCAAGGGCGTGATGTCGGCGCGCGGCGCGCTGAAAGCCGCCGAGGCGGGCGTTTACGCCGTCGTCGTCTCCAACCACGGCGGGCGCGTCCTCGACTGCGGCGAGGCCACGGCGGAGGTTCTGCCCGAGGTGCGCGCGGCGCTCGGCCCCGGCGCTCCCGTCAAGGTCTTCATGGACGGCGGCGTGCGCTCGGGGCTTGACGTGTTCAAGGCGCTGGCGCTCGGCGCCGACGCCGCGCTGATCGGCCGCCCTGTCGTGACGGCCTCGTTCGGCGGCGGCGCGGAGGGCGTGGAGACGTACCTGAAAAACGTGGCGGCCGAGTTGAGCGCCGCGATGCTGATGACCGGCGCGTCTAGCCTGTCCGACATCTCGCGCGGCATGGTGCGCCTGCCGGGATAGTCGGCGGGAGAAAAAAGCCGCCAGGGGAAAAAGCCTTCTCCCCGCGCGGCGCGAGAAAAAGTCCCCAAAACGAAAAAACGCCGCCCGGAAGGCGTCTCCGCGACGCCCTTCGGACGGCGTTTTTTTCGTTCGCGGGTTTTCGCGCGGGCCGCGGCGGAGACTTTTACCGCCTTTCGCGCGCTCCGTCAACGCCCCGTTTTGTCCTTCCCCGGCCGGGCGCGGGGAAGATGCTTTTTGGCGCGGGCGTTCGCTGACGCGCGAAAAACGGGG
>CAZRXR010000019.1:25915-28459 GCA_964604125.1 uncultured Synergistaceae bacterium
GGCGCGGGGAAGATGCTTTTTGGCGCGGGCGTTCGCTGACGCGCGAAAAACGGGGTATTACGGCGCTTTTTCCCTTGCGCGGCCGCGTGTCCGCCGGGCTTTTGGGCCCGGCGCGCGCGGACGGAGAACAGTCCGCCGCCGCTTTTTCAAACAGAAGACGGGAAGTGTTCCGCCGCGCCCCCGGCCGAACCCTTTCCGCGTCCGAATCCCGGCGTCGCCCCGCGCGCGGGCCGCGCAAAAAAGCCGGAAGCGCCCGAAACGTTCGGAGCCGGAAAATCGGAGTTCCGTTATTCATTCGGAAGACGACGCGCGCGCGTTTTTTCGGCGGGCGAAACGAAGACGCGAGCGGACAGCCCGTCACGCGCGGATACGGGACGATCCTGCCGAGGCGGATCGTCAAACCTCCGCGAGACGCGGCGCGGCCAAAGCTCTTTATACGCGCCCGGGCGGTTCGCTCCGGGGCGCGCGGCGTTCTTTCGCCCGGCGCGCAAACTTCCCTTATCGCCCTCCGCGCCCGTCGGAAACCGCCTCAAAAAAGCCCCTGTCGCCGGCCGCGTTTCCGTTCCCCGCCGAAAACGGAAAACAAGCCGCCCCGCCGACGGCGAGGAACCGTTTCTTCGCGATTTCCGTCGGCGTCCCCGCCGCCCTCGGAGCAGCCGCTCGATTTCCCCGACTTTCAGCGCTTTTCCCGCGGACACAGGACGTTCGTCCGCGACGAGCGCGGGCAGGCCCATGACGCCGTATTCCGCTGTCCGCTTCATGTCCGTGACGTACTCGACCTCGACGGACAGCCCCATGTTCTTCAGGGCTTCCTTCGTGTTCTCAAGCAGTTCGCGGCGCCCGCCGCGCCCCGCGCCGAGCACCTTGACGCGGCGGATTTCCTCCGCCGGTTCCCCGGCGGCGCGCGCGAGCGCGTCGGCCGGGAGCCTGTTTTCCTCTTTCTTCTTTCCAAAGAGCGACATGACGACGTTCTTAGAACGCGCGCCCCGGCGAAGCGTGCCGCGAGATAGACAAGCGCCCGTTTCCGGCGAAGTCGAGGTCTCGGCCTCCGGAAACGGGCGTTTCGCTCCGATATTCTTTTAAAAACGACGCGCGCCGCCCCGGTTCCGGCCCGCGCGGCGGGACGCGGCGACTTTACGGCGGCGCGGCCGCTTGCACTCACGCTCCGTCAAGCTCCGTCAGGTAGCGGTCGATCGCGAAGGCGGCGCGTTTGGCGCCCTCCACGGCGTGCACCACCGTCTTGGCGCCCGTGACCACGTCGCCCGCGCCGAACACGCCCTTCAGCGAGGTCATGCCGTTTTCGTCCACGGCGAGCAGGCCCCTGTCGGTCAGTTCAAGCCCGGCGGTTGTGTTGGCCAGCTTGTGGCGCGGCACCTGACTCACGGCGATGACGGTGGAGTCGGCGTGCGCTTGGACAAGTTCGTCCGAATAGCCCGCGATGGCGCCCGACTCGTCGCGGATCGCGCGCCTGAACACGGGGCCGGTTTCGTTGATCGCCTGAATCTGCATTCCCGTCTCCAACTCGGCGCCGTCGAGCTGCGCGTAAGAGACTTCGTGCGAGCTGGCGGCGACGCGGTCGGCCTTGGCGAACATCGTCACGCGCCGCGCGCCGTTGCGAAGGGCCGTGCGCGCCACGTCCATGGCGGCGTTGCCCGCGCCGATGACGGCGACGCTCTCGCCCAGCTTGATGCCTTTGGGGTTGGCCAGATAGTTGAGCGAGAAATACACGTTGCCGAGGCTCTCGCCCGGCACGCCGAGACGGCGCGGCTTCTCGGCGCCCGTGCCGATGAACACGGCGGAGTACCCGTCGCGCATCAGATCGTCGATCATGATGACGGAGCCGATAGCGGTGTTGAGCCGCAGCTGAATGTCCATCGCCTCCAGCACCGCGCGGTAGCGGTCGAGGAAGTTCTTGTTCAGCCGGAACTCGGGGATGCCGTACTGGAGGATGCCGCCTATCTTGCTGTGCCACTCGAAGATCGTGACGCGGTAGCCCTTGCGGGCCAGCGCGATGGCCGCCGTGATGCCGGCCGGCCCCGCGCCGATGACGGCCACCTTGCGCAGGCGCACCGACTCCCGAGGCGGCACGTCCATGCGGTCGAGGTACATATCGGAGATGTAGCTTTCGATGCTCGAAAAGTTCACGGGCGTGTCCTTGCGGCCGCGGACGCAGTGACCGGCGCACTGCTTTTCGTGGTCGCAGATCAAGGCGCAGACGGCGGAAAGCGGGTTGTTCTCAAAGAGAATCGCCCCCGCCTCCATCAGACGGTTGGCCTTGAACAGCCGGATGACCTCCGGAATGGGCGTGCGCACGGGGCAGCCCGCGCTGCACATGGGGTTTTTGCAGCCGTAGCAGCGTTCGGCCTCGGCGATGATGCGCAAGGGCATGGCAAATCGCGCCTCCTTCATTAAAAATCGTGTTCGCGCCGTGTGTGAACTTTATTGTAGCGCCCGTTTCACGAGTTGTCAAAATGATTCGCGCCGCTCGCCGCGTTTCGCGCGTTCTCTCCGCCGACGGCCCGGAAAAATGACCGCCCGCGGCGG
>CAZRXR010000020.1:0-3164 GCA_964604125.1 uncultured Synergistaceae bacterium
TTCGGTTTGGTCGAGCGACTTTGCCTTGACACAGGAGATTCCTGTTCGCTGCCTTTTTCTATTCGATATCATATTATCGTAAAACCTGCACCCGGCGAAAAATTTTTTTTCGCGCGTTCGCCGAAAGCGCTACGACGCGCGGCAGAGAAGGACGGGAAAGCGGCGGCGAAGCCGCCTGGGCAAAACCGAACGGCGGGCGGTCTCCTGTCCGCCGCGGATAAGACGACGCGAACCGCGCGCCGAGGCGATCCCCGGGCGGGTACGCGGAAAAGCGCGGCGGCCGCGCCGGTTTCGCCCCCGCGAAACAGAGTTTTCCCGCGACGCCTCGGCGTTATTTCCGCGCCCGGCGCGAAAGTTTTTTCGCGCGTTTTCCTTTCTCTTTCGCGCGTTCGGCGCGGGCGGCGGAAACGGCCGCGCTGTCCGAAAGCGCTCTCCGAGGGCTTGTTTTTTTCGGAGGGCGTTGTCACGCCGTTCCCCGCCCGCCGGCGGGAGCGCGTTATTTGTACGTTGCAAAGCCGGCCGGTTTCTGGCATGATAGCTTGATAAACTTTCATCTGCGAGAGCGAGGTCTTGACATGCAAATTCACCAGTCTGCCGAAGATTATCTGGAGCGGATCCTCATCCTGTGCGAGCGGCTCGGTTACGCCCGTTCCGTGGACATCGCCGGCGAGCTGAAGGTCACGAAACCGAGCGTCAGCGTGGCGATGAAGCGCCTGCGCGAGAATGCCTACATCGAGATGGACGGCGAGGGGCACATCACGCTGCTGCCCGCCGGAAGGGCGATTGCCGAGCGCGTCTACACCCGCCACAAGACGATCGCGGCGTTCCTGCGAAAGCTGGGCGTCTCCGCCGATGCCGCCGCCGAGGACGCCTGCAAGGTGGAGCACGTCCTGTCGGAGGAAAGTTTCGAGGCGATTCGCCGCTCGGCGGAAGCGCCGCGCTGACGGCCGCCCGCGTCCGGCCCTGTTCGCGGATCCCTCCGCGATGAAAAACGGCCCGTCGGCGTCCGCCGTTCGCGGCGTCGGGGCGGTTTGAACGAAAACGGCCCCGCCTCGCGGGAGCGGTTTTTTCGACATACGCGGCCTTCGACGGCGGCGCGGGGAGCGAAACGCGCGCGCGGAGGGGATACGAAAACGGCCCGCGAAAAAAGCGTTTTTTCGCGGGCCGCGCTGTGACGTGTTTTTCGGGCGTTTTCGCGAACCGCCTTCGCGGGAGATTCGCCAAAAAAAGCGCGTCTTTCCCCCGCGCGCCCGCCGCGCGTGGCGAACGGCGTGTCCGGCCCGCCGCGCGAAAGGCTCTTTCCGGCGCTTCTTCGCGACCCTCGCCGCCGCTTTCGGCAAAAAAAACGCGCGCGTGTGCGGCGCGCGTTTTCGCTTTTCTGAAATTCTCCTTCCAGACGAAAGAAAGCCGCCCGCTTCTATCGCGGGCGGCTTTCTTTTACGGCGCGTCGCGGGCGCCGGTTACTTTTTGCCGCTTTTCGGAGCCGGGGCTTTCTCGGCGGGCTTTTTGGCGTCGGCGGCGCCGGGCAGCGGGTGTTCCTTGACTTTCATGACTTCGCGCGAGACCACTTTGAGGTTGGGGCCGTCGAACTCGAGCGTGTAGACGACGGGCGTGGCATTGGGGATCTCCAGCTTTGCCAGCGCCTCCTCGCTCATCTCCGGCTCGATCCACGACGTGAGCGCGCGCAGGCACCAACTGTGGCCGACGACGAGGACGTTCTGTCCCTTGTAGAGCGCGGGGCGAAGCGTGTCGCACCAGTAGGGGCCGACGCGGTCGATAACGTCCTTCAGGCTTTCGGCCTGCGGGATCATGCGCGAGTCGATGGGGTAGTAGGCCGGTTCGTTGAGCGGCGAGCGGGGATCGTCGTAGGCCAGAGGGGGGGGCGGCGTGCCGTAGCCGCGGAGCCAGATGTCCGTCTGCTCCTTGCCGACGGCGTCCTCGACTTCTTTGAGGGTCTTGCCCTCGAGGTCGCCGTCGCTGCGCTCGTTGAGCCGCCAGTATTTCTCCACGGGCAGCCAGTTCATGTCCATCGCGCTGACGGTCAGCCAGGCCGTGGCGACGGCGCGCTTGAGCAGCGAGGTGTGCACAACGTCGAACTCCATCCCCGCCTCTTTCATCGTCAAACCGGCGTCGAAGCCCTGTTTCACGCCCGCGCGCGTCAGATGTATGTCGGACCAGCCGGTAAAGCGTTTTTCCCGGTTCCACACGCTTTCACCGTGGCGGAGCAGAACCAGCGTCACCCGCGCGGGAGCGGCCGCGGCCGAGACGGCGGCGGCCAGCGCCAGCAGCAGCGCCAAACAAAGTTTCTTTGTGTTTTTCACACACATCGCCTCCCGAAAATAAAGAGATGATCGATCGTCCATACACTACAGCACCCCCGCCGGTTTGTCAAGCGAAAGAGCGTCAGCGCGCCCGGCGGGGCGGAGCGCCACGCCGCGTTGAAAACAGGGGCGTACGTTTTCGCCCGGCCCGCGCGCCCGCCGCCAAAAAGACTTCTATCCCGGGGCGCGCGGAGAGAGAAAGTCTCCCCCGGGCGCGCGTGCGGAAAGCGAAAAAGCAGAGAGCGAAAAAAAGAGCGAAAAAAGCGTCTCGCGCCCGCTCGGATCGATCGAGGAGAGGGGAGAAACGGCCCGCGGACACCCGCCGGAAAGCGTGAAGCGTCTCTCGCTGTCTAGCGCGGCGCGGGTTGAAAGCGGACGAAGGCCGGTGGCGGCGGGGCGAGGCCCGTTCCGCGCCGTCGCCGCCGTGACGTGAAACGCGGAAAACGTCTTTTTGCCCGAGGCCGACGCAAGGCCGGGACGGATTTCGCCCCCGCGTCTATTCCATCCGCGCGCCCGGCGGCGAGGAGCGCCGCGCCGCGTTGAAAACAGGGGCGTACGTTTTCGCCCGGCCCGAGCGCCCGCCGCGCCGTTTAAAACCGCGGGCGTCGGGCGTTTTTTACCCGATCCGCGCCCGCCGCATTAAAAACCTTCTATCGCGGCGCGCGTGTGGAGAGCGAAAAAGCAGAGAGCGAAAAAAAAGCGTCTCGCGCCGCTCGGGAAATGCGCTCGCGGGGCGCGGCTTTCGCCCGATCCCGGCCGGGGGCGAAAACGCATTTTCGTATCCGCCTTTTCACCCGTGCGGAGAACGAATCGTTTGCGCGCGTCCCTCTTTTCGCGGGATCG
>CAZRXR010000020.1:3264-27865 GCA_964604125.1 uncultured Synergistaceae bacterium
GCGGGATCGCGCGGCGCGGATGTGTCCGGCGCAAGAAAGCGGGGCGTTTTTCGAGGTTGGCGCAAAACACTTATCCACAATTTTCGAGATTTACCCGTCTCAAACGAGAAAAAACGGCGCGCGCAGCCTTCAAAACCGCCGGTTATGCACAAAAACGCGGTGAATAACTTCTTTTTTCGGTGGATATTCCGTCGTTTTCCCCCTTGACGCCGACGGGGGAGCCTCGCGTCTTTCGGAACCGCCCCCGGGGCGTCCGCGCCGCGGAAAGTTTTTCTCGCGACCGTCGCGCGGGGAGGGCGGGCGTTTCGCGTGTTTCCGCGCGATAAAGGCGCTTTTTCCGCGCGCGGGGCGGGAGTCGCGGCGGTACGTCCGCGCCGCGAGAGCGTGTTTTCCGCCGCGCGCCGGCGCGAATTTCGGGCGCGCGCTCCCCGCTCGGCGGCAAAATCCGCGCGCGGGCGCGGCGGCGTTTCCGGGATTTTCCGCTTGACGTTTGGAAAATTGTGTGTTATAAATCTGCCCGTCGCTCTCCGCGGCAAAAATCTCCGAATAAAGGCGGAAAAACCGATGACTTCTTCTCGCGTGCGGAAGAATATGTGGTGGCGGCACAGCGCGGAACCTCTCTGCGACGAGGATCGGCGCCGTTTCGCGTTGCCGTCCGTCTAAGTTTTTCCATAAACGTCAAAGAGCCGGTTCCCATTCGCGCGGGAGCCGGCTCTTTTTTTGTCCGCCCGGGGAAGGGGGGGGGAACGCGGCGGTTTTCGGGACGACCGCGCGGGCGCGTATCGGGCTTTTCGCGGACGGCTTCGCGCCGTGACGATTCCGGGGGAGCGCCCCGGGTTTTTGTGGAGGTATCATCCATGCAGTTGACACAACTTCAGGCCATTCTCGTCGTTCTTGTGTTCTTCGCGGCGGGCGATCTCGTCGCCTCGCGCACGAAAGCGCTGATCTCGATGCGCTTCATCTCGTCGGTGCTGATACTCGCCGCGTTCTGGCTGGGGATGCCCGCCGACCTGTTCCATCAGACGGGGCTGATGACTCTGGCCATGACCTTTATCCCCGTGCTGATGGTGCACATGGGTACGATGATCGACGGCCGCGCGATGCTCGCGCAGTACAAGACCGTCATCATCGCGCTGCTGACGATGTGCGCTGCCTCGGGCGCCGTGATCCTGATCGGCGCGCCCCTGATCGGCATGAACTACGCGCTCACGGCCACCGGGCCGATCTCGGGCGGCAACGTCGCGATGCTCATCATGAGCGCCGCCGCGCAGGAAAAGGGGCTGAACGACATTCTCGTCTTCGTGACGATGCTACTGATCCTGCAGGGGTTCGTCGGCGTGCCCATCGCCAGTTTCTGTCTGCGCCGCGAGGCCGGACGCCTCAAGGCCGAGTTCGCCGCCGGCGCGGAAACGGTCGCCGTCGCCGAGAAGGCGGAGCGCAAAAAACTCATCCCGCCCATGCCCAAAAAACTCCGCACGCCCTTTATCCTGCTGTGCAAGAGTTTCATCGTCGCCGCGCTGGCCGTGGGCGCCGCCGGGCTGACCGGCAACGTGGTGCACCCGTTCGTGATGGCGCTCGTCTTCGGCGTGCTGGCCTACGAGATCGGGTTCCTCGAGGGGCGCGTTCTGGAGGCGGCCGCTTCGAGCGGGCTTGCCATCTTCATCATGATGCTGCCGACCTATGTCAATTTGAGCAAGGCGACGCCGGAGATGGTGATGTCGCTGCTGTTCCCCATCGCCGTCTCGTTCGCGGCGGCGGTTGTCGGGCTGCTCGCGTCGTCGTTTGTCATAAGCAGGATCGCGCGCGTGTCGTTCGACATGACGCTGGCCATCGGCTCGTGCTGCCTGTTCGGGTTCCCCGCCACGTTTATCGTCGCCGACGAGGTGGCGCGTTCCTACGGCGACACGGAGGAAGAACGCAAGTTCATCGAAAGCCGCGTCATGCCGCAGATGCTCGTGTCGGGCTTCACCACCGTCACGATCGCCTCGGTGTTTTTGGCCGGCTTCCTCGTCAATTTCATGTAGCGTCCGCGCGCGCCCGCGCTGACACCGGGCGCGTTTCGCGCGACGCGGTTTTTCGCGGCGGAAGTGTTCCCCGCGTTTTCACAGAAAGGACGGACGAACCGTGAACAAAGAGAAGATCCTTGCCCTCGCCGCCGCCGCCGAGCGGCGGGTGATCGCCGTGCGCCACGAGCTGCACAGACACCCCGAGATGGGCTGGCGCGAGATCCGCACCACCGACGTGATCGAGCGCGAACTGCGCGCGCTGGGGCTGACGGACATCCGGCGCGGTTTCGGCGGCACGAACTGCGGCGTCGTGTGCGACATCGGGGAGGGCCGCCCGCGCGTGGCCATCCGCGCCGACATCGACGCGCTCGCCGTCGCCTACGAGGACAACGACCTCGACTACAAGTCGGAGGTGCCCGGCGTGATGCACGCCTGCGGGCACGACGCGCACGCCGCCGCGCTGCTGGGCGCCGCAGCCGTTTTCGCCGCGATGAAGGACGAACTGCCCGGCTCCGTGCGGCTGATGTTCCAGCCCTCGGAGGAGCAGGCGACCACGCCCGGCGCCAAGGCGTTCATCGCCGAGGGCGCGCTCGACGGCGTGGACGCCGTCGTCGGCTTCCACGTGCGCGCCGGTGCTCCCGAGGGGCGGATCCTCTACACGCCCGGCCCCGCCACGTCGTCGGGCGACATATGGGAGCTCGACATCACCGGCAAGGGCGGGCACGGTAGCCGGCCGCACGAGGCCGTCGATCCGACGGTGTGCGCCGCGCAGATCATCGGCGCGCTCCAGACCATCGTCAGCCGCGAACTGCCGCCCGGCAAGTTCGCCGTCGTCAGCGTCGGAACCCTCAAAAGCGGCAGCGCCGTCAACGTCATTCCCGAGAAGTGCGAGATCACGGGCAACATCCGCACCACCGACCCGGCGGTGCGCGACTCGCTGCCGGGGCGCATCGAGCGTATCGCGCGCGGCATCGGCGAGGCTATGCGCTGCGCGACCGAGTTCCGCTTCATCCCCGTGTACCCCAGCATCATCAACGACCCCGCCCTCGGCGAGCTGCTCGAAGCCGCCTGCGCCGAACTGTACGGGCCGGGAAGGGTGGAGCGCGCGCCCATCTCGAACGGCTCTGACGACTTCAACTTTTACTCGACCGAGAGGCCGTCCATCTACTTCAACGTGGGCATGGGCGAAGGCGACAGCCCTTACGCGGGAGCGCACCACTCGCCGCGGTTTCGGACGAACGACGCCGTCCTCAAGACCTGCGCCGAGACCGTCGTCGCGACGGCGTTCGCCATCCTGAACGCGAAAAAATAAACCGCCCCGGGCCGCGAAAAGCGCGGACGGCGGCGGGCGGAGGCAAGGAAACATCGCGTCCGGCTCCGGGAACGGGGCCGGGCTTTTTTTTCGCGCCCTCAAAAGCGGCGCGCGCGCCTTCGGGCGGCCGGCGGCGCGCGGAGGCGCGGCGTCAACTCGCGCGGCGCGCGCCCCGCGCCGTTTTGTGCTACAATGGGCGGGAGAAAAACTCTCTCGCGCCGCGCGGGACGGATCTTTTAAAAAAAACACGGAAAGGGCGGTTGTGCGCATGGACGACTTGAAGGACAAAAAACTCGGCTTCCTCGGTCTCGGGGCGATGGGCTTTCCCATCTGCCGCGGGCTGGTGGAAAGCGGTTACCGGGTGAGGATCCCCGTCTGGCGGCGCGACAGATGTGTGCGCCGAGGCTTCAGCCCCGTCGCCCGCGACCCCGGGGAGAAAGCGCGCGCGTTCGACTGGATGCTGGAGCACGGCGCCGTCGCCGCGTCCTCGCAGCGCGAACTGCTGGAGGGGCTGGACTTCCTCGTGCTCTGTCTGCCCACGTCGCGCGAGGTGGAGATGGTGCTGACCGGGCCGGACGGCGTGCTCTCGGTCTGCGCGCCAGGCGCGACGGTCATCGACTGCACCTCGGGCGATTTTTCGGCCACGCGCCGTCTGGCCGGGGAACTCGAGGAGCGCGGCATGAGCCTGCTCGACGCGCCCGTCAGCGGCGGCACGGGCGGCGCGGCGGCGCGGACGCTGGCGGTGATGTGCGGCGGCCGGAAGGAGACCTTTGAGCGCTGCCTGCCGATCCTCGAGACGATCGGCGCCCCGGAGAAGGTCGTCTACATGGGGCCGAGCGGATCGGGCGATCTGGTCAAGAGCGCCAACAACTTTCTGAGCGCCGTCGCCAACGCCGCCACATCGGAGGCGCTCGCGGTCGTCGCGGCGGCGGGAGTGGATCCCCGCCGCGCGGCCGGCGTGATCGCCGTCGGCAGCGGGCGCAACGCCGCCGTCGCCGAGAAGTTCCCGAAGGTGATCTTCCCCGGCGGACAGTGGAACTTCACGGCCGCGCTGATGTCCAAGGACGTGGGGCTGTTCTCGGCGGCCGCGCGCGGCATGGACGCGCCCGCGCCTCTGGCGAACCTCACGTCCGAGCTGTTCCGCATCGCGATGGCGCGCGAGGGCCGCGACGCCGACATCTCGTGCGTTTCGCGAATGTACGGCGAGTGGGCCGGCGTGACGCTCTACGGGCGCGACGCGTAGCCGGAAAATCACGGATAAAAGGAGTTTGAGCGTATGGAAACGCTGGAATGTATCAGAACGCGGCGCAGCGTGCGCGCTTTCACCGACGAACCCGTCGCGGAGAGCGACATTCTGAGGGCGGTGGAGAGCGCGCGCTTTGCCCCGTCGTGGAAGAACACGCAGACGGCGCGCTTTATCGCCGTGCTCGACCCGGACGTGAAGCGCGAGATCGCCGCGCGGGGACTGGGCGGCTTTGAGTGGAACGCCCGTATCATCGACGGCGCGCCCGCGCTGGTGCTGCTGACGACGGTTGACGGCGAAAGCGGCTTTGAGGAGGACGGCTCGTTTTCGACGGACAAGGGGACGCATTGGCAGTCGTTCGACGCCGGGCTCGCGGCCGGGGCGTTCTGCCTCGCCGCGCACGACGCCGGTTTCGGCACGGTGATCATGGGGATTTACGACGAAGCGGCTGTGCGCGAGATCGCCGGCGTGCCGCGCGGCCAGAGCGTCTCGGCGCTGATCGCTTTCGGACGCCCGGCGGAACAGCCGCCCGCGCGCCCGCGAAAGAGCGCCGGGGAACTGCTGTCGGCGCGCTAGGGGGGACGATGCCGTGATCTACGCTCACCTTGACGACGCCAAAAACTACTTCGGCCTCGGCGACGTGTTCGCATGGGCGCTGCGGCAGCTGAGCCGCGACAACCTCAAAACCATGCCCGCCGGCAGGACGGATCTGATCCCCGGCAAGGCGTGGTACACGATCGAGGAGCCGATGACGAAGCCGCGCGAACTGATCCCCTACGAGGCGCACCGCGAGTTCATCGACATTCAGACGACGATAGCGGGCGACGAGCGCGTCGGCTTCGCGCCCGTGCCGCGCCTCGTTCCGGCGGGCGCTTACGACGAGCGGCGCGACATCCGCTTCTACCGGGGCGAAGGGCTGCTCCTCGACTGCCGCAAGGGTATGTTCGCCATATTCTTCCCCGAGGACGCGCACCAGCCATGCGTCGCCCCCGCCGAACCGTCGCGCGTCCGCAAGGTCGTCGTGAAGATCCACACGTCGCTGCTCGGCCGCAGGGGCTCGGGCGGCGGTTAAACGCGCGCCGAGCCGGACGGCGCGAAAAAACGAAAAAACCCCGCGTCGCGGCTGAAAAGGCCGCGGCGCGGGTTTTTTTTTCGCGCGCGTCAGCGCCGGGGGGCGTGACGCGCGATGAAGTCGCGGATCAGCCGGCCGGCGACCGTGACGGTACCCGGAATGTTCGCTGGGATCTCGTCCGGGGCAAACCAGTCGGCCGAGGCGATTTCCGCGCCGTCGGGGCGCAGTTCGCCGCTTTTCCATTCCGCGCGGCAGGCCAGCATCAGCGAGCGCGGGAACGGCCAGTACTGGCTGTAGAGGTACTCGACGCTGCGCCGTTCGACCTCTATGCCCACTTCCTCGCGAACCTCGCGCGTCACGGCGTCCTCCAGCGACTCGCCGACTTCGAGGAACCCCGCCAGAACGCTGCGGCGGCCCGTGTTCTTCGTCTTGTTGACGGCCAGCAGCAGCTTGCCGTCTCTCTCCACGGCCACGATCATCGCCGGGCAGATGACGGGAAACAGCGTGTGCCCGCACGCGGGGCACCTCATCGCGCGCTCGTCCCCGGGCGACGGCTCCATTTTCGCGCCGCAGCGGCCGCAGTAGCGCGCCTGATCGTGCCAGTCGGCCAGTCCCCACGCCGCGGACATGACCTTGAAGTCGTCCTCGCCGTACCGCTCGCCGAAGGCGCGGCGGTCGATGGAGCTCCAGCCTTCGGGCAGGACGGCGTCGGGCCTCACGCGCCCCCAGAAACAGCCGCGCGGCTCGAGCGAGCCGAACGGGCCGAAATCGGCGAGCGGCAGAGAGCGCGCGAGGCGCTCGCCGGGCAGGGCGCCCCGGTAGAGGAGCAGGCCGCCCCCCCGGAAGACGAACGCGCTGTCCCGGCTACGCATTCAGCCCGAACCAGAGCGCGCCGATCCAGGCCGCCGCCGCCGACACGGCTGTCACGCACGCCGTCAGCGCCAGCATCTCGAGGAACACGGCGAAGTAGGTCTCCTGACGCACGACGGCGGCGAAAAACGCCAGCGCCGCCACAACGAGCGCCGCCGCCGCGAAGCTGAACGCCAGCGCGCTTACGGCGCCGCCGCGGACGAAAGACGGCGACACGATGAGCGCGGCGACGATCGCGGCGAGCGCGAAAGCCGTGAGCGCTGCCGTTCCGGGCCGCGCGCGCCCCGAGGCGGCCTTCCGCGAGGAATACCCGACGACGGCCGCCGTCAGCACGGCGGACAGCCCGACGCAGAACAACGCCTTCGCGGCGACGCGCGCGTCGTTCAGCGCGGCGGCGAACGCCGCACGCGATCCCAGCAGGATCAGGACGCAGCCGTACAGGGCCGTGACGATCGCCCCGATGCCGCGCAGCCCCGCCTGGTTGAGCAGCTCGCGCAGCCGCTCGCCGTGGCGCGCGCCCTGCTCGCCGATGACGGCCGCCTCGGGAATCTCGTCGGCGATCGCGACGAAGAACGGCCGCGCCTCGGCCTCGCCCGCCTCGAGGCGGCTGATGACGAACGAACTGCCGAAGACGCGCGACAGCAGCCGCCAGCCCCACACGACCGGCAGGGAAGCCCTTCCTTTTTTGCCCGTGTAGCGCGAGAGCGTTTTGGCGTTCTCGCTCTTTTCGTCCGCCACGCGCGCCAGCACCTCGCCGCCGCGCCCGCCCGCGCGCCGCGCCAGCGATGCGTACACCGCGCCGGCCGCGGCCTCGCGCCTCTGCATCTCGAGCGCGAGTTTGAGCGTTTCTTCAGAGTGTTCCCGGTGTGTCGTTTTGCTCTCGTCCATGCTTTCTGCCTCCCGACGTGGAATGGAAAAGTCTGTGACAAACAGACGCCGCCTGTCCGCGCGCGGCGACGACGGCCCGTCCGCCCGCTTTGACGCGGACGTTTTTTACGCGACGGCCCGGCTCCGCGCGCGGCGCGGTTTGAACGGCCCCGCGCGGCGCTTTAAAAGGGACGCGGAAATTATACCATGGACGCGGAAGCGAAGAAAGGGCGTCGGCGCGCCCGTCGGCGCGGGACGCCCGAAAAAAACGCGCGGAAAGCCGCCGATCGGGCGCTTTCCGCGCGTCTGTTTTTTTTGCCGGGCGGAGCCTATCCCGCGACGCCGAGGAGCCTTTCGGGGTTGACGCGGAACATCAGCGCCAGTTCGGCGTCGGAAAATCCCTGCCCGCGCATCACACGGGCGTACTCGCCCAGCCCCTCGTCGGGATACGGCGATTTGACCTGCCCGAAGTCGGTGGACAGGATCACGTGCTCCGGCCCCACGGCGCGGATCTGCGCGGCGACGGTTTCGGCGGGAGTGAGTCCGTAATACGTCGTGTAGTAGCAGTGTTCGACGACGGCGCCGAGCGCGACGGCTTCCCGCTGCTGATCGACCGTGTAGGCGTCGGCGGGGTTGTCGGCGTGCGTGATAAGGGATCTCACGCCCAGACGCGCGCACTCGCGCGCGACGGCAAGCCCCTCGCTCGCGCCGATGTGGCCCGTGGCGACGATCAGACCGTATTTTTTCGCCATGGCGATCACGGCCGCCGCTCCGGGCAGGAGCGCTCCGTCCGGGGCGCACACCGCGATGCCGTCCGCGAGGTTCGTCGTCGGCTTCGCGCGGGTGTGGAAAGCGCGGTAGTTGAGCGCGTCCATCGTGGGGAACCACACGACCCTGCCGCCCATTTTGCCGCACGTCTCGACGGCGGCGGGGTTGAGCGCGCCCTGCGAGTTGTTCAGCGCGACGCCGCCGAAAAAGCGCAGCGGCGCGAACCGCTCGTTCAGCAGCGCCGCCCGGGCGGACGTGTCGGCGTAGTGGCACTTGATCAGCGCCCCCGCCAGTCCCGCGCGCCCGAAACGGCGCGCCAGTTCAAGGTCGGAACACTTGCGCGGCCCCACGTCGGGCGCGGTGTGCACGTGCGTCTCATACGCTCCGCGCGGAAGTTCAAGCATATTGGCGCCTCCTTCATACAAAACATGCGAAAAAAGCGCCGAAAACGGACGTTCCGGCGCGGGGAAAAACGGCTCAGTACGGCAGATAGAACGGGATAATGGCGACGATGGTGACGTAGGTGATCAGCGTCATCGGCAGGCCGACTTTGAGGTAGTCCACGAACCTGTACTGCGTCCAGCCGACAGTCATCATGTTCTGCGGCGCGGCGAACGGCGTGGCGTATGACGCCGCGCCGGCCAGCGTGATGAGCATGCACACCGGGTAGGGGCTGACGTTTATGGCCTTGGCTATGGACACGCCGATGGGCATGAACAGCATGATCGTGGGAATGTTCGACATAAACTGCGTCAGCAGCGCGGCGGCGAAGAAGATCACCGTCGTGATCATGAACGGCGAGGGGTGGTCGCCCAGCGCCCGCAGGATCAGCTGCGCGACGGCGTCTCCCGCGCCGCTGTTTTTGAAGCCGGCCGAGATCGCCGTCAGCGAGCCGACGAGCAGCATACAGTTCCAGTCGATGGCGGCGATGGACTCGCGTATCGTCATGCACTTGGTGCCCATGATGACGAGCGATCCGATGACGGCCGCCACGTGCATCGGCATATTCTTGGGGCTCATCGCGATGACCGCGAGCACGGCGGCCATCGTTACGCAGGCGATCGTCGCCTTCTTGGGGTCAAAGGGCTTCTTTTCCACCTTGGCGAACTCGGGGATATAGCCGGTGTCGGGAATGAACTTCATGCCGACGAACGTGAAATAGAGCGATCCCAGCACGCAAATGCCCACGCCGAAGGGCGTGATGCCGAAAAACCCGAAGGGCGTCAGCCCCAGCTTGCTCATCAGGTTGGCGGCGCTGGCGTTCGAGCCTACGCCGACAAGCGTGACAAAGCCGCCGAACTGCGCGCCGAACAGCAGCGCCATCAGCGTGCGCGACGAGCCGCACCCGGCCGACAGGCACATGGCCGTGACAAGCGGCGCCATGGCCGTCATCACGCCGATGTTGGAGCAGATCGAGCTGAGGGCGCAGGATACGATCAGCGTGGCGAGCACGATGTTGCGCTCGCTCTTGCCCGTGATCTTGACCATCTTCTCGCCGATGATGTCGGTGATGCCCGTGTGGAACAGCGACGAGCCGACGATCATCATGCCGGCCAGCAGCACGATGGTGTCGCTGTTGTAGCCGGCGAAGATGTCCTTGACGGGGATGATGCCCGCGTAGGCGTAGGCGATGGAAGCGCCGATGGCCGTCACGAGGACGGGCCACGGCTCCCAGATGAACAGCACGATCATCGCCGCGAGGATGATCAGCGCGACAGTCATTTGACCCATGGGAGAACCCCTCTCTTATAAATAAATTAAATTAAAGATGGCGGAAACGGGAAAACCACGAAAAAGCGCGCTCGCGAGGCGGGCCGGAAGGGGAACCCGCCCGCGAGCGCGCGGAACGCCGCTCAAAACCGCGAAAACGCGCGGGGAAAAGCTTTTACAGTTCCTCCTCCTCGCGCGCGTTCGCCTCCTCGGCCAGCGCCTCGGCGTTGCGGGTCTTGCGCAGGCGCACGACGAACGGCGTGACGAACGAGAGGAGCGCGAGGGCGAGGAAGAACGCGGAGATCGGCTTGACGAGGAAGAAACTCAACTTGCCGTCGCCGATGAGCATCGCCTGCGCGAAGTTGGACTCGATCATGGGGCCAAGGATGAAGCCCAGCACCACGGGCGCCGTGGGCGTCTTGATCAGCTTGAGGAAGTAGCCGAGCAGGCCGAACGCCAGCACCATCCAGATGTCGAAAGGCTCGTTGCGCAGCGCGAACGCGCCCACCGTGCCGAGGACGAGGATACTGCCCGAAAGGACGGTCGGGGAGATCTTGAGGATGCGCGGGAAGACGCGCACGCCGCTCAGCCCGATGATCAGGAAGAAGAAGTGCGCGATGCCCAGACTGATGAACAGACTGTAGATAAGGGGCGCCTGCTCCTGGAACAGGAACGGGCCGGGCTTAAGCCCCTGGATCGTCAGGGCGCCCAGGAAGATGGCCGACACGGCGTTGCCGGGGATGCCCAGCGTCAGCAGGGGCACCAGCGAGCCGCCGACGACCGCGTTGTTCGAAGTCTCCGTGGCGATGACGCCGTCCATGCAGCCCGTGCCGAACTCCTCTTTATGCTTGGAGAAGCGCATCGCCTCGTTGTACGACAGGAACGTGGCGATGCTCGTGCCGGCGCCGGGAAGGATGCCGACGAACGTGCCGATCAGCGACGAGCGCAGCAGGTTGATCCATCTTCTGGCGAACTCGGACATCGGGGGAATATGGCCCAGCAGGGCGCTCATGCGCGACTCCTTGGCCTTTCTGACGATCATGTCGATGGCCTGCGGGAACGAGAACAGACCGATGAGGCACGGCACGATCTCGATGCCGCCGTACAGGCCGGGAATGCCGTCGGCGAACCTCGGGTACCCCGTCAGAGGGTCGGTTCCCAGACAGCCGAGGAACATACCCAGCAGCCCCGCGAACAGGCCGCGCGACATCGACTTGCCCGAGATGCTGGAGATGATCGTGATGCCGAACACCGTCACGGCGAAGTACTCGGCCGGGCCGAACGACAGCGCCACCTCGGCCAGCGCGGGCGCGCAGAAACTGAGCACGAACACCGAGAACAGCCCGCCGATGAACGAGCTGATCGTGGCGATGGCCAGCGCCTCCACGGCGCGGCCCTTCTGCGCCATCGGGTAGCCGTCGAGCGTCGTCGCGGCGCCGGCGGGCGTGCCGGGAGTGTTGATGAGGATGGCCGTTATCGCTCCGCCGTACACGGAGCCGCAGTAGATGCCGCACAGCATCGCGAAGCCGGAGGCGGGCGCCATGCCGTAGGTGAGCGGGACGGCCAACGCCACGCCCATCGTCGATGTCAGGCCGGGCAGAGCGCCGATCACGATGCCCACCACCGTGCCGATAAAGTTGGAGACGAGGACGCTTGGGATGAGCGCCAGTTTGAGGGCTTCCATCCAGTTCATCATGAGTTCCTTCCCCCTTCTAGGCGATCACGCCGGCGAGCAGACCGGCGGGAAGCAGCACGCCGAGCACGTTGTGGAACACGTAGTAGAGCAGTCCCGCGAAGACGGCCGAGATCACGAAGTGAGAGACTTTGATCTTGCGATCCATGACGGCCATCCACAGGAAATAGAACACGAACGTGGCGATCAGAAAGCCGACGCGCTGAAACGCCAGCAGATAGCAGAAAAACGATCCGATCGAGAACCAGCGGTTGAACGCGATCTCGTCGGACGGGCCGCGGGTGGTCTTGCGCAGCCTCCAGGCGTACCACAGCGACACGAGCGCGCACAGCGCCATCAGCGCGAGCAGCGCCTGCGGATAAGCCCGCACGTCCTCCGGCTCAAACGTCGAGCGCCACAGGAAGAAGATCACGAAGAACACTTCAAGGAGCAGCATCTTGACGATAAACATGGTTGTCCCCCTTTCAACTCAACCTCACGGAAAATGAACGCCTTTCGCAAAAGGCGCGTGGCGCGCGCGGACGCCGATCGCGCCTGAATGCCCGAAAAACGGGCGCGGTTCCCCGGGCCGTTCGCCCCGGCCCGAGGACGCGGACGCCCTACGAGTAGTTCTTCTTCTCCCAGACGGCGTAGACTTCTTCCCACGTCTTGGGGGCGGCGCCGCCGAGTTCCTTGTTCATGCCCAGCGCGGCCGTCCGCTCGAGGCGCTTTTTGGCGCCGGCGGCGATCAGCGGCTCCACGCCCACCTCGCGCATCAGCTCCATCGCCTCGCCCACTTCGAACGCGCGGCGCTCGGAGTGCACAAGGTCGGCCCCCGCCATGCGCTTGGCCAGATCCTTGAACGATTCCTTGTCGATAGAGTTGCTGATCGAAGCGAGTATGTTGTCCTCGATGCCCATCTTGCGCGCGAACAGCATCGACTCGACGATCAGCGCCTCGATGCCCTTCATGAAGACGCTGCGCGCCAGCTTGATGCGGCTGGCCGCGCCGGGCTTGCTGCCCTCGCCGACCAGAGTGATCTTCATCGCGAAAGGCGTCATCAGATCCTTCCACCGTTTGGCGCCGTCGCCCGAGGCCAGCATCGGCACCTTGTGGGCCGACACGACCAGCGAGCCGAGCATGGCCGAGTCCACGTACTTGGCGCCCGCCGCGGCGAACTTTTCGGCCTCGGCTTCCTTGATGCCGGGCAGGGCCGTCGTCACATCGACGAACAGCTGATCCTCGCGGGCATACGGCAGCAGGCCGTCGGCCGTGGGGGCCGTAAAGCGCGCGGGAACGCAGATGACGACCACGTCGCACGCCTCCACAACCTCCCGCGCGCTCTTGGCCACCGCCACGCCCGCGTCGGCGGCGCGCCGCAAAAACACGTCCTTCGCGGCGCCCTCCATGTTCAGCGCCACGTCGAAGGCGAGGATATCCTCGAATCCTTCCTTTTTCAGCCCCTTGCCCATGTTGTAGGCCGCCTCGCCAAAGCCGATGTACCCCAGTTTGAAGCCCATCAAAAACCCCTCTTTTCGATAAGTGAAATGTGGAAATTCTGAATCTGAAAAAATATTACTCTAAACCCCCTCGTTTGTCAATCGAACGAAGGTCAAATTATAATGTATACACGAATGTTATTTTTTCGCCGCCTTTTTCGGGCGGCCGGGGCGCGAAATCGCTCCCGGAGGGAGCGCGCGGAGCGGGGCGGATTTCCCGCCTAGTCCAGTTCGATCTCGGCGCTGAACGCGGCGACGGCGCGGCCCGTGATCCGCACCGCGCGCGGGAGTCCCCCGGCGACTTCCACGCGCACGTCCACTGTGCCGGGGCGGCGGATGGCTTCGCCCTGAACCGCCGTGAACGAAAATTCGCCGGTCACGCCGTCCTGAAACAGACCGAAACGCACCAGGTACGCGCCGAGCGCCCCGTTGGCGACGCCCGTGACGGGGTCTTCGGGGACGCCGCTCGCGGGGTTGAACATGCGCCCGCGCGCGAGCGCCGCCTCGCCTGGGTGGAGCGAGAACACGTAGTAGCCGCTGCCGCCCGTTTGCGGCGTGAGGGCCGAGAGCGCGTTCATGTCGGGCGAGAGTTCGTTCAGCAGCCGCGGGTCGCGCAGCGCCAGCATCACCTTGCCGACGCCGGTGGAGGCGACGCACACGGGGCAGTCGTCGCGCAGGCAGTCGGGCGATATGCCGAGCGCCGCGCAGACGCGCTCTGTCAGCGCGGGATCGAGCGGCGGCGCGACTTCCGGCTGTGCCTGCGTCATCGTGACGGCGTAGCCGTCGTCCTCGGGCACGAGGTCAACGGGGAGCAGGCCGGCTTTTGTCTTCTGGACGACGCGGCAGGCGGGAAGGCCCAGTTCTTTCGCGCGCGCCCAGTGAGCGGCCACGGTCGCGTGCCCGCATAGCGGAACCTCGCGCAGCGGCGTGAAAAAGCGCGCCTCGATGTCGTAGCCGTCGCCGCCGGGCAGGATGAAGGCGGTCTCGCTGTCGTTCAGCTCGCGGGCGACGGCGAGCATCTCCTCCTCGCTCAATCCGCGCGCGTCGGGGACGACGCCGGCGGGGTTGCCCGAAAGCCGCGCGCGCGTGAAAGCGTCGATCTGGTACAGACGGTATTTTCTCATCGCGAACCTTCTTTCTTCTTTAAAAATCTCTAAGGACGGCGCGGGGGAGGCGTTTCCCGGGCGCGCCCGCTTCCGCCGCGCGAACCGCTCCCGCGCGGGAGTCCCGGGGCGCGAAAGCCGGGCGCGAGGTTTTTAAAAAACCGTTTTTTTCGCCACGGCGGCTCTTTCGCGCCTCGGGAAGGGGCGGCGCGCGAATTTTCCGTCACGCCCCGGCCGATGTTTTATTGTATCACGGCGTCGCGGGCGGGGAATTTTCACCCTCCGGCGAAAGCGCGTTCCCCGCCCGGCGCGGGCGGCGGAAACGGGCGGAAATACGTTTCGCGCGCGCGAAAATTGTCGAAACCTACAATGGAAAACGCGACACGCCGTGATAGAAGTTGTGATAATAATACAGAAAAACTCGCGCGGAAACGCGCGAAAGGAGTCCGATCGATGAAAACGCGATACACCGTGAGAAAACTGTGCGCCGCGCTGGCGCTGGCGGTCGCGCTGGCCCCGCTGCCCGCCTTTTCCGCCCGGGGCGCGGAGACGACGCCGCGGGAGGAGTTTCTGGCCTCCTGCGCCTCGGGGAAGCTGTCCGAGGTCGTCAAGGGCGTCAGGCGCAAGGCCGACGTCAACCTCGTCGGCCCTTCGGGTCTCAGCCCGCTGCTGTGCGCCGCGCGCGATCAGGACGATCCGCGCGTGATCGCCTATCTCGTCGCCCGGGGCGCCGAGGTGGACAAGGCAAACGCGCAGGGGCTGACGCCGCTGATGATGGCCGCGATGTCCAACCCCCGCGCCAAGATCGCGCGCGCGCTTTTGTCCAGAGGGGCCGACCCCCGCGCGGCGGATCTGACCGGTCGCACGGCGACGTTTTTGGCGGCGCGCCACAGCCGCAGCGAGGCCGTGCTGGCGACGCTGCTGGACGCCGCGCCCGACACGCTCGAGCGCGCCTCCGCCACGGGCGTGACGCCGCTGATGGGGGCCGCCGCCAACGAGCGCGAGGAGATCGCCCGGCTGCTGCTGTCCAAGGGCGCCGACGCGACCCGCGCCGACAACGACGGCCGCACGCCGCTGAGCTGGGCCGCCGAAAACAAGAACGCCGCCGTGCTGAAGATGTTCCTCGACGCCACGCCCGGCGAACCCGCCGCCAAGGTCAACCGGGCCGACGCGCGCGGCATGACGCCGCTGATGTACTCCGTCCGCGCCGACAACGCCGAATCGGTGAAACTGCTGCTCTCGCTGGGCGCCAACCCCCGGGCGCGCTCGCGCGACGGCTTCACCGCCGCGGAGATGGCGCGCAACAAGCCCGACCTCGCGCCGCTGTTCCCCGCCCCGAAAAAGCCCGCCCCCGCCGCGAATAAGACTGTCCGGCCGGAGGGCGAAAAAACTCCTTCCGCCGGCGCGCGCCGCATGAGGCTGCTTGTCACCGACAGGCGCAAGGACTACTCGAGCGACGCCGTTTTCGCCAACTTCCGCGTCGTGCGCGGCGGTCGGCTGGGCGCGAACGCCCTCTACCGCTCGAGCATCCCGTCCAGCAACACGAGGCCGCGCGCCCCCTACGCCGACAAGCTCGCCGCCGAGGCGGGGATCAAGACGATCCTCAACCTCGCCAACTCGCCCCAGACCCTCGCCGAGAGTATGCGCGCTCCCAACTGCCGCTCGCCCTACTACCGCTCCGTGTGGAGTTCGGGCGGCGTCGTCTCCGAGGCGCTGCCCGCCGTGTTCGAGCGCCAGTCGTTCCGCGCGGGACTGGCGCGCCAGCTGCGGTTTCTCGTCTCGCGGCCCGGCCCGTACCTGGTGCACTGCGCCGAGGGCAAAGACCGCTCCGGTTTCGTCTGCTTCCTGCTGGCCGCGCTGGCGGGGGCCACGCGCGACGAACTTCAGAGCGACTACGGCGAAAGCTACGTTAACTACTACCACCTTGTCCCCGGCGACGAGACCTACACGCACTACGTGCCCGCCGCCATTCGCTACTTTTTGCGCGTGATCGGCGCGCCCAAGGACAGCGCCGCCCCGCGCGCCGAGGCCGAGCGCTACGTTCTCTCGCTCGGGCTGACGGCCGACGAACTGACCGCCCTCAAAGCGTGCCTCGAAAGGACATGGTAGCCGCCGGTCCGCCCGTGCCCGCGCAAAAGCGCCGGGGCGTGATATAATCGTATCGTCAGCGCCACACGAGATCTTTTATACGCAAGGAGGAAAAATACCGTGAACCTTTCCGAACTGTACGTCGGTTGCCGCACCTACCGCCGCTTCACGCAGGAGCCAGTCCCCGAGAGCGTCCTGCGCGCGTGCCTTGAAAACGCCCGCATCGCCAGCGCGGGAAAGAACGCCCAGACGCTTGCCTACATCTGCGTGAAATCGCCCGAAGCCGTGGCGAAGATGCAGCCGCTCGTCAGATGGGCCGGCGCCCTGCCGCCCGAGATCGGCACGCCCAAGGCGGGCGAACAGCCAACGGCGTTCATCGTCATCGTCAAGAAGGCCGGTTCCAGCCCGATCGTCGATATCGACGTGGGCATCTCCGCCAACACCATCGTCACGACGGCGTGGGAATCGGGCGTCGGCAGCTGCATGATGTACTCCGTTGACCGCCTCAGGATCGCCGAGCTGCTCGGCGTTGACGCGGCCGACACCGTCTTTCTCGTCGTCGCGCTCGGGTACCCCGCCCACAAGAGCACGATCGTCCCCGTACCCGAAAGCGGCTCGATCAGCTACTATGTAGACGACAAGCGCGACTACTACGTGCCCAAGAGGGCCTTCGACGACGTGGTCAGGTTCGTGTAGGCCGGGCGTAAAATTTCGGGCCGCGCCCCAATCGCGCCGAAAAAGCGCGAAAAAGGCGCGGCCCTTTTCTCGCGGCGTCCCCGCGCGACAGAACCGCGCGGGCGTCGAGCCGTAAAACGAGGAGAAAAAACACGTGAACCTTTCCGAACTGTACAGAGGGTGCCGTTCCTACCGCCGCTTCACGCGACGGCCCGTCCCCGAGAGCGTCCTGCGCGCGTGCCTGGAAAACGCCCGCACCGCCGGCTCCAGCGGCAACGCCCAGACGCTCCGCTACTACTGCGTGAGAACGCCCGAAGCCGTGGCGAAAACGCAGCCGCTGCTTAAATGGGCGGCCGCCCTGCCGCCCGAGATCGGCACGCCCAAGGAGGGCGAACAGCCCGCGGCCTTCATCGTCATCGTCAGGAAAGCCGACTCCACCCCCTACGTTGACTTCGACGTGGGCATCGCCGCCGACAAAATCGTCACGACGGCGTGGGAATCGGGCGTCGGTAGCTGCGTGATCGCCTACGTCAACCGCGAGAGGATCGCGGCGCTGCTCGGCGTGGAGGCCGGCGACACGGTAGCGCTGGTCGTCGCCCTCGGCTACCCCGCCCACAAGAGCACGATCGTCCCCGTGCCCGAAAGCGGCTCGATCAAGTACTACGTTGACGACAAGCGCGACTACTACGTGCCCAAGAGGGCGTTCGACGACGTGGTCAGGTTCGTGTAGGCCGGGCGTCGGCCGGACGCGAAATTTTGGGCCTCCGCCGCCCCTTTCCGCTCACCGGAGCGGAAAGGGGCGGCGCGCTTTTTTTTAATCGGATATCCGCCCCGCCGCGCCCGAAAAAAGCGAAGGCCCGCGTTTGTGTGAAAAACGGCGGAGCCTTCGCCCGTCCCCGCGTTATGAAATCAAAACTCGATATCGCGCCACAGCAGTTCCCCGTTTTTCACCGTCGCGACGACTTTGATCAGCGACGCGCCCTTCACCGAGCGGCCCGTATAGTCCGTGAAGACCGTCGGCCTGTCGAGGATCTTCAACACGGCGATGTCCGCCTGTTTCCCGACCGTCAGCCTGCCCGCGTTGCCGCCGAAATCGACGGCCTTCGCCGGCGCGGCGGTGCAGCGTTCGATCACCTGCTCGAACGTCATGCCGAGGGCCATGAACTTGCTCATCACCCACGGCAGGCAGCACATCTCCGGCTTTTTGTACGCGCCGAGGATCGTCGCGTCGGTGCTGATCGTGTCGGGGAAAAAACCCTGCGCCATCGCGGTTGCCGCCGTCGAGAAAGCGAAGTGTTTTCTGGCGTTGCCCACGTCGAAGACGACGCCGCGCTTTTGAGCTTCGCGGACTTGCGGAAACACGCGGCCGTCCTTGTCCAGTATATTCAAGTCCGTATCGTTGTAACAGTGGGTCAGAATGTCTCCCGGCCGGACCATCGACGCGAGACGGGAAAGAGGGATCGTCGAATCCGAAATGTGAATCATCAGGATCGCGCCGATCTCCTCCGCCACCTCCAGCGCGGCCGCGACCGGCTCCTCGCCGTAGTCCTTCATGGAGTCGGACTTCACCATCAGCTTGATCCCGGCAAGTTCGTCCCCGTATCTGTCAAAAAGCCCGCGCAGCGCGTCTTTCCCCCTGCCGTTCATCAGGTTGAGGTTCATCTGGTCGGGAAAACCGCGCACGCTCAGCCCCACGGCGGAGCAGTTGACGAAGTTTTTCACGGTCACTTTGCGGAGGCACGAGTAGTAGCGCTGCCTTTCGTAATCCCCCCACCCGGCGCTCCCGGCGTCGGCCGCCGAGGTGACGCCGTTTGGCAGGCAGAAAGCGTCGGGAAGGACGCCGATCTCGGTGTAGGGGTACAGGTGCGTGTGCAGATCGACAAGCCCCGGCGTTACGACGCAGCCGGAGGCGTCCAGTTCCTTCACGCCCGCGTAGCGGATCGGGGAGCCTATCGCGGCGATGTTTCCCCCGCGCGCCGCGATGTCAGCCACGCGGTCAACGCCGTTCGCCGGGTCGAAGACGCGCCCGTTTTTGATCAGCAAATCGCATGATTCCATGGAAAACCCCTTTCCCCCTATTTGGCCGCGCGCGCGCTTTTCAGGCTTTTGTACGCCGCCTGGGCGATGGAGAACACGGCCAGCGCGAAAAACACGCAGGCGATCGGGTGCCCGAGGAAGCGGTTCAGGCGCATCTTGCTCAGCGTGAGGACACGGCGGAGATTCTCCTCAAACATCGGCCCGAGGATATACCCGATAATCAGCGGGGATGTCGGGATCTCGAGTTTGTTGAAGATAAAGGCCCCGACGCCGATGACGAACATCAGGATGATGTCGAACGTCTTGTTGTTCGCGCCGAAACAGCCGACAGCGCACAGACTCAGGATCACGGGGAACAGGATGAACTTCGGGATGTCCAGCAGCCTGACGAAAACCCTGATGCCCAGATATTCAAACACAAACATCGCGATGCTCGCGACGAGCAGAGCCATGTACAGGGCATAGACCACGCTGCCCGACTTGGTGAAGATGAACGGCCCCGGCGTGATCCCCTTGATCATCATGCCGCCCAGCATGATGGCCGCGACGGTGTTGCCCGGGATGCCCAGCGTGAGCATCGGGATCATGCTGCCGCCGATGACGGCGTTGTTCGCCGTCTCCGAGGAGATCAGCCCGTCCACGATGCCCGTGCCGAACTTTTCGGGGTACTTGGAGGAGTTCTTCGTCAGCGAGTACGAGAAAATCCCCGCCGTGTTGCCGCCGACTCCCGGCAGGATGCCGACGACGACGCCGACGATCGCCGACCTGACGATGTTGACCGTCTGCCCGAGCAGTTCCTTCACGCCGATGCCGAAACCGCGCATCGCGAAACGCTGAGGCGCCATGGGGGCCTCTTTCTTGAGGAACCCGTAGTCGAAAATGTCCGCTATGGCGAACAGCCCGATCAGGACGGGCACCGTCCCGATGCCGCCGTCCAGGTTGACCGTGCCGAAATTGAAGCGGATCTGCGCGTCTATGGGCGTGATGCCGATCATCGAGATGAGGATGCCCAGCAGGCCGCTGAGCAGCCCCTTGACGAGGTCGTCGCCGGCGAGGCTGGCGATGATGCTGAGACTGAACAGCGCGACGGCGAAGTACTCATACGCGGTGAACTGCAGGGCGAAATTCGCCAGCTGCGGCGAGAGGAAAATCATCGCGATCAGGCCGAAGATCGTCCCGATGAAGGACACGAGAATGGCGACGCCGAGAGCCTTGCCGGCTTCGCCCTTTTCCGCCATCGGCGCGCCGTCCCAGACGGTGCTCATGGACGCGGGCGTGCCGGGGATCTTCAAAAGAATGGCCGAAATCAGCCCTCCCGACATTCCGCCGACGTAGAGCGCCACCAGTAGGCTCAGCCCGTTGACGGGCGACATCGCGTAGGTCATGGGCAGGAAAAGCACAAGCGCCATCGTCGAGGACAGGCCGGGAATAGCTCCGAAGACGATCCCGACGGCCACGCCGACGACGATCACGCCGATACACACGGGAGAAGTCAGTACGAGCATGAAACCTTCAAGCATCTGTGTTCTTCTCCTTTTCTAGAAGTACTCTCTGAGGATCCCGACGGGCAGCATCAGATCCAGACCGAAATAGAACGTGATGAAAACGATCGCGGTGACGACGACGGCTATAAGCGCGAAAAGCGGCAGGTTCCTTTTTTCCGCCGGCGCCATCAGCGCCATCTCGGCAAAGAGCATGACGGGGTTGGCGACGGGGAAGCCGACGGACTTGATCGTGAAGCAGTACGCGGCGAGGACGGCGATGACCAGCAGCCCTTTGCGCCAGTTCTTTTCCGCGTCCGCGGAACGTTCTTCCGTCTTTCGGGCCGAGCGCAGGATCGTGAAAATTTTCAAAAGCGCCAACGCGACGATAAGGCCGCAGACGATCTTCGGCACGCTGCCGGAACCGATGTCGTTGGCGCTCAGGATGGGAAAGTCGGAGATGTCGGCGTAGATGTACATGCCCACGCCGATCAGCAGGAATATCAGCTGTCCGCAGATCTGTTTAGCCGTGTTGCTCATGGGCGGCACCCTATTTCGCGAGGAGCGCCTTCATGCTTTCGACCGTCGAGGCGGCAAACTGCGCGTGCTCCTCGGGCGTGGCGAAATTGACCTCTCCCCTGAACGTGGCGATGGCTTTCTTGAACTCCGGGTCTTTGGCGACTTCGGCGAGCGCGTCGTTGAACTTTTTGATGATGGCCTTGTCCGTGGCCTTGGGCCACGCGAAGTAGTAGTACTTGGTCGCGACGCTGTCCACGCCCTGCTCCTTCATCGTCGGCACGTCGGGAAGGTAGACGCACCGCTCGTCGGCGCACACGCCGAGCACGATGACCTTTCCCGTGGCGACGTAGTCGGCGATGTTGGTGTAATTGACCGGCAGCATATCGACCGAGCCGTTCAGCAGGCCGGTGACGCGGTCGGTGGCGTTCGTGCCGATGTCGAGGGAGTCCATTTTCGTGCCGGTGGAGCGCTCGAACTGGAGAATGGCGCTCTCGTCCAGCCCGCCGTAGGAAGTGGAGACGCTCAGGCTCTCGGGGTCGTCCTTCAGCTTTTTGATCAGTTCGTCAACCGTTTTGATGCCCGCCTTGGCGGAAATGGCCCACGTGTACGTTCTGTCGGCGCAGATGATGCCGCCCGGCGCGAAATCGTTGACGTAGCTGAAGCCTTTGACGATGCCGCGCGCCTCCTGATAGTAAGACGCGGTGTGGGTGAAGTAGCAGGTGTAGCCGTCGGGGTCGGACGCCAGCACTTCGCGCGCCGCTATTTGCCCCGTCACGCCGGCGGTGTTGACGACGATGACGCTCTCGCCGAGGATTTTCTCCAGCCGCTGGGCGACCATGCGGGCGTAATAATCGGTATCCCCGCCGGCCGCGAAGCCGACTTTCATCGTGATCGTCCTCTTGGGCCAGTCGGTCTCGGCGAAGGACGCCGTCGAAACGGCCGCCAGCGCGGCGGCGAGCAGAGCACAGCAAACGGACTTTTTCATGAGGATCCTCCTTTTGTTTGATTATCATCGCGAAGATGACAACGCCCGAAGATTGTCCGTCGGCACCGGAAGATGTACGCTCCACGGCGCCTTTCGGCTGACCGCCGGGAGTTTTTCGTCTTGAACGGCGGTCGCGGATATGGTGCGTCTAAAATAGCGCGTTAGCTTATAGTTCAATAAATGAAATGCGAATGTTCTGAATCTGAAAAAACTTTACTACGAGACGCCCCGTTTGTCAATCGAACGCGGGTCAGATTATATTGTATACACGAAAGTTTTTTCATTTCCCCGCTTTTTTAAAGCGCTCGGGGGGGCGATCGTCGGGCGCGCGAAACGGGAAAAAATCCGCCGCGCGGTGGATCTCGCTCTTTCGCCCGCCGGATCGCGCGGGCAAGGCGGGAAACCGGCGAAAAGGCGCTTCGCCCGGGCGGGGGATCGCTCGCCGCGCTCCGGCCCGCCGTCGGCGCGAAGAACGTTTCTCCGCCCGGGGAGACGCGCGGGCAGACGGGGAAATCCGCGTCGCGCGTTCTGGCGAGCGCGCGCGGCTTTTTTTCGCCGGGCAAAGCCGCCGTCCCGCTCGGGAGGATCCCGGCGTCCGGGCGTTCCGGGGGAAGGGACTGTCCGTCTTTTAAATAAAGAAACTTTGTCGGGCTTTCGAGAGCCGATGTCCGCTCTCCCCGGCGCTTCCGCCGCGCGAGTGAAAACTCTCTAAAAAAACGCTGATATTTTCCCGCGAGTGTGGTAAAATATCAGCGTATTTTTTCCCGCCGCCGCGTCGCGGGCGGCGGGGCGGTTCCGGCGCGTCCGTCCCCGTCAAAAAAAGGCGGGCGGCGCTCGCGCCGCTGTGGAAAGACAAACGAGTATCGGCACAACGGGGGTTGCACATGGGCGGTTTTTTCGCTGCGGCGCTTAAAGAGGACTGTATTTTCGACCTGTTTTTCGGCACCGACTACCATTCTCACCTTGGGACGCGGCGCGCGGGGCTGGCGACATACGGCGAAAACGGGTTCGACCGGTCGATACACAACATCGAGAACTCGCCGTTCCGCACAAAGTTCGCCAAGGAGGCCGCCGACATGCGGGGCAACATGGGCGTCGGCTGCATCTCCGACTACGACCCGCAGCCGCTCGTCGTGCGCTCGCACCTGGGCACCTACGCCGTCACGACGGTGGGCAAGGTCAACAACGGCGGCGCGCTGACAGATATGGTGATGAAAAACAGCGGCCTGCACTTCTTCGAGATGACGACGGGCGACATCAACTCGACCGAGCTGGTCGCGGCCCTGATCAACCGGAAAGACAGCCTCGTCGAGGGCGTGCGCTACGCGCAGCGGATGATCGACGGCTCGATGACGATCCTGCTCCTCGCGCCGGAAGGCGTGTATCTGGCGCGCGACCGCTTCGGGCGCACGCCGCTTTCCGTCGGCGCGAAGGACGGGGGGTTCTGCGCGTCGTTCGAGCCGTTCGCCTACCTCAACCTCGGCTACCGCGACTGCAAGGAACTCGGCCCGGGCGAGATCGACCTGATGACGCCCGAGGGCGTGACGACGCTCGTCCCTCCCGGGGACACGACGCGCATCTGCACGTTCCTGTGGGTGTACTACGGCTATCCGTCGTCGCGCTACGAGGGCGTGTCGGTGGAGAAGATGCGCTATGCCTGCGGCGCTCACATGGCCCGCCGCGACGTTGAGACGCGCGATCGCGCCGACATGACCGCGGGCGTGCCCGACAGCGGCATCGCGCACGCCGTTGGCTACGCCAACGAGTCGGGCGTCCCGTTCTCGCGCCCGCTGATCAAGTACACGCCCACGTGGCCGCGCAGCTTTATGCCCACAGTGCAGTCGAAGCGCGACATGATCGCGCGCATGAAGCTGATTCCCGTGCGCGAGCTGATCGACGACAAGCGCATGATCCTGATCGACGACTCGATCGTGCGCGGCACGCAGCTGCGCAAGATGACGGAGTTCCTGTTCCGCTCGGGCGCGAGGGAAGTGCACGCGCGCCCCGCCTGCCCGCCGATCATGTACGGCTGCAAGTACATCAACTTCTCGCGCTCCAACTCGGACATGGAACTGATCGCGCGCCGCGTCGCGGCGGGGCTGGAGGGACGCGAGCCGTCGCCCGAGGCGCTGGCGGAGTACGCCGACCCCGAAAGCGACCGCTATCAGGCGATGCTCGAAGGGATCCGCGCGCAGATGGGCTTCACGTCGCTGAAGTACAACCGCCTCGACGACATGCTCGACGCCGTGGGCATCGACCGTCGCAAGATGTGCACCTACTGCTGGAACGGCAGGGAGTGAAATTTCAGCGCCCGCGCGAAAAACGCCCGGCGGCGAACCGGGGATTCCGCGCGCGTAGGGCTTCACGCCGCCGAGGCGCGGAAGGTTCGACGACACGCTCGACGCCGTCGGCATCGACCGCCGCGAGACACGCGCGTACCGCCGGAACGGCGGGGGAGTGAGAACCGGCGAAAAGCCCGCGAAAAAAACGCGAAAAGCCGCGAAAAAGACCCGGGAAGGGTCTTTTTCGCGGCTTTTTATCCTCGGCTTCGTCGGCGCGGGCGTTTTTCCGGGCGCGCGCTTTTGCTTTCAGAATGCGAAAATCCGCCGCCCCGGGCGTTCGATCCTCGCATAGAAAACGGACCGTCCCGGCGATGACGGATTTTACCCGCGCCCGGCGCGCGTTTCGCGCCGC
>CAZRXR010000021.1:0-27761 GCA_964604125.1 uncultured Synergistaceae bacterium
GCGCGCCCGCTTCGTCGATCAGGTCGATGGCCTTGTCGGGCAGACTGCGGTCGGAAAGGTAGCGGCTGGAAAGCCGCACGGCCGCCTCGAGGGCCCCCTCTGTGTAGCGCACGCTGTGGTACTTCTCGTAGCTTTCGCGCAGCCCCTGGAGAATGGCCAGCGCGGCGCTCTGGTCGGGTTCGTCAACGCCGACGGGCTGGAAGCGGCGCTCGAGGGCGGCGTCCTTCTCGACGTTTTTGGTATATTCTTCGCGCGTGGTGGCGCCGATCACCTGGAACTCGCCGCGCGCGAGGCTGGGCTTGAGGATGTTGGCGGCGTCGAGCGACCCTTCGGCGCTGCCGGCGCCAACGACGGTGTGCAGTTCGTCGATAAAGAGGATGACGTTCTTCGCGGCCGTCAGTTCGTCTACGATTTTCTTCATGCGCTCCTCAAACTCGCCGCGGTACTTCGTCCCCGCCACGATCGAGCCCATGGTCAGTTCGACGACGCGCTTGTCCTTGAGCAGCGAGGGCACCTCGCCCGACTGGATACGGCAGGCCAGCCCCTCGACGATCGCGGTCTTTCCCACGCCGGGCTCGCCGACGAGGACGGGGTTGTTCTTGCGGCGGCGGCAGAGGATCTGCATCATTCTCCGCAGTTCGCGCTCGCGGCCGATCAGCGGGTCGATCTCGCCCTTACGGGCCTTGGCGGTCAGATCGACACAGAATTTGTCGAGCACCGAAGTGTCCGTCTCCCGCTGGCTGTTTTCGCCTTCGGCCTGCCGAGACGCGCCGCTTTGCGCCGCGAGCCGCTTTTTGAGCGTATCCGAAAGCGCGTCCACGTCCAGTCCCAGTTCCGCCAGCGCGCGGCAGGCGGTTCCCCCTCGCTCGTTCAGCACGCCGAGCAGCAGGTGTTCGGTGCCCACGTAGCTCGAGTGGAAACCGCGAGCCTGGCGGATGGCCTGATTGAGCGCGTCGCGCGCTTTTTCCGAAAGCGGCAGGTCAACCGCGCGCGAATAGGGCGTCTCGGGGGGGCGCAGCGCCAGCAGCTTGCGCGCCACGTCTTCGGGCGCGAGGCCCGCGTCGCGGAGCGCGTGCGCGGCGACGGACGATTCTTCCGCGATGAGGCCGAACATCAGGTGTTCCGTGCCGATCTCGGCGTGCCCCAGGCGGAGCGCCTCACGGTGGGCGATCTGCACGACACGTTTGCTTCTTTCAGTGAAAAACTGCCACAAGGCGCTTGCCTCCTTTGCCGAAAGCGAATTTTCGCGTAAAGCGGGATCCTCGTTCCATCACGACAGGTCGAGCCCCCGAAGCATGCGCTTGAGGAGATCCGCCTGCATAACGCTTTTCTTGTACGGCGACACGTCAAACGTTGTATCGCAGATCTCGTCGATGTGGCGAAGCGCGATCTCGATCAAAAGCCGCTCGCGCGAGTCGATCATCCCCCGCGCCTGCAAGGCCCCCAGCAGACGCTTGGCGTCGGCGTCGCTAACGGCGTCGCCGACGATGCGGTCGATGTGACGGGCGCGGTCTTCGGGCATGTCGTAGCTGATCTTGAGAATACGGATGTAGCCGTTGCCGCCGCGCTGGCTCTCGACGATGTAGCCGCGCTCGGGCGTGAAGCGGCTGCGCAGCACGTAGTTGATCTGGCTCGGGACGCACCCGAAACGCTCGGCCACGTCCTTGCGGCGCAGCGAGACCCTGTCGGCGTCGGGCGCGCCGACGTGTTCCTCCCGCTGGAAAAGGTCGTTGATGTAACTCTCTATGACTTCCGTCAGACTGCTCATTGAAAAGTACCTCCGTTCCGATCCGTCAACTGGAACGATTGTACCGCATTGGTCAAGGATAGTCAATATTTAGCGCCGCGTTTTGCCGCCGACTTTGTTCTCGGTGCCGCGGACGAGGCGGCCGACGTTGCCGCGGTGCCGCCAGACGGATAGCGCGGCGAGGAACAGCGCGAGGACGATGAACGCGCCGTGCAGCCCGAAGAACCAGAACCACCCCGCGATGGCCGCGAGCGCCACGAGCGAGGCCAGCGACACGTAGCGCGTTGCCTTCATGACGAGGAACCACAGGATGCCCGCCAGAAGGACGGCCGCGCAGGAATACCACATCTGCGCGAAAAACAGCGTGCCGAACGTGGTCGCCACGCCCTTGCCGCCGTGAAATCCAAGCCAGACGGGATAGTTGTGCCCCAAAACGGCGCCGAGCGCGGCGAAAGCGACGCACGGATCCGTCCCGGCCAAAGCGCGGCAGAGCAGTACGGCGGCGCCGCCTTTGAGCATATCGACGGCGGTCACGGCCACGGCCCACTTTCTGCCGAGGACGCGGCCGACGTTCGTCGCGCCTGTGTTTCCCGATCCGAGCGCGCGGATGTCCCGCCCGGTCTTCAGCCTGACGACGGCGTATCCCGTGGGCAGCGAGCCGAACAGGTAGCCGACGGCGCACCAGAACGCGGCTAAAAGGGCCGAAAACGCGGTCATTGTCGCATCTCCATCATACGTTCTCCTTCGGTACGGTCTTCCGCGCCCGCCGCCGGGACACGGCGCACGGCAAAAGCGTCGGCTATTTCCGCGCCGAGTCCTTCCGGGCGGATGAAAACCGGGTTGATGTCAAGTTCCTCGATGTCGGGTTCGGCGCAGGCCATCCGCGACAGGACGACGATCTGTCGCGCCAGCGCCTCAACGTCGTTCGCGCGGCCGAACCACCGCCCCGACACGAGCGGATACCCCTTCAGCGACGCGATCATGTCCCGCGCAGTTTCAAGCGTCACGGGAGCCACGCGCAGCGAAATGTCCTTCACAAGGCCGTAATACGCGCCGCCGAGCGCCACGGCGACGACCGGCCCGAACAGCGCGTCGCGCTTGATGCCGATCATGCACTCCACGCCGTCGGAAATCATCTTCTGAGCGAAGACGCCCTGCACCTCCGCGTCGGCGTGGACGCGGCTGACGCGCTCGAGGATGCGCCCGTAAGCGTTGCGCAGTTCCTCCTCGGTTCTCAGGTTGAGCGCGACGGCGCGAGCCTGCTGTTTGCTGGCGAACGAGGGCGAAACGACTTTGAGCGCCAGAGGGAACCCCAGTTCGCGAGCGGCGCGGAGCACTTCCGAGACCGACGTGCAGAAACGGTGCGGCACGGTCGAAAGGCCGTAGGATTCGACGAGCGCCATCGCGTCCCGTTCGCTCAGGCGCGGCGGGCAGCGGCGGAGAAACGGCTCGCGCGGGACGCGGCCCGGCGGCGGCGCGGGAACCGCGCGCCCGACGCGCCACAGACAGGCGAGCGCCTCCGCCGCGCGCTTTGGGCCGGCGAACAGCGGCACGCCTTCGGCGTTCATGCGACGCACCATGTCCTCGAGGGGGTGCCAGCGGCTCATACAGCAGCAGGCAAGAGGGATCGTCAAACTGCGGCGCGCCTCTCCGAGCGCGCGCGCCACAAGTTCCCCCTGGCGCGGCGTCATCGCCCCCGTCGTCACGAGGATCATATCGCACTCGCCCGACGCCAGCGCGTCGGACAGCACACCCGACAAGACGCCCTCCTCGTTCAGCGCGGCTCCCGTCATATCGACGGGATTGTTCGCCGTCCCTCTGCCGTTCAGGCGCGTTTTCACCTTCCGCCGCAAAGCCCGCGAGAAGTCGTGCACGTCCAGCCCGGCGGCAAGGCACTGTTCGCCCTGCATCACGGCCAGTCCCTCCGAGACGGCCAGCACGGCGACGCGATTCCCGCGCGGCGAGGGGCCGGAGAGTTTGCCCAGATCGACGATCTGCTGCGCGTCGTCGAGCAGGACAACGCCGTACTGCCCCGCGACCGACTCCCACATTATTCTGTCCGTCCAGACGGCGTCGGGACGGCGGCGCGCAATCCGCGGGAGGAACCTCCGATCCGCGCCGCTCCGAAGCAGCGCGACGGGCAGCCCGCGCGAAGCGGCACGCGCGGCGAGGTTCAAAAACTCGCGGCCTTTCGACAGCGACTCGAGGGCGAGGATCAGCAGCGTGGTCTCGGGATCGTCGATGGACAGGCGCATCTGGCGCAAAAGCTGGGCGTCGCCGTCGGCGCAGGTTCCCAGCGAGACGACGCGGCGGAAACGCACGCCGCCCTCGACGGCCATCGCGTAGAGCGCGAACGGGACGGTTCCGCCCTGGGCGATCAGCGCCACGTGCCGCTCCTCGGGCCTGCCGTCGGGTACGCGCACCGCCCGCGACCAGCACAGCGCGAGTCCCTTCTCCCAGTCGAAAAAGCCCTGCGAACCGGGACCGAGCGCCGAACCGCCGCGCGCGCGGTACGCCGAAAGCAGAGCGCCCGCCCCGGCGTCAAGGTGACGCGCGCCTATGACAAGCGAAGGCATGCCGCTTTCGACGCAGGCTCTCAGAACGGCCCCGGGCCGCGCGCAACCGGGCGAGATCAGCGCGACGTCGTATTTTTCATCCGGCCGGATTCCCGCCGCGTCGGACTCGTCCAGCACGGTGAGAAAACCGGGACGCCCCAGTTCCCTCATCAGGCGTTCCGGCGCCCGCCCCTCGCTGTCGCCGCGACCGCCGACGACCAGCAAACCCCGCGTCCACATCGTTCTCCCCTCCTTCCGCGAAAAGCGCCGCACAGAGATTATATCCCAACCGCGCGCCGCTGTGAAGTTGCGCGCCCGCTCTTTTTCTTTCCGGGCGCGACAAAAAACGGCGCTCCCGAAACGTTTTCGGGAACGCCGTTCGCGTTTGGATTGGCGGAACCGGTAATTAAAGACTACTTCTTGCTTCTTCTGGCGGCTTTGCCGCCCTTGGCGGCCTTGGGCTTGGCGGTCACATCGACGGCCTCGCGGAGGAGTTTGCCGGCCTTGAACACGGGCACCATCTTCTCGGGGATGTTCACGACCTTGGTCGGATCCTGGGGATTGCGGCCGGTACGGGCGTTGCGCTTGCGGACTTCAAACGTGCCAAAGCCGACGATCTGAACCTTGTCGCCCTTGACGAGCGCTTCCTTCACACCGTCAAGCACGGCGGCGACGGCCTTGGCGGCGTCAACCTTGCGCAGCTCCGCCTTTTCTCTTACCAATTCTACCAATTCGGCCTTTGTCATTTTTCAGACACCTCCATGATGGATATGGAACTCGGTGATGTGAGTATATCACAGCATTCACTCATGACAAGCCCCCTAAATGCCGAGTTTTGCTGATTTTGGCGCGATCTCTTCCGGGCGGGAGCGGGCGGACGGCGCCACTTGCCCCGTTTTTACATTAAAATCCATAATACGCCGAGGCGTTTATCAAGTTCGTTACTGCAAAACGTGAAATTTTCTGATATGATAGCCTGAAAGCGCGGAGTCGCGCGTTTTCGCGCCTCCGCCGGCGATTTTTTTCGCGAGGAGGAACGGCACATGTACAAACTGAGCCATGTCGGCATCCGCGTGGCGGATATGGAACGCGCGCTGGCGTTTTACACGGGCGCGCTCGGAGGCATGCGCGAAAGCGAACACCGTATGCCGTCCGGCGCGCGTCTGGTCTTTGTTCGCTTTGAGGATTTCAGCGTCGAACTGATCGGCAAGCCGGACGACGACCGCGCGCCGGGGAACAACCATCTGGCGCTTTCCGTGCCGTCGATCCGCGACGCCGCGCGCCGCCTGAACGAACACGGAGTGTCCGTGCCCGAAAGCGCGATCGCCGCGATGGGCGCGGGACTCAACTGCTTTGTAAAGGGACCCGACGGCGAGATCGTCGAGCTGTGCGAAGGCACGCTGTAAAGCGGCCCCCAGCCGCGCGGGACGGCTGTTCCGAGCGCGTTTGGACGGAATTTTCCCGCGCGACGTTCCGCGCCGCGCCCGGACTTTCGCCGAAAGCCGCGTCTTTTTGTGTTTCAGACCGCGAAAGCCGTCTCGCGCTCGCCGCTTTCGGGCGGCTCGACATACGAACGCGCGCCGCGCGGAGTTCGATACTCCCTCGGAGCGCGCGCTCCCTCCCGCTCCGGCCCCGGCGGACGTAAAGGGACGGGCTTTGATTGATATATTCACTCCCGCGACGTGCCCGCGGTCGTTGGGAATTTCGGCGGGGCGCCCGTTTGAATCGGGTATATAATGGGCTTAAACAGAAAAAAAAGGAGTTGACGCACATGAACGACAATGAAAACGCCGCGCGGCGGCAGTACGCGCGCATGACACAGTCGCCGCTGCGGCCGCTGATCGTCCGTCTGGCCGTCCCGACGATATGCAGTATGCTCATCACCACGTTCTACAACATGGCCGACACGTTTTTCGTCGCCCGCATCGGCACGAGCGCCGCCGGCGCGGTGGGGGTCGTTTTTTCGCTGATGGCCATCATTCAGGCCGTCGGCTTCATGTTCGGCATGGGGGCGGGCAGCATCGCCTCGCGCCGTCTGGGCGAGCAGAAAAACGACGAGGCCAGCATGGCCACGTCGTCGTCTTTCTTCGCGGCTCTGGCGCTCGGCTGTGTGATCACGGCGCTCGGTCTGGCGTTTCTGGATCCGTTCATGCGCGCGCTCGGCTCGACGGAGACGATCCTGCCCTACGCGCGGAAGTACGCGCGGTGGGTGCTTCTGGGCGCACCCGTGATGACGACCTCGTTTGTGATGAACACGAATCTGCGCGCCGAGGGCAAGGCTTTCTTCGCGATGCTGGGCATCGTGACGGGCGGCCTGCTGAACGTGGCGCTCGACCCTCTGTTCATCTTCGTCTTCGACATGGGGATCGCGGGCGCGGCGATCGCCACCGTCCTCAGCCAGTGCGTGAGCTTCTGCATCCTGATCTCGCACTACATCTTCAGGCGCGCGGTCATACGCATCCATATCCGCAGGGCGTCGCTCGACCCCGCGTTTTACTGGCTCATCGTGCGCACCGGGCTGCCGACGCTACTGCGTCAGGGGCTGGCCTCGGCGGCGAGCGTGGCGCTGAACGTGAACGCGGCCGTGTACGGCGACGCGGCGCTCGCGGCGATGGCGATCGTGATGCGCGTCACGCTGTTCATCGGCTCGATACTGATCGGCTTCGGCCAGGGGTTCCAGCCGGTCGCGGGGTACAACTACGGCGCGCGGCGCTTTGACCGCGTGATCGAAGCCTACAAGTTCTGCGTGAAAACGGGGCTGGCGGCGCTGTCGGTACTGGCGGTGTGCTTCATCACATACGCTCCCGCAGTGATCGGGCTGTTCCAGAGCGCCGATCCGCGCGTCACGGAGATCGGCACGGCGGCGTTCCGCGCCCACTGCACGACGCTGCTGACGCTTCCCGTGACGGTGATCACGGACATGCTCTTTCAGGTCACGGGCAAGTACAGACAGGCGTCGTTCCTGTCCGGCGCGCGGCGCGGTTTTTTCTTCATCCCTCTTGTGTTCATCCTGCCGCGTTTCATCGGTCTGACGGGGATACTGATCGCTCAGCCGCTTTCGGATCTGATCAGCGTGTTCTTCGCCTTTTTCATGGGGAGAGGCTATATCGCCCGTATGCGCGAGCAGTTGCGGGCGGACGAGGCGTCGCTGTCCGGGGCGGGCTCCGCGCGCGGATAAAACCGTCCGGCACGCGCCCGTCCCGCGATCTTCTCCTTAATCGCGGCGGGCAAAGCGCCGCGTTTTATGCTAAGATAACTCTCGCGCAACGGTTCTCACTCATTCCCGTAAAAAGGATTTGATCGCATGACTTTGGGACATGGGCTAAATCTCGTTTTCTGGGCCGGCTTTGACATCGTCTCGTTCACTATCCGCCTGTCGTCGATGCTGTTCATCCCGCGCCGCCACGCCCCGGCCACGGCGACGGCGTGGCTGCTGGTGATCCTGCTGTGGCCGTGGCCCGGCATCGTCGCCTACTCGCTGCTTGGCACAAATGTGCTGCCTTCGCGGCGCATGAAACGCCACGTGGCCGCGCTGTCGCACTTCCACGACGTGCGCGAGCGGCTGCGCGACGCGGGACGCTCGGGCGCCGCCCGGCCCGAACTGCCGCCCTCGCTGGCCGCCACGGCCAGTCTGGCGGAAAATCTGGGCTATCTGCGGGCGGCGGGCGGCAACCTTATCAAGTCTATAACGACGGCCGACGAATTTATCGATCTGCTCGCCCGGGAGATCGACTCCGCGCGGAGCGAGGTCAACCTGCTGTACTACATCTTCAACGACGACACGCACGGGCGCAAGATCCTGAACGCCTGCCGCCGCGCCGCGCGGCGGGGCGTTACGGTGCGGCTGCTGCTCGATTCGGTCGGTTCGCGCGAGTTCCTGCGCTCGTCGGAGCGCGGCGTGGTCGGGAACGAGGGTGTGCTCGTGGCCGAGGCGCTTCCCGTGCGCTTTTTCCGCGTGAAAGTGTCGCGTTTCGACCTGCGCAACCACCGCAAACTGGCGATCATCGACAGAAAGCGGGCTTTCACTGGCTCGCATAACGTCACCGACCCGCGCTACGGGAGGTTCGACGACCTTGTCTGGAAGGACGTGACGCTGCGCCTTGAAGGGCCCATCGTGCGCCAGCTGGAAAGTGTGTTTATCGAGGACTGGTACGTCGAGACCGGCGAGATGCTCGACACGCCGCACCTGTTCGACACGTCCCCGCCGCCCGGCGAAGCCTGTATGCAGACTGTGCCGAGCGGCCCGTCCTACCCCACCGAGAACTACCAGCGGCTCATCATCGCGTCGATCATCGGAGCGCAGCGTCAGGTGACGATCACCACGCCGTACCTTATTCCCGACGTGGGAATGCTGCAGGCGGTGGAGGTGGCGCGCCTGCGCGGCGTGCGCGTGCGCCTGGTCATCCCCGAGAGATCGGATCAGAAGATCGTCGGCTATGCGTCGCGCGCCTACTACAGCGAGTTTCTGCGACGCGGCGTGGACATCTTCCTCTATAAAAAGGGCCTGCTGCACTCCAAGACGATGACCGTGGACGACAACCTGGGGTTCGTCGGATCGAGCAACTTCGACATCCGCTCGTTCTCGCTCAATTTCGAGATCAACCTGATCCTCTACGGCGTTCGCGAAAATCTGCCCCTGCAGCGCATTCAGGGACTTTACATCTGCGACTCGCACAGGCTCACGTCCGCTGAATGGCAAAAGCGCGGACACGCCTCGATGGCGCTGGAATCCGTCACCAAGCTGTTCAGCCCCCTGCTGTAAAACCCGCCCCGCGTCTGTACAATTTCGCGAAACGCCTGTATAATAGGTTCGTTTTCCCGCGAAAGATCGCAATCATCTTGACATTGGAGTGATGTACCGTGATTACCAAAGACATGCTGATCGCCGACGTCGTCGAGAAGTACCCGCAGGTCGTCCAGACCATGATGATGTCCGGCATGGGCTGCGTTCACTGCGCTATCGCGCAGGGCGAGAGCCTCGCCGACGGCGCGATGGCGCACGGGATCGATCCCGACGCGCTCGTCAACGTCCTCAACGACGTTCTCAAGTCAAGCGGCGCGGCGGACTGATTTTTTAACCGAACTCAAAAAGGCTCCCGGAGTTTTCGTTCAAACTCCGGGAGCCTTTATTTTGTCTGAAAATCCGCCGGCGGACATTTCGCGCGCCCGGCGCGCGAGCGCCGCGAGAAGACGACGGCGGGGCGCGTCTCGCGGGCAAACGGGCGCGGCGTCCTTTCGCGTCTCGCGGCGGGACGCCCGCCGCGCGGTTGTGCCGTGAGCGCCGCGAAAAAAGCCGGAGCGCGCCCGCGACGGAAAAGCGCGCGTCACGGCGGGCGTTTTAAGCCAAAAAACGCGGCATGGCGCGCGAACGCCGCGCCGGCGAGACGGTTTTGAGGGCGCGGAACCGAAACGCCGCCCCGAGATCTCGCGAGGCGGCGCTTTCAGCCGTCGTCGCGCGACAGTCCGCCCGCGCGGCTTCGAGAGCGGGCGCGAACAATCGTTTTCGCGGAGACGGCGCAAACGAGGCTCGGAAAGGCGTTTCGCCCGCAAAAAACGCCCCGTCGGCGCGCGAAACGGCTCAGTCCCTCAGACGCTCCTCCAGCGCCGCGGCGATCCTGTCCGCTGCGCAGCCGTCGCCGTAGGGGTTTTTCGAGCGGGACATGCGCCGCAGACGATCCTCGTCGTTTATCAGCGCGGCGAAAGCGCTCATGGCCTTTCGCGGCTCCGCGCCCAGCAGCGTCACGATGCCGGCCTCTACGCCCTCGGGGCGCTCCGTCACGTTGCGAACCACCGCCACGGGAACGCCGAGCGACGCCCCCTCCTCCTGCAGGCCGCCGGAATCCGTCAGAATCACGGCGCTGCGGGCCAAAAGCGCGGCCATCCGCCCGTATTCAAGCGGCTCGATCAGTTTGACGTTCGCGCAGCGCGACAGCGGCGGTCTCACGGCCTCGCGCACGACGGGGTTGAGGTGCATGGGGAACACGAACGTCCACTCCGGCGCCGCGTCGGCCACGTCCGCCAGACAGCGGGCCAGCTCGGGCAGCGCCGGCCAGTTCTCGCGACGGTGCAACGTCACGGTCGCCACCCTGCCTTCGCCCGGCACGCACTCCGGCGGCGCGCCGATCTTTGAGGCGAACAGAATGGCGTCCACGACCGTCTGCCCCGTCACGAAAACGCGCTCGCGCGGCGCGCCGCTTTTGAGAAGATTGTCGCGCGCTCCCTCCGTCGGCGCGAAAAACGTGTCGCACAGCGCGTCGGTGAGCACACGGTTGGCCTCCTCCGGGAATGGCTCGCTCAATGAGCCGCTGCGAAGCCCCGCCTCCACGTGCCCGACGGGGATGCGCTCCAAAAAAGCCGCCCACGCCGACACAAAAGTCGTCAGCGTGTCGCCGTGCACGAGCACGTAATCGGCTTTCAGTTCGGCGAAAGCCTCCGCCGCCCCGGGCAGGATGCGCGACGCCAGTTCGGGCAGCGTCTGCCGCTCCGTCATCACGTCAAGGTTGCGCGCGCAGGACACGCCGAAGATCGCGAGCGCCTGCTCAAGCTGCGTGCGGTGCTGTCCCGTGAGCAGGATCACGGGATCGAGCGTCCCGCGTTTTTCAAGCGCCAGATACACCGGCGCCATCTTGATCGCCTCCGGCCGGGTGCCGAAAGCGAGGACGATCCTTTTTTTCATGGTCTCACTTCCTTGTTCCCGCATTATAACAGAAAAAAGCGCGGGCCGCCGGATAAAACGGCCGTTTTCGCCGCTTTCGGTCCGGCGGCGTGCGCGCCCGGAGCCTTCCGAACGGTTCGCGCGGAGCGGGAAACGTTGCCTCGCGGGCGGGACGAAAAATCTTCGCCCGAACAGATTTTTTCATTTCTCTCCACGAAAAACACACGACGCTATCGTCCGAGCGGCATGATCCGATCTGAGAATCCGCGCGTAAACTCACTCGCCGTAAATCTTTCCGCCGCCGCCAAATCCTCCGAACAGTTCTGCGGCCGCGTGAAGCGCGCGCCGTCACGTTTCCGATCGCGGATCGGCGCGCCGCCGGACGACGGTTTCGCCTCGCCCGCCGCGCGGGAGGAACGCATGATCTCGTTCAGCTTCGCGCTCGCGCCGCCCGCGACGAGGACGGGAAGAAAGCCGGCGAAGGAGACGTCATCTTTAATCTCGCCCGCGAAAAGACGTTATACCGCGCCGGTTTCGCGCGCGATTATCGGCACGAGATCAATCTAGGCGGCGACATTCGCTGTTCGCGGCGTCCGCCCTTCGGCAAAACCGGTCGGCAGTCCTTCCGGCGGCGGAACCGCGAATCGTCCCGGCCCGGCGGCGACGATCGCGCGGGTACCGTTCGCGCCGCCGCGTCTCGGCGGACGGACGCGCGGGAGCGAAAAAATTTTCGCGCGCTTGAACGTCTCCGGCGCGCGTGCTATAATGCGGGCAAATCGAACATGAAACTCTCACCCGGAGGAAGCCGGTGGAAATCCGGCGCGGCCCCGCCGCTGTAACTCTGACGAATCCGAAACACGTCACTGGGAGCGCTTTCGCGCGCCCGGGAAGGCTCGGAGGAGGATGAAGGGAAGCCAGAATATTCCGCCTGAGAGCTTGAAAAGGGGGAATGTTTGCGTGGGCGAACTCCTGGGCGGCTGACCGTGCCGGTCGGCTTTACGCGGGAGAACCGGATCGCATGTCCGGGTCTCTTTTTTTATCCGGCGCCGGCCGCGAGGCCGGAAACATATCTTAAAAGAAAGGTTCTGATCCGATATGACGTTCAAGTCCGCGCTTATCGCGTTTTTCGCCGCTTCCGTCGCGTTTTCGGGCACGGCCTACGCCGCCCCGAAGACCGAAAAGAACGAGGACAGGCAGGCTATTTTGATCACGGCGTTCGGCACGTCGATGCCGAGCGCGCGCAAGGCCATCGACAACCTCGTCGGCGCCGCCAAAAAGGCGTTCCCGGCGGCCGACGTGCGTCTGGCCTTCACGTCGAACATCATCCGCCGCAAGCTGAAGCGCGAAGGCAAAAAGAACGTTCCTCCGACGCCCGTGCAGGCTCTGGCCCAACTGAACGACGAGGGGTTCAAAAAAGTGTGCGTGATGCCCACGCACATCATCCCGGGGGCCGAGTACGACGAGATCAAAAACGTTGTCGAGGCATGGGGCACGCTGAAGGGCAAGTACGGCATCCCCGACCTGCGGCTCGGGAAGGCGTTCTTGTCGAGCGTCGAGGCCTGCGACGAGATGGCCGCCGCGCTCGTCGCGCGCTTTTCGGCCGTCTCCGCCGACACGGCCGTCGTGCTCATGGGGCACGGCACGCCGCATCACATCGCCAACGCGATGTACAGCCAGCTTCAGGTGGCGCTTGACAAGGCGGCCGACGGTCGTTTCTTCATCGGCACGGTCGAGAACACGCCGCTGATCGGCGACGTGACAAGCGCGCTTAAAAAGGCCGGCTACAGGAAGGCGCTGCTCTCGCCGCTCATGATCGTCGCCGGCGACCACGCCAACAACGACATGGCCGACGCGAGCGACCCCGAGTCGTGGTACAGCATCCTCTCCGGCGAGGGCATCGCCGTCGGGACGATGATCAAGGGACTCGGCGAAGACGAAGGGATCGCGGCCGCATTCGTGGCGCACCTCAAAGACGCGCTGAAGTAAGCGGGCGCGATGGAAAACGATCCGTCGCTCTCGGAGGATCTCCGGCGTTTCGCCGCCGCGCGGCGCGGGCGTTACGCCGCGCTCGGCGCGGGGCTGTGCGCGCTGCTGCTCTTTTCGGCGCTGTGGCGGCTGACGCGCGGAGAGTGGGACATTCCGCCCTCCCGCGTCCTCCGTCTGCTTTCCCCGCGTCTGCCCGTCGGGGAGCGCGCGCTGCCCGAGGCGCTTGTCGTCAGATCCGTGCGCCTGCCGCGCTTTTGCGCCGCCGCCGGCGCGGGGGGGCTGCTCGCCGTCTCGGGAACGGTGCTGCAGGGGCTTTTGGGCAACCCTCTGGCCGACCCTCACACGCTGGGCATCGCCTCGGGCGCGGCGTTCGGCGCGGCGGCGGGCATCGTCGCGGGCGGGGCGGCCGTGGCGCCCGCCGCTTTCGCCGGAGCGCTCGCCGCTCTGGCGCTCGTCCTGCTCGTCGCGCGCAAAAGCGGCGGCGGCCAGACCGCTCTCGTGCTCTCGGGCGTCATCGTCAACGCAGTGCTCTCGTCGGGCGTGACGGCGCTGAAAGCCGTCGCCGGCGACAGCCTCGGCGCTATCGTCCTGTGGCTGATGGGCAGTTTCTCGGGCGCCTCGCCCTCCGGGGCGATCGCCGCGTGGGGGGGCGCTTTCGTCGTGCTGCTCCCCGCGTACATTTGCGGGCCGCTTCTGGACGCCGTCTCCCTTCGCGAGGGGCAGGGCGAGATGCTCGGCATCGACGAAAGAAAGCTCAGGTTCCGTATGCTGTGCGCCGCGTCGCTCGGCGTGGCGCTCTCGGTGTGCCATTTCGGCGTCGTCGGTTTCGTCGGCCTCGTCGTGCCGCACATCATGCGGAAACTGATCGGGCCGCGTCATCGCCCTCTGGCGCTGTTCAGCTTTCTCGCGGGGGCGGCGGCGCTGGCGCTGGCCGACGGCGCGGCGCAGCGCCTCGGCGAACTGCCCGTCGGCGCGATCACGTCGCTTGTCGGCGGGCCGTTTTTCTGCTGGATCATGGTGAAAAGAAGATGACGCACCTCGCGGCGTACCGTTTTTGCGGGCTCTCCGTCGGCTACGGGAAGTCCGACGTCCTCTCGTCGCTGTCCGGCACGATCTTTTCGGGAACCGTGACGGCGCTGATCGGCCCCAACGGCGGCGGCAAAAGCACTCTGCTCGCGGCGCTCGCCGGTTTTCTCCCCTACCGTGGCAGCCTGCTGTTTCGGGAACGCGAGGTGCGAAAGTTCTCGCGCCGCGAACTGGGGCGCGCCGTCGGCTTTGCCGCCCAGAACACGGGCGTGCGGGCGGGGTTTTGCGTCCGCGATGTCATCGCCCTCGGGCTTCTGCCGCGCCGCGCGCTTCTTTCGCCGTCGCTGCCGGAGGACGACAGGATCGTTCTGGACGCCGCGCGCAGGCTGGAGGTCGATCATCTGCTCCTCCGCCCGGTCACGGAACTTTCCGGCGGCGAGCGCCAGCGCGCTCTTTTGGCGATGCTGCTGGCTCAGGATCCCGAAGTTTTCCTGCTCGACGAGCCAACTTCGGCGATGGATCCGCGCCAGTCGCTCGCCGCGTTCGCCCTGATGCGCGAATTGAGCGCGCGCGGCAAGACCGTCGTCGCGGCCGCGCACGACGTGAACGCGGCTCTGGCGCGAGCCGACTTCTTCATCGCGCTGCGCGGCGGACACGTCATCGCGTCAGGCGCCGTCGGCGGCATCGACGGGCGCGTCCTCGGCGAGCTCTACGGCGCGCCGTTTGTTCCCTACACGTCATCGGGAGGTGACAGAGTTTGGTTTCCCGCCTCAGACCGGCGCTGACCGCGCTGGCGCTTTTGTGCGTCCTCGCTTTCCCCGCGCGCGCCTACGAGCGCATCGTCTCGCTCTACCCTGGACACACCGACAACATCGTCGCCCTCGGCGGGCAAAACCGTCTCGCGGGGCTTTCGCAGTCCGACGACCCCGCGCTTCTGCCCGGTCTGCCGCGCTTTGCCGTCAAGACAGGCGCCGAGGCCATCCTCGCCGCCAAGCCCGATCTGGTGCTCCTGCGCACGTTCAACGAACGCCAGAACCCGTCGCTGCGCGGTGTGCTGGAACGCGCCGGGGTCGCCGTAATATGTCTCGACCCGCCCCGGTGGGACGGTTTCACGGCCTATCTGCGCACGCTCGCGCCGCTGATCGACGTCGATCCCGAATCGGCCGCGCGGCAGTTCGAGGAGATATGCGGGCACATCCGCTCCGAGGCGTCGGCCGCGCGGAGATCGGGCGCGCCGTCTCCGTCGGTCTTCGTCGAGGCGACCGCCAAAGAGCTTCACACCTGCGCGCCAAACTCGTGGGCGGCGCGCGTGATCGAGCTGGCGGGCGGCGTCAACGCCGCCGGGAGCGCGCGCCCTGTCCGCGAGGGCGGCTCGATCGCGCCCTGGGGGCTAGAGCGCGTGATGGCCCTTCTCGATTCGGGGCTTAACGTGTACCTTATCCAGCAAGGCCCGATGAACCGCACGACCCGGGAGGAGTTTGCCGCGCGCCCATGGAGCGGATCTCTCGGGAGAACGCGCGTGGCGACGATCCCCGAAAATATCCTCAGTCGTCCCTCGCTCCTCGGGCTGAAAGACGGCGCCGAGGCGCTTTTGAAGATCTTCCGCGGGGAGTGAGGAACATGAAGTTCATCGTAGCGGGCGTCGGCCCCGGCGATCCCGATCTCGTCACCTACGGCGCCGTAAAGGCCGTCCGCGCCGCCGATCTGGTTCTCAGCCCCCGTTCCCGCGAGGGGAAAGCGAGCGTGGCAGAATCCGCCGTGCGCGCCCACATCCCCGATCTCGTCGCCGCTCCCGTCGTTTTTCCGATGACTCGCGACGCGAACGCGCGCGACGCGGCCCTGAAAGCCCGCCTGGAGGAACTGCGCCCGCGATGGCGGAACGCGCGGACGGTCGCGCTGCCCGTTATAGGCGATTCGACGCTCTACGCGACCGGGTTCTACCTCTACGCGCTGTGGAAAGAACTCGTCCCCGGGCTGGAACTTGAACTTGTACCCGGGATTCCGGCGCACAGTCCGGCCGCCGCCGCGTCGGCGCGTTTCCTCGCGATGGGCTCGGAAATACTGGCTGTCGTCCCCGCCACGGCGGGCGAGAGCAGGATCGCCGCGGCGCTCGCCGCCGCCGATTCGGCCGCGCTCTACAAACCAAGCGTTCTGGGCGCGCGCCTGCGCGCGGTGGTCGAATCGGTCGGCCCGTGGTCGAAAGCGCTGCGCGTTGACCGCGCCGGGCTGCCCGGACAGAGGGTCTTGTCGGGCGACGCCGCGCTCGATCCGGCCGACGAGTACCTGTCGATCCTTCTTCTGTGGCGGCGTTCATGAACTGGGAGCGTCTCGCGCGCGGAGAACTGAGTCTGACGGTCGATATCCTCGTCGGTTTTGCGGCGGGGACTCTCATCGTCAACGGCGGGCTCGCCGACAAACTGCTCCGCCGCCTGCTGCCGCGTCTTGAGAGATTCGGCGTCGGCGCGTCGCTCGGCGCGGCCCTTGTCGTGAGCGTCGGCTCCGCGAGATCGGGAGCCGCCGTGATCGCCTCCGCGCTCGACTGCGGGCGCATCGGGCCGCGCACGGCCGTCTGGGGCACGCTCCTGCTGGCGTTCCCCGCATACCTGCGGCGCTGGGCGACGACGATGATCCTCGCCTGCGGCCTGGCAAAAGGCGCGGGAGCCGTTTTCGCGCTCACGCTGCTGTTCCGATCGGCCGCGAAGTTCGCGATCGGGCTTTTCCTGCTCGGCCGGGGCGAACACGACGACGCCTCCGCGCATCCTTCGGGGCGCGCGCCGAAAAAAGCTTCGGCGAAGGGACTCGCGTTGCGGCTGTCGCGCGCGCTCCCGTTGGCGTGGCTGTTTTACGCGCTGGCTCTCCTGCTTGTGCCGCCGGCGGAGCGGGCCTTGCGCGCGTGGCTGAAGGGCAGTTCGTTTTTCCCTTTGGCGTCGCTAGGGGTGGCGGCCGCCTCGTTCGCGCACGTTTCAGCCGCTCTGGCGCTCGCCGGGGGCGCTCTCGCCGCCGGCGAGATGACCGCCCCGCAGGCCGTGTTCGCGCTGCTTTTCGGCAACAGTCTCAGCCTGCTGACGCGCCTTGCGCGCACCAACGCGCCCACCTATTTCGGATTGTTTCCGCCGCGTCTCGCGAGGTCGATGCTGTTCAAGAACGCCGCCATAACGACCGCGCTCGCCCTTTCGACGCTCGCGGCCGCCGCGCTGCCTCTGATCTTTCAGGCCGAGAGGTGATTTTCCGTGAGACCCGAAGAAATCGAACAGGCAAGCATGAAGGCGATCGCCGCCGAGATGGAACCGTGGACCGGCGCCGGGGAGGAACTCGACGTGGTCATGCGCGTGATCCATGCGACGGCCGACTTCGACTACCGCGCGAATCTGCGCTTCACCCCGGGCGCAGTGCGAAAGGCCCGCGAGGCGCTGAAATCCGGCGTGGACGTCGTCACCGACACGCTGATGGCAGCGGCGGGAATCAGCAAGGGGTCGTGCGCCGCGCTCGGCGTTTCGGTCGTCTGCCGCACGCACGACGCCGACGTGGCGCGCGAGGCCGCGAAGCGCGGCGTGACGCGCGCCGCCGTCTCCATGGAACGCGCCGCAGGCGAGACGCCCGAAGCCGTGTTCGCCATCGGCAACGCGCCGACGGCGCTTTTGCGCCTCTGCGAACTGATCGACGAAGGGAAAGCGCGCCCGTCGCTCGTCGTGGGCGTCCCCGTGGGGTTCGTCAACGTCATAGAGTCGAAGGAGCGCCTCGCGCGCACAAACGTGCCGTCGATCGCCGCCATGGGGCGCAAGGGCGGATCGACCGTCGCCTCCGCGATAATAAACGCCCTGCTCTATGGCATCCGCAGGGTCTGAGAAGCCGCGCGAGGGTGTCACCACCGGCAGCTGCGCCGCGGCCGCCGCTCTGGCGTCGGCCCTGCGCCAGACAACCTCGCGCACGCCGCGCGCCGTGTCGATCTCCACTCCCTCGGGGCGGGAACTGACGCTGGATGTCGTCGAGCTTTCCTACCCCGCCTGCGGCGTCGTCAAGGACGCCGGCGACGACCCCGACGTGACCGACGGAATGCTCGTGTGCGCGTCCGTTTCAATCGGCGGGGACAACGGCCCCGTCACGTTCCTCGCGGGGGACGGCGTCGGCACGGTCACCCGCGCCGGGCTTAAAGTCCCCCCCGGGGAGCCAGCCGTCAACCCCGTGCCGCGCACGATGATCGAGACGGCGCTCCGCGGCGTCATAGGGGCGCGTTCCGCCGTCGTCACCGTCTCGATCCCGGGCGGGCGGGAGAGGGCCGGGCGCACGTTCAACCCCCGGCTCGGCATCGAAGGCGGCCTGTCCGTGCTCGGCACGACGGGCATCGTGCGCCCCTACGACACGGAGTCGATCTACGCATCGCTCTCGCTCGAACTGAACACGTTCGCCGCCGCCGGGCGCGAGATCATCGGCCTGACGTTCGCGAACACGGGCGAAAAGGCCATGCGCGCGGCGTTCCACATCACAGCCCCGTGCGTCATGCAGACGGGCAACCACGTGGGCTACGTGCTCGACGAGGCGCTCCGGCTCAAATTCAAGCGCGTGCTGCTGTGCGGACACCCCGGCAAGCTGCTCAAGGTGGCCGCTGGCACTTTCGACACGTACAACCGCACAGGCGACGGGCGGCGCGAGGCCCTCTGCACCCAGGCGGCGCTGGCCGGATGCCCGGGAGCGGTCGTGCGGGAGTTGTACGGCTGCGAAACGACAGAGGAGGCCATGAACGTCATGCGCGAACGGGATCTCGGCTTTCTGTGGCCAATTCTGGCGGAGGTGGCCGCCGCCCGCGTTCGGACACGCATGTACGGCGAACTTGACGCCGAGGCCGCTTTTATCGACGGCCGGGGCACGGTTCTCGGCGCGTCGTCCCGCGCGGCGGCCTTCGCGGAGGAACTTCGCCATGAGACATAAACTTTACGTCATCGGCGCCGGCCCCGGCGATCCCGGGCTGCTCACGCGCCGCGCGAAAGAGATCATCGACCGCGCGGAGGTTGTCGTGGCCGCTCCGCGCCTGCGGGCTTTGGCGGGAGACCGCGCCCGCGTCATCGAACTCAGGGCGTTCGACGCGGCTTTCGCGGAACTCGCCGCCGAACTCGAAAAGCGCAGCGTCGCCGTGCTTGTCTCGGGCGACACGGGGATTTTCAGCCTGCTGCCCGCGCTGCGAAAGCGCTTTCCCGACGCCGAAATCGAGGCCGTGCCGGGCATCAGCTCCATGCAAACGCTGTGCGCGCGGCTCGGCGTGACGTGGGCCGACGCGAAAATCCTCTCAGGACACGGGCGCTCGCTGAGGAAGACGGCTTTAACGGACGCCGCCGACGAAAACGCCAAGACGATCTTCTTCTGCGGCCCCGAATGGAAGCCAGAGCGCGTCTGCGCGGCGCTTGCCGACTCGGGCCTCGGCGGCCTGCGCGTGACGATCGGCGAGCGTCTCAGCCGCCCGGACGAGCGCGTTGTGTCGGGCGCGCCCGAAGAACTGCGCCGCGGCGTGTACGACGCTCTGTCGCTCGTGCTCGTCGAAAACCCGCGTCCATGGCGGCCGCCCGTCGGGCGTCCACGCGACGTTGACTTCGTCCGCTCGTCGGTTCCGATGACCCGCGAGACGGTGCGCGGCGCCGTGCTCGACGCGCTGTCGCTTTCGCGCGATTCCGTGCTGTGGGACTTGGGAGCGGGAAGCGGATCGATAACGGTCGCGGCGGCGCTGGAGTGCCGCGAGGGGCTTGTGTGCGCCGTAGACAGGAACCCGGCGGCCGCGGCGCTCGTCCGCGCCAACTGCGCCCGTTTTCACCGCCGCAACGTCGCCGTTTACGAGGGCGACTTTCTCGCCGTTCTCCCCTCGCTGCCCCGGCCCACGCACGTTTTCGTGGGCGGCGGAGGGAAAAACCTCGCGCGGCTGCTCGATCGCGTGAAAACCTTGGGCGGCGGCGTCCGCGTGGCCGTCTCCGCCGTCTCCCCCGCGACGTGGAGCGAAAGCGCGCGGCTTTTAAGCGGCGCGGGATTTTGCTCGTTCGACGCCGTGACCGTGGCTGTCACGAAACTGAAAACCATGGGCGGCGCCTCCATCATGGCCGCGCAGAACCCGGTGACGGTTTTCTCGGCGGTCACCGGCCCGGCGAAAGGAGAGGACTGACATGATCCATTTTGTCGGCGCGGGTCCCGGAGCGCCCGATCTGATCACGCTGCGCGGCGCAAAGCTGATCTCGCGGGCGGGCATGATCGTCTACGCCGGTTCGCTCGTCAACCCGGAGCTGCTCGCCTCCGCGCGCCCGGATTGCGAGATCCTCAACAGCGCCTCGATGACGCTCGACGAGGTGACGGCGGCGCTTCAAAGCGCGCACGCGCGGGGGCTTGACGCCGTGCGCCTGCACACGGGCGACCCGTCGATCTACGGGGCGATCCGCGAGCAGATGGACCGGCTGCGCGAACTCGGCATCCCGTTCGACATCACGCCCGGCGTGAGTTCGTTCTGCGCCGCCGCCGCGGCCGTGGAGGCGGAGTACACGCTGCCGTCGGTCAGCCAGACGCTGATCATCTCGCGCATGGAGGGGCGCACGGCCGTCCCGGAGCGCGAGCGGCTGAGCGCCCTCGCCGCGCACCGGGCGTCGATGGCGCTGTTCCTCTCCTCGGGTCTGATGAAGGAGACGTGCGGCGCGCTGACGGAGGGCGGCTGCCCCCCGGACACGCCCGCCGCCGTCGTCTACAAGGCGTCGTGGCCCGATCAGAAGGTGCTTCGCGGCACGATCGCCACGATCGCCGATCAGGCCGCCGCCGAAGGGATCCGCAGCACGGCGCTGATCCTCGCGGGACGCTTTCTGGGCGGCGGATACGAGACATCGAAACTGTACGACGCCTCGTTTTCGCACGGCTTCCGCGCCGCCCGCCGATGAAGTCCGTCTCGATCGCCGCGTTCACGCGCGAAGGAGCCGCGCTGGCCTCGCGTCTGGCGCGCGAACTCGACGGCGAGGCGTGGGCGCCCGCGAAGTACGCGGGAACGGGCGTGCTGCCGCTTGAAAAGCCCGTCTCGGAGTGGACGCGCGAGCGTTTCCTTCCCGGCCGCGCGCTTGTGTTCGTGTGCGCCTGCGGCATCGCCGTGCGCGCCATCGCTCCCTGCGTCGCGAGCAAACAGAGCGACCCCGCCGTCATATGTCTGGACGAGCGTGCGAATTTCGTCATTTCGCTGCTTTCGGGGCATCTGGGCGGCGCGAACGATCTGGCGCGCCGCGTCGCCGCGCTGACGGGCGGGACGGCGGTCGTCACGACGGCCACCGACGTCCGAGGGGAGCTTGCCGTCGATGAGTGGGCGAAAAAACACGGCTGCGCGATCGAGAACATCGGCGCGGTCAAGCGCGTTTCCTCCGCCGTGCTCGACGGCTCGAACGTCGGCGTGGCCGTGACCGACCTCAAAACCGCGTCCCCGTGGCCGGTCACGCTGTGGCTTCGTCCCCGCCGCCTTGTGCTTGGCGCGGGGTGCAGACGCGGCACAGGCCTTGATGAATTGCGCGCGGCCGCGTACGACTTTCTCGACGGCGCGGGCGTCTCGCCCCTGTCGCTGTGCGCCGTCGCGTCGATAGACCTCAAAAAGGACGAACCGGGCCTGATCGCTCTGGCCAGGCACTTCGGCGTGCGGCTTGTCACCTACCCGGCCGCCGAACTCGCCTCGACGCCGGGGAGATTTTCCGCTTCGGAGCGCGTCAAGAGCGTCACGGGCGTGGACAACGTGTGCGAGCGCGCGGCCGCGCGCTGCGCCCGCGGCCCGCTGCTGCGCGGCAAGACGGTCTATCCCGGCGTCACGCTCGCGCTGGCCCGGAAAATCGAGGAAGAATGAGCGCGCGGCCCCGCGGCCGCGGAGTATTTTTTTGGCAAAGGCGGCGAAAAAATGATCTATGTGGTCGGCCTCGGTCCGGGCGGCGAGGATCAGATGACGCCGCGCGCGCTGGAGGCGCTTTCGCGCTGCGAAGTCATCGTCGGATACTCGACGTATATCGGGCTGATCGCCCGGAGGTTTCGCGGCACGCGCGAACTTGTCGCTTCGCCGATGCGCGGCGAGGAGCGGCGCTGCGCCGACGCTCTCGCGCGCTCGCGCGCGGGGCGGACGGTAGGCCTGATCTCGAGCGGCGACCCCGGCGTGTACGGCATGGCGGGCATCCTGCTGGAAATGGCCGGCCCCGGCGACGAAATAGAAATCGTCCCCGGCGTCACGGCGGCCTGCGCGGCGGCGGCCATGCTCGGCGCTCCTCTGGCGCACGACTTCGCCGTGATCAGCTTAAGCGACCTGCTCACGCCGTGGGACATGATCGAAAAGCGCCTTCAGGCGGCGGCGGCGGGCGACTTCGTCATCTGCCTCTACAACCCGATGAGCCGCGGGCGGCCCGATACGCTGCGACGGGCGTGCGAGACGCTTCTGCGCGCCAAAAGCCCCGACACGCCCTCGGGGTGGGTGCGCCGCGCGGGAAGAACGGGGACGGAGACGCACGTGACGACGCTCGCCGGGCTGAAGGACGCGCGTCTTGACATGTTCTGCACCGCGATCGTCGGCAGCGGCGCCACACGGGTCGCGAACGGGCGTCTCGTCACGCCGCGCGGCTATCCGCGAAGACCATGAGCGCCAGACTGCTCGTCTTCGGCGGCACGACGGAGAGCCGCGCGCTGCTGGAACGCGGCATTCCCGCGCTGTGCTGCGTGGCCACAGACTACGGCGCAAAACTGCTCGCCGGGCTGCCGAACGTCACGCCCATGGTCGGGCGTCTTGACGCCGCCGCGATGGAACGCCTGATACGCCGCGAGGGCGTCACGCACGTCATCGACGCGACGCATCCATACGCGATCGAGGTGTCTGAAAACGTCCGCGCCGCCTGCGCGGCGACCGGCGCGCGCCTCCTGCGGCTTTCGCGCGGGAAAACGCCCCTGCCCGCCGACGCTGTCGCCGTCTCCGCGGCGGCCGAGGCGGCGAAGATGCTCGACGCCACGCGCGAGAAAGTTCTGCTGACGGTGGGCAGCAAGGAACTGCCCGCGTTTTCGGGCGTGGCGGAAGCCGCGTCGCGCCTGTACGCGCGCGTGCTGCCCACTGCGGAGGCCGTCGCTTTGTGCGAGGCGCTGGGCTTCGACGCCGGGCATATCGTCGCCATGCGCGGCCCGTTTTCCAGACGCATGAACGAAGCCGTTCTCGAGGCGACGGGCGCGCGCACGCTCGTCACCAAAGACGGCGGCGTCGCGGGCGGCATGATGGAAAAGCTGGAGGCCGCCCGGGCGCTTGGCGTGCGCGTCATCGTCGTCGGACGCGACGCCGAGGAGGGAGCGAGCGTGGAAGAAGCGGTTCTGTGGGCGCGCCGCGCCCTCGGGCTGAACCGGCCGCCGCTGTTCCCGATGCTCCTGCCGCTCGAGGGCGCTTTCGCGCTCGTGATAGGCGGCGGAGCGGTCGCGCTGCGCCGGGCGAGGACGCTGTCCCGCTGCGGCGCGCGCGTCAAGGCCGTGGCCCCGCGTTTCTGCGAAGGCTGGGACGCCCTCGGCTGCGAGCGCGAGACGCGCGGCTGGCGCGCCGGAGACATGGACGGCGCCGCTCTGGTCGCGGTCGCGACGGACAGCCCGGGCGAAAACCGATCCGCCGCCGCCGAGGCGGGACGACGCGGCATTCCCGTCAGCGTGGCCGACAACGCGGCCCTCGGCACGTTCTGTTTCCCCTCGCTGATCGAGCACGACGGCGCTTCCGTCTGCGTCTCTACGGCCGCTCTTGACCCGTCGCTGACTCGCGCCCTGGCCGACCGCCTGCGAGCGCTGTGGCCCGGCCTCGTCGAGGACGAGCGACGCCGCGCGGGAGAGGACGGCCGCCGATGAAAACTCTCCGCTTTGGGACGAGAAAGAGCGCCCTCGCCCTCGTCCAGACGCGCCTTGTCATGGACGCCGTGCGCGCCGCTCACCCGGAGTACCGCCTCGAACTGGTTCCGATCGTCACCGAGGGCGACGTGAACATGAAACCGTTTTCGCTGGCGTCCGACCCGGCGGGCATCAAGGGGCTTTTCACGCGCGAGCTCGAGCGGGCGCTGCTCGACGGAAGGATCGACGCGGCCGTGCACAGCCTCAAAGACGTTCCCGCCGCCGCCGATGGACGCCTGTCCCTGCTCGCGTATTCTCACCGAGGAGACCCGCGCGACGCGCTCGTACCGCGCGACGGCCTTGACGCGGCGCGAGTCCGTCTCGTCGGCTGCGCCTCCGCCCGCAGGCGCGTCCAGGCGCGCGATCTGTGGCGCGGCGCCGTGCGCGTGGAGCCTGTGCGCGGGAACGTGGATACGCGCCTGCGCAAACTGGACGAAGGACAGTTCGACGCGCTCGTGCTGGCGGCCGCCGGGCTTGCCCGACTGGGGCTGGGGAGGCGCGTCGCCCGCTTTTTCTCCCCGGACGAGATCACGCCGGCGCCCGGGCAGGGCGTTCTGGCCGTGCAGGGGCGCGCCGAGGACGCGGGCGCGCCGTGGCTCGGCGCGCTGAAAAATCCCGTGGTGGAGGCGTGCGCGACAGCGGAGCGCGCCTTTTCAGCGCGGCTGAACGGCGGCTGCGCGGCCCCCGTCGGGGCATTCGCGCGCGCGAGCGGCACGGAACTTTTGCTGACCGGCTTTTTTGCCGACGAAGCGCGCGGCTTCAGTTCGCGCGCGACGCTGACCGGCCCGCTGGACGCCCCGCGCGCGCTGGGAGAGCGTCTCGCCGAAAAGCTGCTGGAGGAGGTGCGCTGAAAATGCCTGTCGGAAAGGTATGGCTCGTCGGCGCCGGCCCCGGCGACCCCGGACTGCTCACCTGCAAGGGCCGCGACGCGCTGCGAAGCGCCACGGTCGTCGTGTACGACCGTCTGGCGGGCGACGGCGTTCTCGCGCTGATCCCCGACGGCGCGCGCAAAATCGACGTCGGCAAGTCGGGCGGAAACCATCCTGTCCCGCAGCGCGACATCGAGGACATTCTCGTTCGCGAGGCCGAACGCGGCGGCCGCGTCGTCCGTCTCAAGGGCGGCGATCCGTTCCTTTTCGGGCGCGGCGGCGAAGAACTGGAGGCGCTGAAAGCACGCGGCATCCCCTGCGAGGTCGTTCCCGGCGTCACTTCGGCCGTGGCGGCGCCGGAGTACGCGGGCATCCCCGTGACGCACCGCGGCCTGTCGAAATCGCTGCACATCGTCACGGCGCGTACAAGACACGGCGGCCTGACGGATGACGAATACGCGGCCATCGCGCGGCTGGGCGGCACGCTCGTGTTCCTGATGGGCGTCTCGGCCGCGCGCGAAATCTGCGATCACTTGATGGCGCGCGGCTTTTCGCCGGACACGCCCGCCGCCGCCGTGGAACGCGGCACGACGGCCCGCCAGCGCGCGATCGCTGGCACGCTGGCCGATTTCGCCGACAAGGCGGAACGTTTCGGCCTGCGCCCCCCGTCGGTCATCGTCGTCGGCGCCGTGGCCGCGTTGGGCGATCGCCTGTCGTGGCGAGCGTCGCTGCCGCTGTCGGATAAAAAGGTCGTCGTCACGCGCCCCCGGAACCGCCGGGGCCGCCTGTGCGCGATGCTGCGCGAACTGGGCGCGGAGGTGGTCGAACTGCCGTCGATCTCCACCGTGCCGCTCGAGGGCGTCAGCCTGCCGAAAAACTTTGAGGGCTGGATAGGGTTTACGAGCGCGACGGGAGTGGAGCGCTTTTTCGCCCTGCTGGCGCGGCAGAACCGCGACGTGCGCGAGCTTGCCCGCGTCAAAATCGCCGCCATCGGCCCCGCGACGGCGAACGCCCTGCGCGAGCGCGGCCTAGCCGCCGACCTCGTGCCCGACGTTTACGACGGCGCTCATCTGGCGCTGTCTCTCGCCGACGCCGCCGGAAAAACGCCGATAACGCTGTTCCGCGCGCTCGACGGCTCCCCCGAGCTATCGCGGACGCTTGTGTCCCTCGGGGCGAACTTCCGCGAGATAGCCCTGTACCGCACGGAATACGCCGCGTCCGGCCCCGCGCCGCGCGATCCCGACGCCGTGCTTTTTACGAGCGCCTCGACCGTGCGCGGCTTCGCGGCGCGCTTCCCCGCCCTGCGCGCGCCGCTCGCCTGCTGTATCGGCGCTCAGACGGCCGAAGCCGCCCGCCGCGCCGGCTTTACGAACGTCCGCGTCGCCGCCAGAGCCACGCTTGAAGATCTTGTCGAAACGCTGACAAAAGGAGAGTAAAAAATATGATCGTTCGTCCGAGAAGACTGCGTCAAAATCCCGTCATCCGCGACATGGTCGCGGAGACGCGCGTTTCGCCCGACATGCTCGTCTACCCCGTGTTCATCCGCGAGGGACACGGCGTCGTCGAGGACATCCCGTCGCTGCCGGGACAAAAGCGCTACAGCCCCGACACGTTCCCGCTGGCGCTCGAAGCCATGACGGCGGCGGGCGTGCCGTCGGCGCTGCTTTTCGGCCTGCCGGAGCGCAAGGACGAGACGGGCACGGGCGCGTGGGACGAAAACGGCGTCATCCAGCGCTCGCTGAGGATCGGCAAGAAAGCGTTCCCGCGTATCAACTTCATCGCCGACGTGTGCATGTGCGAATACACAAGCCACGGCCACTGCGGCATCCTTCGCGGCACGGAGGTGGACAACGACGAGACGCTCAAATACCTCGCGCGCATCGCCGTGTCGCAGGCCGCCGCCGGGGCCGACATCGTGGCCCCGTCCGACATGATGGACGGACACGTAGCCGCTATCCGCGCGGGGCTTGACGCCGCCGGAATGAAGAACACGATCATCTTCTCCTACGCCGTCAAGTACGCCAGCGCGTTCTACGGCCCGTTCCGCGACGCCGCCGGTTCCGCGCCTTCGTTCGGCGACCGCCGCGCCTACCAGATGGATCCGCGCAACGTGCGCGAGGGCCTCAAAGAGGCCCACATCGACATCGACGAGGGCGCCGACCTCGTGATGGTCAAGCCCGGCCTGCTCTACCTCGACGTGCTGCGCGCCGTCAAGGAGATCAGCCCCGTACCCGTGGGCACGTACTGCGTCAGCGGCGAGTACGCGATGATCAAGGCCGCCGCCGCCAACGGATGGATCGACGAGCGCCGCGCCGTGAGCGAAGCCGCCTACAGCCTTGCCCGGGCGGGCGCCGACGTGATCATCACCTACTCCGCCCTCGACCTCGCCAAATGGCTGCGTAACGACGAGATCGCGTTTTAAAAAACTTCCCGGTCCGGGACAGGAAGTTCGCGCGCGAGAGAAATTCCTCGAACTTCCCGGAGGACGAAACACGATCGCCGCGCGCGGACATGCCGGAGGGCAATCCCTGTTACGGAAAAGAGTTTTTCCCCTCCGCAATAGGGAATGAACATTTCCCCAAAGCCGGAACAGGAGCGACATCGGCCGGCGACACGTCGTCCTGGCGCGGCGCGCCCCGCCCCGGCGGCCCGCGCCGCGCGGGGACGGACGGCCGCCCGCTTTCCGGCGCGAGCGAAAGGCAACTTGAAAAAAAAGAGCGGCGCGAGGCGCGAAAAAGGCGCCCGGTCTCACCCGATGAGGCCGGGCGCTTTTTTTACGCGAACGGCGGAAACGCTTTTGCGCTCAAAGCGCGCCCGCCGGCGGATCTTCCGCCCGTAGCGTCGCTCCCTTCGCCGCCCCGGAACAAGAGTTATCCCCGTTCGTCCGGCGCTTTTCGCGCCCTCGATCACGAAGTCCGGCCGAACCGCGAAAGGCGCGCTCGAACGCCCTTCGCCGACGGCGTAACAAGAGGCCCTGTCTCCGTTTCCGGGACAGGGCCTCTTGTTTTTTTAAGTCGCGCGGGGGCGCGCTCCGCTCTCCG
>CAZRXR010000022.1:0-25234 GCA_964604125.1 uncultured Synergistaceae bacterium
TACTCCCACTCCACGGTCGCGGGCGGCTTGCTCGTGCAGTCGTAAACGACGCGGTTGACGCCCCGCACCTCGTTGCAGATGCGCGTCGAGACGCGGTCGAGCACGTCGAGCGGCATACGGTACCACTCGGCGGTCATGCCGTCGCGACTGGTGATGGCGCGCAGGGCGCAGACGCGCGCGTAGGTGCGCTCGTCGCCCATCACGCCGACGGTGTAAACGGGCAGCAGCACGGCGAAAGCCTGCCAGATCTCGTCGTACAGGCCGGCGCGGCGGATCTCGTCGAGGAAAACGGCGTCGGCGCCGCGCAGGATATCGAGCTTCTCGCGCGTGACATCTCCCAGACAGCGCACCGCGAGGCCGGGGCCGGGGAACGGGTGGCGGCGCACGATGTTCTCGGGCACGCCGAGCAGACGGCCGACGGCGCGCCCCTCGTCCTTGAACAGTTCGCGCAGAGGCTCCAGTAGCCGCAAGTCCATCTCCGCGGGCAGGCCGCCGACGTTGTGGTGGCTCTTGATGACGGCCGCTCCCTTGCGCCCGCCGCTTTCGATCACGTCGGGATAGAGCGTTCCCTGCAGCAGCCAGCGCGCGCCCTTGACCTTGCGGGCCTCCTCCTCGAACACGCGGATGAACGTCCCGCCGATGATCTTCCGCTTCTTCTCGGGCTCGACGACGCCCGCCAGTCCTTTCAGGAACCTGTCGGAGGCATCGACGTAGGTAACGTTGAGGTTCATCCGGCCGTAGCTTTCTAGCACTTCCTCGGCCTCGCCCCCGCGCAGCAGGCCGTTGTTGACGAAGATACACCGCAGCCTGTCGCCCACGGCGGCGGCCGTCAGCGCGGCGGCGACGCTACTGTCCACGCCGCCCGAGAGCGCGCAGATGACCGTGTCGTTCCCCACGCGATCCCGGATTTCGGCTTTCGTCCTCTCGGCCCAGCCGCCGAGATCCCAGTCGCCCGCGCACCCGCAGACTTTAAACAGAAAGTTGCCCAGCATCCTCTCGCCGTACTCGGTGTGGAACACCTCGGGGTGGAACTGCACGGCGGTTACGCGCCCGTCGGCGCTCCTCATGCCGGAGACGACGCCGTCCTCGCTCACGGCGGTGAGGACAAAGCCGTCCGGTAGGCGTTCCACGTCGTCGCCGTGGCTCATCCACACCTGCGACCGCTCGGGCACGCCCTCAAAGAGCGGACACGACGCTTCCTTCACGACGAGCGTGGCGCGCCCGTACTCGCGCGCGGCGCTGCGCCGCACAGTTCCTCCGTAACGCAGGGCCGCCAGCTGCATGCCGTAGCAGATGGCGAGCACCGGCAGGTCAACGTCGAAAAACCCCTCGGCGAGACGGGGCGCGTCCGGCTCGAGCACGCTCCGCGGGCCGCCCGAGACGATCAGGCCGGTGGGGCCGCGCGACATGATCCGCTCGAGCGTGGCGTCGTAGGGCAGGATCTCGCTGTGGACTTTCAGCTCGCGCACGCGGCGAGCGATGAGCTGGGTGAACTGTGAACCGCAGTCGAGGATGACGATGTTGTCCATGGTGGCGAAAGCGCTCCTTTCGGTTCGGGGGGGCGGATTTTTTGAAAAAAAACGCCCCGAACGTTCGCATGACGTTTTATCATTATAACAGGCTTTCCCCCGCCCGCAACGCGCGGCGAGGGAATTTTTAGTTTGCCGCCCGCGGCGTTGCGCTCGGGGGAAAGGTTGGCTTATAATAACGCACGTTTCGGATACTCCTGACGAAAGGGATGTTCCCATGCCGCAGATTCTTTTCAAATGCCTGTGCGCGAGCGCTATCATGGTCGCGATCCATTTTCTGTCGCGCACGCCCGACTACTTCGTTTCCGCGCTGCTGCTCAGCTTTCCCGGCCTGAGCATGACGGCCTACTGGTTCATGTACCGCGAGCTTGGCGCGCGCAAGGTCATAGACACGGCGCTTTTCGGCTCCGGCGCGGGGTTCGCGTTCATCGTCTTCCTGCTGACGACGGCGCGCCTGCTGCGCCGCCACGGCATCGCCGCGTCCATGGCCGGAGGACTGGCCGTGTGGCTGGCGCTGGCCGGCGGCTGGACGGCGGCCTGGAAATTCTGGCTGGGTCGCTAGCGTTTTTTCGGCGCAAGAGGCGGCGTTCCGCGCGGAACACCGCCGAAAACCCGTGAAAAAGGAGACTGAAAACACGATGGACACACGGCTCATCCGCGTCGCGACCGAGGCCGACGCCCCGCGCCTTCTGGAGATCTACGCGCCTTACGTGAAAAACACGGCCATATCGTTCGAGTACGAGACGCCTTCTCTCGAGGAGTTTTCGGGCCGCGTCCGCGCCACGCTGGCGCGTTTTCCCTACCTCGCCGCCGCGCGGGAGGGGAAAATCGTCGGCTACGCCTACGCGGGCGCGTTCAAGACGCGGGCGGCTTACTCATGGTCTGTGGAAACGTCGATTTACGTCGAAAGCGCCCATCGCGGCGAGGGCGTCGGCCGCGCGCTGTACGAGGCCCTCGAGGACTGCCTGCGCGAACAGGGCGTGACCAACGTCAACGCATGCGTCGCCGCGCCCAAGGCGGACGACGAGTACCTCACGCGCGCGAGCATCCGCTTCCACGAGCACATGGGCTACCGCCTCGTCGGCGAGTTTTCAAGCTGCGCGTGCAAGTTCGGGCGCTGGTACGACATGGTGTGGATGGAAAAGCACATCCTGCCCCACGACCCCGATCCGGCGCCCGCGCGCCCCTTCCCTCTGGCGCGGGCGGCCCTGCGCCGAAAGTACGGCCTCGTCTGAAAGCGTCGGCGCGGCGGAAAGCCCGATCCGGCGGCGCCGCGCGTTTCAAGGCGGAAAAACAGGACGAGAGAAACGGTTGATTGAAGTCCCGCGAACTGCTAAAATAGCGGAAGTATTATCTCTTATTGTGTCCGAACGCCGGCAAAGAGTTTTACGGGCGCCGGTCCCGAAGGAGGCGCTTTTCGCGAAATGAGAAGTTACGGTCTGGGGCTCGGGTTGATGGCGATGCTGGCGGCTGTATTCGCGGTGCAGAACCAGGACGTTCTGGCGGTGCGCCTGCTCGGCTGGAATTTCGCGCTTCCTCAGGGGCTGTGGGAGGTCTTTCTGTTCTTCGCCGGCATCCTCCTGATGTGGCTGATCTCGCTGGCGGCCTCGTGGGAGGCGCGTTTCCGCGACAGGCGCGAGATCGAGCGCGGCAGGCGCCGCATCGCCGCCCTCGAAAAGGAGCGCGACGCGCTGCTTTCGGCGATGAAGGCGGCCGGCGCGACTCAGGAGGAGATCACGTTCATCGAAAACGGCACGTCGCTGTAGCCGTGCCGCGGTGCGCGTTTTTGCGACGGCGGAGTCCGCTCTGCCGGGAAGGGCTGTTTTTCCGTGATTCCGGTGCGTTCCATTGACGAACTGCAAATTTACCGCCCGAGAGAACGGGCGCTCGATCTGGCGCGTCGCCTTGAGTGCTCGCCGCTCGCGGCGTCCGTGCTGGACAGCCGTTTCTCGGACGAGGAAAGATGCCGGCGGCAGCTGGATCCGCCCGGGCTGCGGCCGCTGCTGGAGTCGCTCGACCTGGGGGCGGCGTCGCGCGCGGCGCTCGATCTGTGGACGCGCGCCGTGCCGGGCAAGCGCGTTTTCGTCTACGGCGACTACGACGTGGACGGCGTGTCCTCCACCGTGCTGGCGCTCGAACTGGCAGAGGAAAGCGGCGCGGCCTCGGTCGTGTATTACATTCCCGACAGGCGCAGCGAGGGCTACGGACTGCGCGTCCAGAGGATACGCGACATCGTCGCCGACGGTTTCGAGACGCTGATCGTCGTGGACTGCGGCTCAAAGGACGTGGAGTGCGTAAATCTGGCCCGCGAGGCCGGCATGAACGTGATCATCTTCGACCACCACGCGGCCGAGGGGCAGATCGTCCGGCTCGACACGCTCGTCAACCCACAGATCTTCGGCGACGAGGAGGCGCGCGGGCTGTGCGCGACAGCCGTGCTGTGGTGCTGGGCGTGGCAGTCGCGCATCATGCCCGAGCGCAGGCTGGCGCCGCTTGTCCAGCTGGCGGCGCTGGCCACCGTGGCCGACTGTATGCCGCTGGGCTGCCTCAACCGCGCCATCACGCGCGAGGGGCTGCGGCTGATGCGCGCTTCCCCTCTCCGCGGGCTGCTCGAACTGGTGCGCGCGCTGTGCCCGGACGAGCAAATGTCGATGATCGACGAGTCGTTTCTCGCGATGCGCCTTATCCCGTGCCTCAACGCCGCCGGGCGTCTCCGCGTGGCGGACGTGGCCGTGAACGTGCTCTCCGGGCTTGGCTCGCGGGCCGACCTTCAGCGCAGCGTCGCCGAACTGATAGACCTGAACAGGCGTCGGCGCGACCTGTCCGCGTCGATATGCGCGCGCATCAACACGGAAATAGCGCGGGGAGAGTCGGCGCAGGTGCTGTTCGACGGCGGCTGGCCCGTGGGGATCCTCAGCGCGATCGCGAGCCGTCTGTGCAGCGAGCACAACAAGGCGTTCGCGCTGGCGGCCCCTTCCGGGAACGGCATCCGCGGCACGCTGCGCGTGCCCGAGGGGGGCAACGCCGTGGAGATGCTCAAAAGCCTCGACAGCCTGCTCGAGGCGTGGGGCGGCCACAAAAGCGCCGCCGGTTTCTCTGTGGATCAGCTCAAGTGGCCGAGCCTGTCGCGCGAGCTCGACGGGATGCTCCACAGCGTCAAGGCGGAGCGCCCGCGCGACGAGGTCATCGAGTTCTCCCCGTCGCGCATCACAGGCTCCGCGTGGCGCGACATGCTGCGCCTGGGGCCTTTTGGGAACGGCAACCCGCCGCCCAAGTTTTTCGCGCCTTACGCCGACGGCACGTCGTTTTCGCCGCTGGGCCGGCGCGGGCTGCACACGCGCGTGAGCTTTGACGGCTGCGATCTGCTGGCCTTCGGCGCGGCCGGACAGATCGAGGGCCTGCGGGGGCTGCGCGGCTGGATCTACCGCCCGCGTTTCAACTCCTGGCAGGGGCGGGTCTCGCTGCAATACGTCGTCGATAGCATCGTCGTCGCCTAATCATCCTTGTACAGCGGAGGTGAGCAGCATGTCCACGGCTGAAAAACACGGCGCGGCGGCGGTTTTGGAGCCGCGCCCCTCGGGCGGGCTGGGCGACCCGATCCCGCCGGACGAGGCGGAGGCGCGGCGTCACCCGGAACGCGAACGCTTCAAGTTCGACGTTTCGCGCGCCGACACAGCCGTGTCCGACGGCGGCGCGGGCTTCGCGCCCGACGGCGCGCCGCCCGGGGCGCCCGACGCCGCCCGCAAAAAGGAACTGACGCTGCTTCGCGACAGCTACATGGGGCGTCTGCTCGAGCGTCAGCGCTCCGCGACGGTCAGATTCGCGTGGCAGGAACTGTGGGGCAAGGCTTCCCGCTACATGGACACAAACGACCTCAAATCCCTCGGCGAGGCGCTGGTGTTCGCGGCGCAGGCTCACGGCGAGCAGATGCGCGCCTCCGGCGAGCCGTACATCATCCATCCTGTCTACGTCACATCGATTCTGGCCGACATGCACATGGATCTGCCAACCCTTCAGGCGGGGCTGCTGCACGACGTGCTGGAGGACACTCCCGTCACGGCCGCCGAGATGAAAGCCCGTTTCGGCCCCTCGGTCGAGATGCTCGTCGATGGCGTGACCAAGCTGGGAAAGCTGCAGTTCAAGTCGTTCGAGGACTATCAGGCCGAGAACCTGCGCAAGATGTTCTTGGTCATGGCCAAGGACATTCGCGTCGTACTCATCAAGCTGGCCGACCGCACGCACAACATGCGCAGCCTCGGCGCCCTGCGGCGCGACAAGCAGCAGCGCATCGCCAAGGAAACGCTCGAAATCTACGCGCCGCTGGCGCACCGTCTGGGCATCTATCAGGTCAAGCGCACGCTCGAGGATCTGGCGTTCAAGTACTACGACCCGGAGATGTACTACGACATCAAACGCCGCGTCAAAAAGCGCCTGCCCGAGCGCGAGAGCCTCATCAATCAGGCCATGGAAATTCTCGGCGGACGCCTCGGGGAGATGGGCATCAAGGCGCACATCAAGGGGCGCGCCAAGCACTTCTACAGCATCTTCGAGAAGATGAACCGCAAGAAACTCTCGGTGGAGCAGCTGTACGACCTGCTCGCGCTGCGTGTCATCGTGGACGACGTGACCACGTGCTACACCGTTCTGGGCGTCGTCCACACGCTCTGGAAACCTATCCCGGGCCAGTTTGACGACTACATCGCCAACCCCAAAAACAACATGTACAAGTCGCTGCACACCACCGTGATGGGGCCGCAGGGCGAGCCTCTCGAGGTGCAGATCCGCACGTGGGAGATGCACTGGCTGGCCGAATACGGCGTGGCGGCGCACTGGCGCTACAAAGAGGGCCGCGCGCAAATCGACGAGATGGACACCAGACTGGAGTGGATCCGCAGGGCGCTAGAAGACGGCCGCGAGACCGACAGCCGGGAGTTCATGGAGCGCCTGCGCGACGACGTTCTCACCTCCGACGTGTTCGTGTTCACGCCGCAGGGCGACGTGAAAAGCCTGCCGCGCGGCTCGTGCCCCGTCGATTTCGCCTACGCCGTTCACAGCCGCGTCGGCGAGCAGTACGTCGGGGCGATGGTCAACAACCGCATCGTCGCCGCCGACTACCAGCTGAACAACGGCGACATCGTCAAGATAATGACCTCTCCGCAAGGCAAACCCTCGCGCGACTGGGCCAACTTCGTCAAAAGTAGCAAGGCCAAAAACCGCATCCGCGGCTACTTCAAGCGCCTCGACTCCGTCGAGAAGGCCGAGAACATCAAGCGAGGCCGCGATCTGCTCGAGCGCGAACTGAAAAACCGTCTGGGCGACGCTTTCCGTCCCATCGACGACATCCTGCCCTACATCAGCCGCGTCGCGCACGATGTCAGCTGCAACAACGCCGACGACGTGCTCTCGGGCATCGGCGCCGGTACCGTCGGGCAGGCGGGCATCGCGCAGAAGCTGTGCGTCGCCCTCAACACGCCGCTGCCCGACGCCTCCGCGCAGACGCCCGAGGCCGTCGCGAAAGCCGCCCCCCACGGTTTTGCCCAGAAGGAGGCCGACATCATCGTCGAGGGAGCCTCGGGCATCACCGTGACGCTGGCGCACTGCTGCCGCCCCGTGCCCGGAGACGCCATCACGGGCTTTGCCACGAAGGTGCGCGGCATCATGGTGCACCGCGAGAACTGCCCGAGCATGGAAAAGGTCAGCCCCGACCGCGTCATTCCCGTCTCCTGGGGCAACACCGACAAGAAAAAGTACGAGACGCGCATCGTCGTCGATACGATAAACCGCCCCGGCATTCTCGCCGACGTGGCGCAGGTGTGCGCGACAAACGGGGTGAACATCACCTCGGTGATAGCCGCCCAGATGGGCAGCGGGAACTCGCGCATGAAGATGGACATCGCCGTGCAGGGTCTGGAGCAGCTCTATTCGATCATCGCGCGCGTGAACGGTGTGAAAGACGTGATCAACGTGGTCAGGGAGATGGGCTGATGAGAGCCGTGGTGCAGAGAGTTTCCTCCGCCTCGGTCAGTTCCGGGGGCGAAACGGCCGGGGCAGTCGGCGCGGGGTTCTGCGTGCTGCTGGGAGTGGCGAGCGGCGACACCGAGGCCGACGCCCGCTGGATGGCCGACAAAATCGTCAATCTGCGCGTCTTCGGGGACGACGAAGGCAAGCTGAACCGCTCGCTGCTTGAGACAGGCGGCCAGATGCTCGTCGTGTCGCAGTTCACGCTCTACGGCGACTGCCGACGCGGAAGGCGCCCCTCGTTCGCGGGGGCCGCGCGCCCCGAGGAGGCCGACCCGCTCTACCGGAAATTCGTCGCGTGCGTCAGACAGTTCGGCGTGACCGCTCAGACGGGCGTTTTCCGCACACATATGGCCGTCTCGCTTGTCAACGACGGCCCCGTCACGCTGATTATCGATTCGCCGGAGAGGAAAAAATGAACTACAAACGGATTCCGCTCGGTCCGCTCTGGACCAACTCCTATGTCGTTGACGACGGAAACGGGACGGCCGTGTGCTTCGACGCCGGGGGCGACCCCGCCGACGTGCTCGGCTGGCTGAAAAACGAGCGCCTGACGCTGGCGGCCGTCGTGCTCACGCACGGCCACATCGATCACATCCTTGGCGTCGCGCCGCTCGCGCGCGCCACGGGAGCGCCCGTCTTCGTGCCCGAGGGCGACGCCGCGCTTTTAAGCGACCCCGCCCGCAGCCTCGCCGCCGAGTTCGGCTACGACGTGGAGCCCGTCACGCCGACGAAACTGGTGCGCGACGGCGACACGCTCGCGTTCGGCGGCCTTTCACTCGAAGCCCTGCACACGCCCGGGCACACGCCCGGCAGCACGTGCTACATCGTCGCGCAGGGGAGCGAGCGTCTGCTCGTATCGGGCGACACGCTCTTTGCCCGCAGCGTCGGCCGCACCGATCTGGCGGGCGGCGACCCGGCGGCGATGGACGCCTCGCTCGGCCGTCTCGCCGCCATCGAGGGCGATATGCCCGTGCTGCCGGGGCACGGGCCGGAGACGGCGCTGCGGAGGGAGCGCGAACTGAACCCTTTTCTGAACAGGCGATGACCGCGCTTAAAATGACAGTCGGAGAGCGCCCGCGCGAGCGCCTGATCTCGGGCGGCGCCGAATCGCTCAAGACCGAGGAACTGCTGGCCATCATCTTCGGCACGGGGCGACAGGGCTGCGACGTGCTCGAGATGTCGCGCGAACTGCTCAACAAATACGGTTCGCTCAAGAGTCTGGCGCGCGCCCACGTGCGCGAGCTGACGGGCGGGGGAAATTCGGCAAAAGACGGCGTCAAGGGTATCGGCGAGGCCAAAGCCGTCACGCTGCTGGCCGCGCTCGAACTGGGGCGCCGCGCCGCCGTCGAAGACGAACGCCGCGACGATCTGGCCTCCAGACTGCTGTTCTGGGCCAACCGTCTGAGCGCCGAGGAGCGCGAGTTCATCGTCGCCGTCTACCTCGACGCCAAGGATCGTCCCATCGCCGACGAACGGCTCTCGTTCGGCGGCACGGAGACGGCGGCCCTCGACGCGCCGTATCTGATGCGGCGCGCCGTGCGGCTGGACTGCGCCTCCGTCGCGCTGCTGCACAACCACCCCGACGGCGACCTCGCGCCAAGCCGCGAGGACGAGGAACTGACGCGCGGCGTGGGGCGTATGCTCGCCACGCTGAACATAGGCTTTTACGGACATTACATCGTCGGCGGCGGCTCGTACCGCCGCGTCGAAGCGTGAGCGCGCGGCGGGAACACGGACACACGGATAAAGCGCCTTTTCGCGCGCCGCGCGAAAAGGCGATGTGAGGAGGAACAATCGTGGCTTTTTTCAACAAGTCGCACGCCGCCGGCATCGGCATAGATTTGGGCACGTCGAACATCGTCGTCTACCAGAGCGGCAGGGGTATCGTCTTTGACGAGCCGACGTGCGTCGCGGTGCGCAAACTGCCGCGCGGCGGCGCGGAGGTGATCGCCTACGGACGCGAGGCCAAGGCGATGATCGGCAAGACGCCCGTGGGCGTGTCGGTCATCAAGCCGCTGCGCGACGGCGTCATCGCCAATTTCGACATGACCGAGGGCGTGCTGCGGCACTTCATCTCGAAGACGTGCGCGGTCTGCCGCATCTCAAACCCGCAGGTGGTCGTCTCCGTCCCCGCCAAGGTGACGGAGGTGGAGCGGCGCGCCGTGATCGACGCCGCGCTCGGCGCGGGAGCGCGCGAGGCGTACATCCTCGACGAGCCTGTCGCGGCGGCGCTCGGCGCGGGGCTTCCGATCAGCGCGCCCGAGGGCAGCATGATCCTCGACATCGGCTCGGGCACGAGCGAGGTGGCCGTCATCTCTCTGGGCGGGCTTGTCGTCAGCAACTCGCTGCGGCTCGCCGGGGACAGCATGGACGAGGCCATCGTCGGTCTGTTCCGGCAGAAACACGCGCTGCTCATAGGCGAGAGCACGGCGGAGAACGTCAAAATTCAAATCGGCTCCGTCATCCCTCTCGATGAGGAACTTGAGATGGAAGTGAAGGGGCGCGACCTCGCCGACGGCCTGCCGAAGGTGACGCACGTCACATCGATCGAGGTGCGCGAGGTGCTCATGCCCATCGTCTCCCGCGTCGAGGACATGGTCAAAGTGGCGCTTGAGCAGACGCCGCCCGAGCTTTCGCGCGACATCGTCGATAACGGCATCGTCCTCACCGGCGGCGGCTCGCAGCTGCGCGGGCTGGCCCGCAAGCTCACGAAGGTGCTCAACGCGCCCGCGATCCTCGCCGAGGATCCGATTCACGCGGTGGCCAATGGCGTCGGCCTGACGCTGCTCAAACTCGGGGAGATGAAGAGCCTCCTGACCACGGTTCGCAAAAGCCAGCTCTAGCCGGTGGGAGCGATGCAGCAGCAGAAAAATTTCGAGCAGGAACTGATCGTCTCGCTCGCCTGCGTCATCGTCTGCGTGATCGTCGCGCTGGTCTCGACGGGGCGCGACTTCACGCGCCGGGCGATGGACGCCGTCGCCGCCCTGCTCGTGCCGCTGGAGCGCCCGGCCGTGTTCGTGATGAAATGCGCCGAGAGCGCGCGGAGGTGGACGACCGACAGACGCTCGCTGCTTCTGGAACTGGCCGAACTGCGCGAGGAAAACCGCGAGCTGAAGATTCTGTCGGCGGGCGGCATCACAGAGGAGTTCAAAAAACACGCCCGCCCGGAGAACCTCTGCCCCGTCGTCTGGCGCGACCCGCGCACGTGGTGGGAGGAACTGAGGATCGGCACGATGGGGAAAACCCTCGCGCCGGGCGGCGCCGTACTCGACGGGGCCGACCTGATGGGCGTGGTCACGTCGCAGTCAGGCGGCGGCGCGTGGGTACGGCTGATCACCAGTTCCAACTTCTACGCGCCCGTCGTCGTGGAGCAGACGCGCGAAATCGGCGTCGTCACGGGCGACAACTTGGGCGGCGTGTGGCTCCGCTATCTGCCGTCCGACGGCGACTACAAGCCAGGCATGAGGGTGCTCACCGTGCTGGGGAGCCGTCTGCGCCCCGGCCTTCCCGTCGGCGTGCTCACGGCCGAGCGCAGAAGCGTCACGGCCGGCATCGACGAGTACCGCGTCAAAACCGGCGCCGACCTGTTCCGCATCCGGTACGTCCACGCGGCGGAGGCGACTGATCCATGAAGACCGCGTGCGTCCTTGCCTTCTGCTGGTACCTGCAGGATCTGGCGCAGATCCTGATGACACAGACTTTCCTCGCGCCCGAGCTGTTCGCCGTGGCGCTTTTGGCCTGCGCGACGCGCGCGCGAGAACCCGACGCCCCGTGGAAGTGGATCGCCGCAGGCGTCGCCGGCGGTCTGCTCACCGACCTGCGCTGGCTGGGCGTCCCGGGGCTGAGTTCAGCGCTCTACGTGCTGGCGCTGCTGATCTCGCGCCGCGTCTGGTACGAGGTGCCCGCCGACAGCCGCCGCATGACGCCCTACGCGCTCAACCTGAGCGCGCTCTGTCTGGCGATGACGCCCGTGCGGCTGATCTTCTGGGACTCCAGCGTCACGTCCGGGCGCGTGCTGTCGATCGTGGGCGCGCAGTGGCTCCTCACCGCCGCGGCGGTGCTGGTGGCGCTTTTGACGAGGCCCTACAGCTATGACGACGAACCTTTCTGAGAGAAGCACGCGGCGGTCGGTCTCCGACACGCGGCTGAACTTGTGGCGCGCGGGCATGACGTGCGCCTACGCGTTGCTGGCGGCGTCGCTTGTGCTCTTTCAGGTGCTGTGGGCCGACAGGTATGTCGGTCTGGCGCTCAAAAACCGCCTGCGCCTTCTGCGGATGCCGCCCGCGCGCGGTCAGATCTACGACCGCAACGGCCTGCCGCTCGCGCTGAACGTGATGACGTTCGACATCATGGGCTACCCGCTCGACCTCCGCAAGCCCGAGGTGAAGCAAAAGCTGCTTTCGGCGCTTGAACGCGCCCGCCTGCCTCACGACGCCGAGGCGCTCGAACTGCGCATCCGCAGCCTGTTCTGGGCTCCCTACCGCGCCATCTCGCTCGTGACGAACCTGACGATGCTGCAGATGACGAGCCTGATGGAGGATCCGGCCTTTCCCGAGGAACTGTTCCCGCTGCCTGTATGGCGGCGCAGCTATCCCGCCGGCCCTCTGGCCGCGCACGTGGTCGGCTACGTCGGCGAGATTTCCGAAAGCGAGCTGCGCTCGGCCGGGCCCGACGACGAGAAGCGCTACATCGGCGGGGACATGATCGGCAAGGCCGGCATCGAAAAATACTACGAGAACGCGCTGCGCGGCGCCGTCGGCGAGCGCGCCGTGGAGGTAGACGCGCGCGGACGCCAGCGGCGCGTGCTGAACGAAAAGATGTCGGGCGTGGGCGAGGATCTCACGCTGACGCTTGACCTGAGCGCGCAGAGTTATGCGTTCAAGCTGCTCGGCGACAGGCGCGGCGTCATCGTAGCGATGGACGTGAACAACGGCGAAGTGATCGTGATGTGTTCAAACCCCACCTACGACCCGAACCCGCTCTCGTGGGGCGTCTCGGGCGCGGAGTGGCAGGAGCTGAACGCCAACGGCGCGCACCCGATGCTCAACCGCGCCGTCTACGGCCAGTACGCGCCGGGGTCGATCTTCAAGGCCGTGACTGGCTACGCCGCGCTCGAATCGGGGGCCGTGGGCAGGAACACAACCGTGCTCTGCCCGGGGATATTTCATCTCGCGGGCAACTCCTACCGCTGCTGGCGCCGCGCGGGACACGGACGCGAGACGTTCGTCCGCGCGCTGCGCGACTCGTGCGACGTGTACTTTTACGAGACCAGCCAGACCGTCGGCGTGAAAAAATACGCCGAGGTCGGAAGAAGGTTCGGCCTCGGCGCTCCGCTGGGCGTCGATCTCCCGGGCGAGGCGCCGGGCGTGCTGCCGACGCCCGAGTGGAAGAAAAAGGCGCTGCGCCAGGGGTGGTTCCGCGGCGACTCGGTCAACATGTCCATCGGGCAGGGCTACGTGCTGCTCACGCCGCTCCAGATGTGCAGCCTCTACGCGACCATCGCCAACGGCGGCACGCTCTACCGGCCGCACCTTCGCAGGGCGGAGAAGCCCGAAAGCGTCAGCGCCGGGCTTGATCCCGAGATCCTGAACGTGCTCCGGCAGGGGCTGCGCGCCGTCGTCGCCCCGGGCGGAACGGGGCACGCCGCCGCCGTCGGCGGGCTTGATCTGGCCGGAAAGACGGGCACGGTGCAGCACGCGCACGGCAAGGATCACGCCGTGTTCGCTGGCTACGCCCCTTCGGCGAACCCCAGATACGCCGTCGTCTGTTTCGTGGAGGGCGGCGAGTCCGGCGGCAGGGTAGCCGCGCCGCTCGTCGGCAGGATGCTGGCCTATCTGCTCGGCCGAAACGCCGACGAACTCTGAGACGCGAGAAAAAACAGCGCCGCTCCCTCGGAAATCAAATTTTGGCGCTTTGAAAGGACTTGAACGCGAATGGAACCTTCTTCACATAAAAAGCGGCTCAGTTTCAAGGGGCGCGGCAGCGCCGTGCGCGTCTCCTTCGACGGACAGATGATCCCCGGCGTCGTCGATGTGAAAGCCGAACTGCGCGACGCCGGGCCGATGGTGACATCGCACCCGCTGGTCGTCGATTTCCGCGCGCTGCCCGTGTCGCGGAACTGGCTGTCGGCGTTTCTCGGCGACGTGGTGTTTCCGATGGGGCTGTCCGTGGCGATGTGGGCCGCGAGCGACCCCGCCACTCAGGATATGCTCGCCTCGCTCGGATTCAAGCTTGACGGCGGAGACAGGCCGCTCTTTTCCCCCAGTTCGCTTAAGATCGTCTCCACGCCGCTGCGCTCGGGACAGAGTTTGTTCCACGAGGGCGACGTTGTGCTGCTTGGCAACCTGCACTCGGGCGCCGAGATCAACGCCACGGGATCCATCGTCGTGCTCGGCTCCCTGCTCGGGCAGGTGCACGCCGGCTGCACGGGCGACAACAGCGCTTCGGTGATCACGATGTGCTACAAGACCAACCAGCTGCGCATCGGCACGATGATCAGCAACGCCGTGGAGCCGGGGGCTTCGCCGTGGTGGGGCCGTTCGGTGCGTTTCCACGTGCAGGGCGGCGTCTTCGTGGCGCGCGAGATCGCGAGGGAAAAAGAGCGCTAGAGGCGGCGTCGTCCGGGCGCCGAAGCGGCTTGCGCCGACCCGAAAGTGAGGAGAATCGCGATGGCAAGAAAGAGCGTTAAAAAGCGTCAGGCGGCGCCGCGGCTGAGGACAAAACTTGAGGCCGAAATGAAAAAGCCGTCCGCGCGGCCGGCCAAAAAAACCTCCCCGCCGCGGGACGGCCTCGGGCGGGAATACACGGAGAACAGTGACGCAGCGCGTCAGAGGAGGGATACACCCATGGCGGGACGAGCTATCGTTGTAACATCGGGCAAGGGCGGCGTCGGCAAGACGACGACATCGGCCAACATCTCCATGGCTCTGGCCAAGCTGGGCAAGAAGGTCGTCGTCGTGGACGGCGACACCGGCCTGCGCAGCCTTGACCTGATCCTCGGCCTGGAAAACCGCGTCGTCTACACTCTTGTCGATGTCATCGAGGGCAAGTGCGAGCTTAAAAAAGCGCTTATACGCGACAAGCGCGTAGACGGCCTGTACCTGCTGGCGACGGCCCAGACGCGCGAGAAGGAGGCCGTCAACGAGTCGCAGATGAAAAAACTCAGCGACGACCTGAAAAAGGAGTTCGACTACGTGATCTTCGACTGCCCCGCCGGCATCGAGGCGGGGTTCCGCAACGCCGCCGCGGGCGCGTCCGAGGCCATCGTGGTGACGACGCCCGACGTGTCGCCCGTGCGCGACGCCGACAGAATCATCGGGATGCTGGAGTCGCAGGGCAAGAAGAAGATCGGTCTGGTCATCAACCGTCTGCGCCCCAAGATGATGCGCAAGGGCGACATGATGGGCGTAGACGACGTGCTCGACATCCTGTCGGTCAATCTGCTGGGGCAGGTGCCCGAAGACGACGCCGTGGTCAAGTCGTCCAACATCGGCGAGCCGCTCACGCTCAAGCCCGAGTCGCCCGCCGCGACGGCCTTCACCAACATCGCGCGCCGCATCAACGGAGAGGAAGTGCCTTTCCTCGACGTTGACAACATGGATCTGAGTTTCCTCGACAAGCTGCGTATGCTGTTCGGCAGAAAGTAGGGGTTCATCCATGGGCATCTTAAGTTCGCTCTTTGGCAGAAGGGACTCGAAGGACACGGCCAAGCAGCGTCTCAAGCTCGTGCTCATGCACGACAGAAGCGTCATCTCTCCCGAAGTGCTGGAGATGCTGCGCCGTGACATCGTCGCGGTGATCTCGAAATACCTCGAGGTGGACACATCGGGCATCGACTGCAAGCTGAGCAGCGAGGACGATGTGTCGGCGCTCTCCGTCTCCGTTCCCGTGAACGGGATGAAGCGCGGCTCCGCCGTGATGGCCGAACTTGCCGGGCGCAGACGCGGCTGATGAGGGAAAGTTTTTCGCCGCGCGCGCTGCTGGGCGCTCTCGACTACCCGCTCCTGCTGGCCGTCGCCGCCGTGTACGCCATCGGCGTTGTGACCATCTACAGCGCCGCCGGCGGTTCGGGCGGCGCGGGAGGATATTACGCGAGCCGGCAGCTCATCTGGGGCGCGCTCTCGCTGTGCGTGTTCGCGGTTCTTCTGGCAACCGACCCGGATTTTTTCCTCGAAAACGCCTATCTGCTCTACGGGCTGTGCTGCCTGTCGCTCCTGCTCCTGCTCGCCGCGGGGCTGCGCGTCAAAGGCGCGCGGTCGTGGCTGGATTTTGGCGTGCTGCGCGTGCAGCCCGCCGAGTTCGCCAAGTTGGGCGTGGCGTTCGTTATGGCGAGACGCCTCACACAGCGCCCGCCCGAGACGGTGAAGTCGTTCGCGGGCGCGCTGGCGCTGGGCGGCGTTTCGGCGCTGCTCGTGATGATCCAGCCCGACCTGGGCAGCACGCTGGTCTACGCGATGATGATCTTCGCGGCGCTGACGGTCGCGGGCGCTCCCGCGAAATATCTCCTCTCTCTGACGGGCGCGGGACTGGCAGTCCTGCCCGCGGGCTGGATGCTGCTCAAGGAGTACCAGAAAAAGCGCATCCTCGTTTTCATCAATCCCGAACTCGACCCTCTGGGCGCCGGATACAACGTGATCCAGTCGCGCATCGCCGTCGGATCGGGGCACTTCTGGGGGGCGGGCTACATGCGGGGGGCGCAGAGCAAGTTGCGCTTTCTTCCCGAGCCGCACACCGACTTTATCTTCAGCGTCTACGCCGAGGAGTTCGGCCTGGCCGGCTGCCTGCTGCTTCTGGCGCTGTTCGCGTTCATCGTCTGGCGCATGATGCGCGTGGCGCTTCGGTCGCGCAGCGTGGCCACAAAGGTGATCGTCGCGTCGCTGGCGGCGTCGCTGTGGTTCCACAGTTTCGAGTCCATCGGCATGAGCATGGGGCTTTTGCCGGTGACGGGGCTGCCGCTGCCCTTTATGAGTTACGGCGGCAGTTCGCTGGCGGCCTCGGTTCTGGCCGTCGGCGTCGTCGCGCGGCTGGGCGCGGCCGAGGAACTGGAGCGCGTCGAAAACTCCGTCCCCGAAAAGCGCTCGGCCATCGCCGTGCGGAAGGGCTAGCCGGGGCCGCGCGCCTTCGGGGCGCGTATCTTTGAAGGATGATCGATCTTGAGATTTGAAGAATTTGACGATCCCCGCTGGCCTCTGATCGCGGGGGCGAAATGGCCTTCGCGCTACGCTGTCTGCGAATGGGGGGACACCAAGCCCAAGGAGCGCGCCGATTTGCGCCTGTGTTACTGTTTCCCCGACGTGTACGAGGTGGGCATGAGCTACCTTGGCTTCCAGCTGCTCTACCCGCAGACGAAGGCGCTCGACGGCATCGACGCCGAGCGCGCCTACTGCCCGTGGGTGGACATGGAAGCGTCCCTGCGCGCCTCCCGCCTGCCTTTGGGCTCGGCGGAGTCGGGCAGGGCGCTTTCGCGCTTTGACGCGCTGGGTTTCACGCTCCAGCACGAGATGAGTTTTACGAACATCCTCACGATGCTCGACCTGGGCGGCGTGCCGCTCCTTTCGGCCGACCGATCCGACGCCGATCCCATCGTGCTCGCCGGAGGGCCGGGGGCGCTCGTTCCCGAGCCGCTGGCCGATTTTATCGACATCTTCTGCCTGGGCGACGGCGAGGCCGTCAACCCGCCGCTGCTGGCGCTGCTGGCGCGGACGAAAGGCCGGCCGAGGCGGGAGCGTCTCGCCGAGGCCGCCGGACTTGACGGAACATACGTGCCCTCGCTGGTCGCCTGCGAGTACGACGGATCGGGCGCGCATTTTTCTTCGGCGTTCCCGCTACCGCGCCGCCGCCTGATCTGCGGCGATATGGACGCCGCGGCGCCCGCGTCGATGATCGCGCCGGCGTCGGGCATCGTCCACGACCGCGCGGCCGTGGAACTGTTCCGCGGCTGCTCGCGAGGCTGCCGGTTCTGCCAGGCGGGCATGATCTACCGCCCCGTGCGCGAGAGGTCTGCGCGGCTTGTCGGCGAGCGCGTCCGCGCTCTTATAGAGCGGACGGGATGGGACGAGTGCGGTCTCGTCTCTCTGGCAAGCTGCGACTACCCGGGCATCGGCGAACTTCTGCGGACGCTCGAACCCCTGCGCGGCGACGGGATCAAGGTCAGCCTGCCCAGTCTGCGCGTCGATAACTTCTCGGTGGATCTCGCGTCGCGTCTCGAGGCGATGAAGCGCGGCGGCCTGACGCTGGCGCCCGAGGCGGGCAGTCAGCGTATGCGCGACGTTATAAACAAGGGCGTCGCCGACGCGGACATCGACGAGGCGATCGAGGCGGCGTTCTCGCGCGGATGGCAGAAGGTGAAGCTGTACTTTATGATGGGCCTCCCCGGCGAGACCGACGACGATCTGGCGGGCATCGTCGATGTGGCCGAGCGCGCCGCTTCGATAGGCCGCCGTCACACGAGACGCGCGCAGATCCACGTTTCGGTGGCGGGGTTTGTGCCCAAAGGGCACACGCCGTTTCAGTGGGCGGCGCAGAACACGCGCGAGGAACTGGCCCGCAAGGGCGCGCTGATGAAGCGCAAAGTGCGCTCGCGGTCGATCGTCTTCAAGTACCACGAGTCGGCGCAGTCGTTCGTCGAAGGCGTGCTCGCCAGAGGCGACCGCCGCGTGGGGGCCGCCGTGCTGGCGGCGTGGCGCCTGGGCGAGAGGTTTGACAGCTGGAGCGAGACGTTCAGCCTTGGCCGCTGGACGAGGGCCTTCGCCGAAACCGGCATCGACCCGGCGTGGTACGCCCAGCGGGAACGGCCGGAGGACGAGGCGCTCCCGTGGGATCACATCGACGCCGGCGTGTCGAAGGATTTCCTGCTGCGCGAGTACCGCCGCTCGCTCGAAGCGCGGCTCACGCCCGACTGCCGCTCCGGCGGCTGCAACGCCTGCGGCTGGGAGAAAAAGGGCTGCCCGTGGAGCGGGGTGACGCGATGAATCGGATACGCCTGCTCTTTGCCAAACGCGGTTTCGCCTGTTTTGTGCGCCACGTGGAGCTGCCGCAGCTGTTCGGCCGCGTGGCGCGCCGCGCCGCCTTGCGCGTGGAGTACACGCTCGGGATGTCGCCGAAGCCGCGCATCGTGATGGGCCCCGCGCTGCCCGTCGGCGTGCCCTCGCTCTGCGAGGCCGCCGAGATCTGGTTTGAGACGCCCGTCGAGCCGGAAGAAGCCGTAACGCGGCTGAACGCGCGCGTGCCGCCGGGGTTTCGCTTTCTCCGGGCCGCGCGCGTTCCCGAAGATTCGACGCCGCTGAGCAAGTGCTGCGACGCGGCGCGCTACTGGCTGTGCCCGCGCGGCGCGAACCGCCTCGACGAGGCGCGCGCGGCGCTCGTTTCCGCGCTGCCCCCGTCGGTACTGCCGCTGTGCGAGCGTTTCCCAGACGGGCTGGAGCTTGTGATGCTCGACCCGTCGCGAAACGGCCCGGGCGCGCTCGTCAAGGCCCTCGCGGAGCGCGGCGTCATTTCGGGCTGGCCCGACGTGTGCGTCGCGCGCCTGTGTCTGGGGCGCGCGGGAGCCGACGCGGACGTTATAGCGCCGCCGCTGTAGCCGGGCGGCGGTTTCTTTTACGTCTCTTTTTTATGACGGAAACAGCGAGCGTGGACGCACATGAACGAATACATCGGACACACTTTGGACGGGGCGCGGCCCCGGCCCGACACGCTGATACTGGCCAACACCGCCGATCCCGAGGAGGCGCGCGTCGCCATCGTCGAGCGCGGGCGGCTGAGCGAGATCTTTATCGAGCGGATGTGGGAGTGCCAGAAAAGCGGCGAGATCTACAAAACGCGCGTGGAAAGCGTCGTTCAGGGCATGAACGCGGCGTTCGTCAGCCTCGGCGACGGGCGCAACGGGTTCCTCTATCTCAACGACGCGCGGGGGGCGCGCGTGCAGCCGGGCGGCGAACTGATTGTGCAGGTGGTGAAGACGGCCCGCAAGAACAAGGGCGCGCGCGTCACAACGCGCGTCACCCTTCCCGGGCGCTATCTCGTGCTTATCCCCGGCGGGCACGACGCGGGCGTGTCAAAGCGCATCGAGCGCGAGGACGAGCGGGCGCGTCTCAAGGCGGCGGCGCGCGCGATGGACACAACCGGCTTCGGGGTGATCATGCGCACGGCCTCCGAGGGCGTGGACGCCGACGCGCTGGCTCAGGACTTCGGGCAGCTCAAAGAACTGTGGCGCGAGATCGAGACGCTGGCCTCCCGCCGGACGGCGCCGTGCCTGCTGTACAAGGACATCGGTCTGGTCGCCCGCGTGCTGCGCGACGAACTGTCCTCGGAAGTGGGGCAAATCGTCGTCGATAACCGGGAGGAATACGATCGCGTCGCCGAATATCTCGAGCGCTATAAAAAGGCCGAGATCGCCCCGGAACTGACGCTCCACCGAGGCGCCGCGCCGCTTTTCGAGTACTACGACATCGAGAAGGAAATAGCGGCGCTGCTTGACAACAAGGTCTGGCTCGCGTCGGGGGCGTACCTCGTCATCGACCAGACGGAGGCGCTCACCGTCATCGACGTGAACACGGGGAAATACACGGGCGGAAACACGCTGCGCGAGACGGTGCTGGCCACCAATCTGGAGGCGGCCGACGAGATCGCCCGCCAGCTCAGGCTGAGATCCATCGGCGGCATCGTCGTCGTCGATTTCATCGACATGGAGCCGGAGGAGGATCGGCGGGCGCTGCTCGCCCGCCTCGACGAGGCGTTCGCCTCCGACCGCTGCCGCGTGCGCGTGTACGGCATCTCGTCTCTCGGGCTGGCGGAGATGACGCGCAAGCGGGCGCGCGCCGACATCAGATCGGTGCTCACGCGCCCGTGCCCCGAGTGCGGCTCGCTCGGGCGCGTGCTCAAAGAGGACACAAGCGCCATGATGCTCAAACGCTTTATCCGCAAGCTGTTCATGTCGGGGAAATCGCAGGCCGTGCTGATCGATGTTAACGACACTGTGGCCGCCTACGTCGCGCGGCTGTACCTCGGCGCGTGGGAAGAAACGTTCGGCCGCAGGATATTCCTGCGCGGGCAGCGCGGAATGCCGCTTGACAAGTTCCGCCTCGACGCGCAGGGGACACGCGCCGCCGTGGAGGAGCGCGCGGCGTATTCGCGGGGCAAGGGGGACGCGGGCGTTGTTTATCGAACGGCTAACCCTTAAAAATTTCAAAAGTTTCGGCGGCACGCACGAACTGCCGTTCGCTCCCGGTTTCACGGCCATCGTCGGCCCGAACGGGAGCGGCAAGAGCAACATCCTCGACGGGCTGCGCTGGGCGCTTGGCGAAAGCGGCGCGGCCCGTCTCCGTATCACGCGGCAGAGCGACCTGATCTTCCAGGGGTCGGCAGGGCTTTCCGAGGCCACCGAGACCGAGGTGACGCTCGACCTCGACGACGGGGGCTCGCGCGCGGCGCTGAAACGCCGTCTCGACGCCTCGGGCGGCGCTGTCTACGTCAACGGATCGCGCACGCGCGTGCAGGATCTGGCGCGGTTTAAGCAGCAGTGGCGTCTGGAGGGCGACAAATCGGCCTTCATCGGTCAGGGCGAAGTCGGCGCGGCCGTGCTGCAGAAGCCGTTCCAGCGCAGGCTGCAGCTTGAGGAACTGTTCGGCATCGACTTGTACCGCAAAAAGCGCGACGGCGCGCGCGACGAACTGCGGCAGGCAAGCGACGAACTTTTGCGGCTCAACACGCTGATGGGCGAGCTTCGCGCCCGGCGCGAACAGATCGCCCCCGACCTCGCCAACGCCCGCAAGGCGCGGGACTGGCAGTCGCGCCTCGCGGGCCTGAAAAGCGCCCTCTACCACACGAGACGCTTCGCCGAAGAATCACGCCTCGGGGAACTGTCACGCCGCCACGAAAAGGCGCGGGAACGCCTCGGCGCGAGCGAGCGCTGGGCCGCTCTGTGGAAGCGCGCCCTCGACGCGCTGCGCGAGCGGGGCAGCGAGTACGCCCGCGAGCGCGGCAGGCTGAACGACTCGCTGCGGGACATCCGGCCGCGCCTTGACGACGTTCTGCGCCGCGTCACGGCGCTGAACTCCGAAAAGAGCGAAAGCGAGTTCGAGCTGCGCCGCTTTGGCGAGGAGCAGACGCGCCTTGAGTCGCGCCTGAAAGACGAAGAAAAGCTGCGCGGCGAACTGGCCGCGCAGACGGGGCGTCTGACGCGGGAGGAAAGCTCGCTGTCTTCGCGCCTCGCCGACCTGGAAGACCGCCTGAAAGAGCGCGACGAGCGTCTCTCGCGGGCCCGCCGCGAACGCGGGGAGCTTATAGAGCGCGAGGCCGCCCTGCTTGAGGAATCCCGGCAGATGACGGCCCGCGCCGAAGCGCTGCGCTCGCAGTCGAAAGAGCGCGAAAAGTCCCTCGCCCGGCTGAGATCGGCGCGCGACGAACTCGTCACGCGCCTGACGGCCGCCGACGAGGAGATGGAGACGCTCGAGGACGCGCTCGACGAACTCGACCGGAAGCGCGGAGAGGCCGCCGCGTCAAGCCGCGAACTGGCCGTGCGCGCGCAGAACCTGCGCCGCGCCGTCGCGCGCGCCGAAGCCGAGCTCGACACGCTGATCCAGCGCGCCGAAGCCGGACTGTACCCGAAGCCCGTGCAGATGATCCTCTCGGCCGTCAAGCTGGGCAGGCTGAAGATCGAGACCGTGCCCGCCGTCGAGTCGTTCGCCTGCCCCGCCACGCTGGCCGCGAGCCTCGAGGCTTACCTCGGCGGGCGCCAGTACTGGCTGCTCGTCGATACGACGGAACAGGCCAGACTGGGCATCGAACTGCTGAAGGAGCGTCTCGGAGGGCGCGCCACGTTCCTGCCGCTCGAACGCTGCGTCCCCGCGCGTCACTCCGCGCCCCCGGCGGGAGCGGGCGTGCTGGGCCGCGCCATCGACCTCGTCGCGCCGCTGCCGCGCTGGCTGCCCGCGTGCCGCCACCTGCTCGGCGACCTGCTCGTCGTGGCCGACTACGACACGGGGGCCCGGCTGGCCGCCGCGGAGCGCTGTCCCATCGTCACGCTCGACGGCGAAGTGTTCTCCCCCTCGGGCACCGTCAGCGGCGGCAAGACCGCCCGCGCCGTCGGCGCGATCACGCTCCGCACGATGATCGAGCAGACCGAGCGCGGGATCGCCGCCGACAAACAGGCCCAACAGGAGATATCCCGTAGGCTCGCCGCCGCCGAAGCGGCCGAAAACGCCGCTGTAGAGGCGCTGGAAGCCAAGCGCCGCGAGGCCGGGGAGCAGAAGTCGCGCGTGGAGGCTCTGCGCCGCGAGGCGCGCGAGCAGACCGAGGAACTCAACGCCCTGCTCGGCGAAGGCGCGAGCGCCGAAAACCGCGTCGCCGCGCTGCGCGAGAGCGCGCGAAAATCCGCCGACGCCGCCGCTCTGGCGCGAAAGCGCATCGAGGAACTGGCGCCGCTCGACGCCGACGACGCCGAAAGCGAAGAACTCGCGCGGACGCGCACGCAAGCCGCGCTGGCCGCGGAACGCCTGTCGGCGAAGAAGGCCGAACTGGAGCGATCCGTGCGCCTCGTCTCCGACCTGAGACGCGAGCTTGGCGAAAACGCCGCCCGCGCCCGCGAGGCCGTGTCGCGCCTCGCCGGGCTTGACGCGCGCGCCCGCGAACTGGAGACGGAGCGGAAACGGCGCGAGAGCGAGAAGGAAAGCGTCGAGTCGCGCATCGCCGAACTCGACGCCCGCAACGCCGGCGCCGCCGCGCGCATGGAGCGCCGCCTCCTGCGCAGCCAGAAGGCCCGGGCCGCCTTCGACGCCGTGACGCGCGAGGAACTGATGGCGCGGATGGACATCGAAAAGACCCGCGAGCGGCTCGCGGCCCTCGTCGCCGCCAACGAGGACGCCTTCCCCTACCCGGACGGCTTCGCGCCCGGCGGCGAGAGCGCCGACAGGCTTGAAAACAGCTGCCGCTACGTGGAGCGCCAACTCCGCGAACTTGGCGACGTGAACATGGGCGCGCTGTCGGAGGACGCCTCGCTCGCCGAGCGCCTCGACTTCCTCGGCGCTCAGGTGGCCGACGTGACGGGGGGCATGGACGGCCTCAAGGCCCTCATCGCCGACACCGACAAACAGGCCGGGAGCCTGTTCAACAGCGCTCTCGTCAAGATCGACCGCCGGTTCGACGAACTGTTCCGGCGTCTTTTCGGCGGCGGGGAGGCCCACCTGCGCGCCCAGACGGGGCCCGACCTGTGGGAGACGGGCGTCGAGATCGTCGCGCGCCCCCCGGGGAAGAAGCCGCTCTACCTCGCCCAGCTTTCGGGCGGCGAGCAGTCGCTGACGGCGCTCTCTCTGCTGTTCGCGGCGATGGAGGTGGCGCGCGTCCCTCTCGCCGTGCTCGACGAGGTGGACGCCGCGCTCGACGACGCCAACCTCACGCGGTTCGCGCAGATGGTCGTGGAGTACTCCAAAAGTTTGCAGGTGATCGCCATGACCCACCGCCGCCAGACTATGGAGCACGCCGAGGTCATGTACGGCGTGACGATGAGCGAGCCGGGCCTGTCGCAAATCGTCTCCGTCAAGGTGGAACAATGGGAATGAGCGTGAAAGACCCGCGCGGCGACGACATTCTCTACGGCTTTTTGAACATGCTCCAGCCCGAAGCCGGGCCCCGCGTCAACATGGACACCGTGCTGCTGGCCGGCTTTACGCTGCTGAAAGACGGAGAGCGCGCCGCGGAACTGGGCTGCGCGCACGGCGCCGTCAGCCTTATCCTCGCCAAGAGACACCCGGCCGCGCGCGTGGAGGGGATCGACATCGATCCGGGGCTTATCGGGCTCGCGCGCGAAAACGCCCGCCGCAACGGCCTTGACGGCAACGCGGCCTTTGAAGTCCGCGATCTGCGCGAGGCGCGCGGGCGCTTCGCGCACCAGAGTTTCGACGTGATCGCCGTCAACCCTCCCTACGAGGATCCCGGCTTCGGACGGCGCAGCGAAAGCGCCGCCAGGCGCGTCGCCCGACAGGGCGAAAGCTGCACGCTGGCGGACGTGTGCGCCGCCGCCCGCTACCTGCTCAAAAACAAGGGCCGCCTGTACATGGTGATGCGCGCGCTGCGCCTCGCCGAGACCATGGCGGCGCTCCAGTCGCACGGGCTGGCCCCGCGCGAACTGATGACCGTGCACCCCGCCCCCGGCAGTAACGCCTCCGTCTTCCTCGTCGGGGCGCGGCGCGGAGGCGGCCCCGCCCTCGCCGCGCTGCCGCCGCTGTACATCTGCGACGCGCGCGGGCGCTACACCGAAGAACTGCTGCGCTACTACCGCCCGGAGCCTCCGCGCGCGTGAGACGGCGCGCGCGAGCCGCGCCGGGCATGGACAAACCGCCGCGCCGCCGACTGGAATGTCGGAGGCGCGGCGGTTTTTTTGCGGCGGCGCTGTACCTGTGGCCGATATACATACTGCTCACGGCCGTCGAGACGGCGGCCCTGACAAAGTGCGGCATGAGTTTCTACGAAGCCGTCAACCACTCGTTCGCGACGATGCGATGGCGACGGGATGGTTTTCAACGCACACCCCAGCGTCGCCTACTTCAACGTGTCGGAGATAAAACAGCGTTCCGCGTCCGCGGGAATCCCCGGCGCGGACAGTTGATCGTTTGCTCGAAACAACACAACACGCCGGATAAGACGACGGCTTGCAGGCCGCGCTTATCCGGCGTTTTTTTGTTTTTTTATGG